>JAHBWH010000064.1 GCA_019637115.1 Myxococcales bacterium | reverse complement strand
GTGTCCGACTCCGCGACCGTGTCCGACTCCGCGACCGTGTCCGACTCCGCGACCGCGTCCGACTCCGCGACCGTGTCCGACTCCGCGACCACACGACCACGCCCCCGCCGGTCCGTGGACCGCCGCGCGATCGCCGCGATCCTCACGCTCGCGACCGGCTGCGTCTCTTACCACTCCGGCGCCCTCCCCGACGCACCCGAGGACGGCGCCTTCGCGACGATCCGTGGCACCCGCGTCCACTACGTCGACGAAGGACCCGAGGACGCGCCCGCGGTCGTGCTGGTTCACGGCTTCGCGAGCAGCCTCGGCGTCTGGGCGGGCGTCCGACCCGCGCTGCGCGAGCGCTTCCGCGTCCTCTCGCTCGATCTCAAGGGCTTCGGCCACACCGATCGGCCCCCGCCGAGCGACGAGCACGGCTATGGCCCCGACGAGCAGGCGCGCCTCGTGCTCGCGCTGATGGAGGCCCGGGGGCTCGAGCGTGCCGCCGTCGTCGCGCACAGCTATGGCTCGAGCGTCGCGCTCGCGATGGCCCTCGAGGCCCCCGAGCGCGTCGAGCGCATCGCGCTCTACGACGCGTGGGTCTATCCCGAGCAGCTCCCGACCAGCTTCCACTGGGCGCGCGCCCGTGGCCTCGGGGAGGTGATCTTCGGCGTCTTCTACACCGAGCGGAGCGAGGACAAGATCGCCCTCGCCTTCCACGACGCCGAGCTCATCCCGCAGGCGCTGATCGACACGGTCGAAGAGCAGGTCCGGCGCCCTGGCACCGCGGCCGCCGCGCTCGCCGCCGTGCGCGCGATGCGATACGAGGCGCAGGCGGCGCGCTACCGCGAGATCGCGCAGCCGACCCTCCTGCTCTGGGGCCGCGAGGACGCCGTCACGCTGCTCACCTACGGCGAGCGCCTCGTCAACGAGCTGCCGAACGCCGAGCTCCGCGTCTACCCGCAATGCGGGCACTTCCCGATGATCGAGGCGCGCACCCCCTCGACCCGGGACCTCGTCGCCTTCCTCGAGCCCCCGGCCCCCGCCACCCCAGAGGCCCCCGCGCCCCTCGAGCCCACGCCGAGCCCGCCCGAGCCCGCGACGACCGAGGGAGGCGCGCCATGGTGACCCCCCCCGAGTCCACGTCCACGTCCACGTGCACGTCCACGTGCACGTCCACGTCCACGTCCACGTCGTCCACGTCCACGTCCACGACGTCCACGTGCACGTCCACGTGCACGTCCACGTCCACGTCCACGTCCACGTCCACGTCCACGTGCGCGAACAACGCGCAAAGGCCGCACACGAACACGAACACGGACACGGACACAGACACGAACACGGTCACGGTCACGTGCGCGCGCACGAACAACCCGCAAAGGCCGCACACGAACACGCACCCGGTCCTCAACGAGAACCGCGCTCAAGCCCCGAACCAACACCCGGTCCCCTTCGGAGCGCTCCTCGCGTTGCTCCTCCTCGCCGCGTCCCCCGCCGCCGCCCAGGGCTTCCGCGACATCGGGCTCGACATCGAGGCCGCGCGCGAGACCAAGGTCGTCTTCGCGGGCGCGCTCCGCGCGCGCGCCGAGGGCCTCTACAACCTCGACCTCGACCGAGGGCCGACGCCGAGCGGCGATCCGCTCTTCCCGGTGCCGCTCTCCGACCCGAGCGCGCAGTGGCTCAGCCACGCCGACATGCGCCTGCGCACCGACGTCGCGCTCCTCGTCCCGCGCGCGGGCATGGCGGTGCGTGTCCGCCTCGACGCGCTCGACAACCTCTCGCTCGGCTCGCAGCCCGAGGGCGTCCCGAGCGTCGCGGTCAGCCAGCGCCCCGCCGACCAACCCTTCGTCATCCGCCGCGCCTACGCCGAGGCCCTCACGCCCTTCGGCATGCTGGCGGTCGGCCGTATGGGCAACCATTGGGGCCTCGGCATGCTCGCCAACGGCGGCGACTGCGCGGACTGCGACAGCGGCGACGCCGCGGATCGCGTCGCCTTCGTCTCGCCCTTCCTCGGGCACGTCTGGGCCGTCGCCTTCGACTGGACGTCGATCGGTCCCACCACGCAGCGCAACGCCCCGGGCCGCGTCGTCGCGCTCGATCCGTGGGACAACGTCCGCACCTTCACCTTCGCGGTCCTCGACTTCCACACCGACCTCGCGCGCCGCCGGCGCGCCCGCGCCGGTCGCACGAGCGTCGAATACGGCGCCTACGTCTCGCACCGCTGGCAGCACGGCGACGTCCCGGCGAGCTACCTCCCGCTCGCGAGCCCCGTCGCGATCGACCGCGCGCAGTCGATGCACCGCGGCTTCCGCGCCACCGCCGTCGACGGTTGGCTCAAGGTCACGCTCCCCTTCGGTCGCATCGAGCTCGAGGCCGCCTATCTCCGCGCGCGCATCGAGCAGCCCTCGCTCGTCCCGGGCGTCGAGCTGCGGCAGCCGCTGAGGTCCGACCAGATCGGCGCCGCCCTCGAGACCGACTTCGGTCCGGGCCACGGCGAGGGGCGCAGCACGTGGAGCGTCGGTCTCGACGCGGGCTTCGCGAGCGGCGATCCCTCGCCGGGCTTCGGCGCGCAGCTCGGACGCAACGCGCGCGGACCGAACGCGCCCGCGCCGCGCCCCGGCGACCTCGACGGACCGCAGGCGCGCCCCCCGTTCGACAACCGCGTCGACAACTTCCGCTTCCACTCGGACTACCGGATCGACCGCATCCTCTTCCGCGAGATCATCGGCACCGTCACCGACGCCGTCTACGTGCGCCCGCACGCGCGCGTACGCCTCGCCGAGCTGGGCCCGGGGCGGCTCGAGGCGCACGTCGCAGCGATCGCGAGCTTCGCGGTGCAGCCGACGAGCACACCCGGCGGCGAGCGTCCGCTCGGCCTCGAGGTGGACCCGACGATCGTCTACGCGACGCGCGAAGGCTTCCTCGCCTCGCTCGAGTACGCCGTGCTCTTCCCCTTCGCTGGCTTCGACAACCCCGTCCTCGGGCTCGGCGCCCGCCCCGCGCAGCTCCTCCGCCTGCGCCTCGGCTTTCATTATTGAGGAGCCCATGCCCCGTCCCGACGAACACGCTCCGACGTCCCGCTTCGCCCCCACGCCCTCGCACCGCGCGCACGACCGCGGCGACTCGCGCCAGGACGTCGGCACGCGGCACGACCTCGGCGCCCGCGCGCTCCTGCTGGCGCTCTGCGCGCTCGCCTTCGCCGCGTGCGGTGACAACCGCACCTTCCCCGACCGCGAGCCCTACGATCCCGGCGACGCGGGCGTGCTCGAGTGCCTGCCGAACCTCGACGGACGCATCGACGCCCACGAGCTCGCGCCCGCGCTCGGCGTCGCGCAGAGCCTCCTCGTCAGCCCAGCCGGCGTCGAGCGCGCCGTGAACCTCGTCGGCGCGATCGTCGACGAGCGCCGCGTCTGGGACTTCGCGACCGACTACGCCGACGACCAGCTCGCGCGCCTCACGGCGAGCGCGCTCGCCGACCATTGGTTCGCCGATGACTTCGCCGCCCTCGTCGCGACGCTGCCAGGCACGATCTTCGTCGCGCCCACCGACGCCGGCGCGCGCACCCTCGGCGTGTACCACCACGACGAGCGCGCGCTCTCGCTGCTCGGCACCGCGAGCGCGGCCATGGATCCTCCCGAAGGCCGGACCCTGCTCGTCTACGGCGCGCCGGTCGCGCTCTACCGCTTCCCGATCGCGCCGGGCGCCGAGCACGTGAGCGTCGGCGAGGTCCGCGGCGGGACCTTCCGCGGCCTGCCCTACGCCGGCCGCGACGTCTACGAGGTGCGCGCGGTGGCCGCAGGCCGCCTCGAGCTGCGGGATCTGGCCTTCACGCAGGCGCACCGCGTCGACGTGCGCGTCACCATCGAGCCCGCTGCGGGCGCGGCGACCACCGTGAGGCAGACGAGCTTCCTCTTCGAGTGCTTCGGAGAGGTCGCGCGCGCCACCTCGCGGCTCGGCGAGGCCGCCGCCGACTTCACGACCGCCGCGGAGCTGCGCCGGCTCTCCCTCGAGTGATCACGACCTCCACGCGCGAAGCACAGGAGCATGAGATGAAGAACCCGTTCGAGCTCGGTTGGAGCATGTGGAAGAAGGGCTTCGACGCCTGGGACCAGGCGAGCACGAGCCTGCTCGACACTTGGATGAAGTCACCGGCGCTGCTCGGGCCCGCGGGGTCGATGCTTGCGAGCATGACCAAGCTCCAAGCGCAGCAGCGACAGCTCATGTCGCTGTGGTGGGGCGGCCTCGGCCTCTCGACGCGCGACGATCAGGAGCGCGTGCTCCACGCGCTCCACGAGGTGCAGTCGCAGCTCCTCGACCTCGAGGATCGGCTCGCCGAGGCCGAGGCGGCGCGCCGCGACGAAGGAGGGCGGTGATGGACGTCGCGCGCTACACGAGCGAGCTGCGCATCGCGCCGCAGATCGTCTTCGATCACCTCCCCGAGCGGCGGACGCGGCCGCGCTTCATGGTGCACGACGGCGACGACTGGCGGGCCGTGACGTGGCAGGCCTTCGCCGATCAGATCCGCGACGTCGCGCTCTACCTCGGCACCGAGCTGAAGTCCGGCGACCGCGCCTGCGTCTTCGCGCCCAACCGCGTCGAGTGGATGAGCGCCGCGCTCGCGATCCAAGCGGCGGGCGGCGTGATGGTGCCGATCTACGGCTCGAGCACCGCCGACCAGGCGGGCTACGTCGTCGAGCACAGCGACGCCAAGATCGTCTTCGTCGACACCCCCGAGCTGCTCGCGCGCCTGCTCGAGGTCTGGCCCTCGCTCGACGGCGTCCGCCGCGTCGTGCTCCTCGACGACGCCCTCGACCCGCACGCCGCGGCGGCGGACGCGCGCGCACGCGGCGCGGCCGGGGCGGCCGCGCTCCCGACGTCGCAAGAGCTCGACCGGCGCTTCGTGACCTGGTCGCGCGCGCGGAGCCTCGGCGCCGCGCGTCACCGCGAAGATCCGAGCGCGTTCGAGCGCACGCTGGCCGCCGTCTCGCTCGACCAACCCGGCGTGATGCTCTACACGAGCGGGACGAGCGGCCGACCGAAGGGCGTGCCGTTGACGCACCGGAACGTGGGCGTGAACGGACGCGATTGGTTCGAGGTCCTCGCGCCGCTCCTCGACGAGGGCATGGTCGACGTGCTCTGGCTGCCGATGAGCCACATCTTCGGCTTCGGCGAGGCGGGCATCGGCAACCAGCTCGGCTGGGTCACCTACCTCTCCGACCCGCGCCAGGCGCTCGCCGAGCTGCCGCTCGTGCGCCCCTCGGTGTTCATGAGCGTGCCGAGCTATTGGGACAAGCTCGCCTCGCTCGCGCTCGCGTCGAGCGAGGAGCGCAGCAAGCAGATCGCGAAGCTCCACGAGCTCACGGGCGGCTCGCTCCGTTTCTGTCTGAGCGGCGGCGCGGGCCTCAAGCGCGAGGTCAAGGAGCTCTTCCACGAGGCGGGCCTCCTCATCGTCGAGGGCTACGGGCTCACGGAGGCGTCGCCGACGCTCACGATGAACCGCCCCGACGCCTTCCGCTTCGACAGCGTCGGCAGGCCCTTCCCCTCGGTCCAGCTCCGCCTCGCCGAGGACGGCGAGATCCTCGCGAGGGGCCCGAGCGTCTTCTCCGGCTACCACAAGGATCCGAAGGCCACCCAGGAGGTCTTCACCGAGGACGGCTGGCTCAAGACCGGCGACGTGGGGCGCTGGACCGACGACGGCTTCTTGCAGATCGTCGACCGCAAGAAGGACATCCTCGTGACGGCGGGCGGCAAGAACGTCGCGCCGGCGAACATCGAGGTTCGCTTCCGCGACGATCCCTTCTTCGAGCACGTCGTGGTCTACGGGGATGGCGAGAAGTTCCTCGTCGCGGGCGTCTGGCCGAACCACGCGGCCGTGCGCGAGGCGCTCGCCAAGCGCGGCGGCGACGCCGACCCCGAGGCGGTGCGCGCGATGCTCTGGAGGCGCGTCGAACAGGTGAACGCGGAGCTCGCGAGCTACGAGACGATCAAGGCCATCGCCGTGATCGACGAGCCCCTGACGGTCGAAGGGGGCCTGCTCACGCCGACCCTGAAGGTGAAGCGCAAGGCGGTCTACGAGCGTCATGGCGCGGCGCTCGAGGCGCTCTACGGGAGGCGATGATGGGCCTGCTCTCGAACCTCGTGAAGCTCGTGCGACACTCCGCGCCCGCGGTCGGACGCACGCCGCACGTCGTGGTGCACGCCGAGAACAAATGGCGCCTCTTGCGCTTCACGGCGCCGAGCGGCGCGCGGCCGACCCACCAGCGCCCGCTCGTGCTCGTGCCCTCCATGATCAACCGCTGGTACGTGCTCGATCTCCTGCCGGGCAAGAGCCTCGTCGAGTGGCTCGCCGAGCGCGGCTGGGACGTCTTCGTGCTCGACTGGGGCAAGCCTGGCGCCGAGGACCGCCTGCTGACCTTCGACGACGTCGTCGGTCGCTACCTCGGTCGCGCGCTTCGCCGAGCGTGCGAGGCGAGCGGCGCGCCGGACGCGCACGTGCTCGGCTATTGCATGGGCGGGACGCTCGCGGTGATCCACGCCGCCGCCGAGCGCGCGCCCACGTGGGAGCCGCGCCCGCGCGTCGCTACCCTGACCACGCTCGCCGCTCCCGTCGCCTTCGCGGACGACGGCATCCTCGCGACCTGGACCCGCAACCCGGCCTTCGACCCGGACAGCCTGGTCGACGCCTTCGGCAACGTGCCGTGGCCGCTCTTGCAGGCGAGCTTCCTCATGCTCCGCCCCACGCTCACGCCGAGCAAGCTCGCGTACCTCGCGGACAAGCTCGTCACGGGCCGCGGCTTCGACGGCGCCTTCCTCGACGGGTTCATGGCGAAGGAGCGCTGGGCGAACGACAACGTCGACCTGCCGGGCGAGATCTTCCGGACGTGGATCCGGTCGTTCTACCGGGAGGATCGGCTCGTCCACGGGACGCTCGCGCTGCGTGGGCACGCCGCACGCCTCGATCAGATCCGGTGCCCCGTGCACGTCCTGAGCTTCGAGCACGACTACATCGTGCCCAAGGAGAGCGCGCTGCCGCTCGTCGAGCGGACGGGCAGCGACGACGTGACGCATACGCACCTGCCCGGCGGGCACGTGGCGGCGGTCGTCAGCGAGAGCGCGAAGGATCGGCTCTGGCCGAAGCTCGACGCTTGGTGGGCGTCGCGGGATCGCGCCCTGCGCGCGGTCGAGGCGGCGGAGTGAGCTCGCGCGGCGGAGTGAGCTCCCGTCGTGGAGTGACGTCGCGTCGTGGAGTGACGTCGCGTGGTGGAGCGACCTCGCGTGGTGGCTCGCCGCGAGGCGGAGTGGCCTCGCGCGGCGGGACGCCGCGGCGCGAGCTTCGGTTTTCGGCCTCGCTCGTCGTCCGCGCGCTTCGACTCTCGGCCTCGCTCGCCTTCGCGTGCGGCACGACGCTGCCCGAGGACGCAGGTGCCCACGACGGGTCGACCGAAGCGCGAGACGGCGGCGCCCTCACGGACGGCGCCCTACGAGCAGACGGTGCCCGCGTGGACGTCGACGGCGACGTGCTGGACGCCGACGCGCTCGACGGCGACGCGCTCGACGCCGACGCGAGCACCGGAGACGACGCCGGCCCCGGCGGATCCCGCTGCGACGTCAGCGCGGCGCGCATCACCTGCGCGCAGGAGACGGCGACGCTCGACGCGGGCGGCTTCTCCCGCACGCTCTACTTCCAGACGCCGCTCGGCGCCGCGCCCGCGGCGGGTTGGCCCGCGGTGCTCCTCTTCCACGGCGCGTTCGTGGAGGGCCGCAGCGTCTGGCGCGGCGAGCGCCTCGGCGCGTTCGGCGCCTACTGGCAGACCGACGTCGTCCGCGCGCTCCTCGACGCGGGCTTCGCGGTCCTCACGCCGCTCGCGCGCGACGGCGCGTGGGACACGAACCTCGCGCCTTGGCGCGACGACTGGCCGCGCGCGCCGGACCACGCGCTCATGCGCGCGCTCTTCGACGCGATCGATCGCGGCGACCTCGGCCCACTCGACGGCGACCGGCTCTTCGCCACGGGCCTCTCGAGCGGTGGCTACATGAGCTCGCGCGTCGCGCTCGCCTACCCAGGCCGCGTCCGCGCGATCGCGATCGCGTCTGCGTCCTACATGACCTGCGGGGGCGCCTTCTGCGCGGTGCCGACGCTCGCTGGCGACCACCCGCCGACGCTCTTCCTCCACGGCGAGCGTGACGGCGTCGTCCCCATCGGCACGATGCGCCTCTACGAGGCCGAGCTCGCGCGCGCAGGCGTCACCCCTCGAGTCGTCGTCGATCGCGACGCCGATCACGAGTGGCTCCGCGTCAGCGCGAGCGAGATCACGGCCTTCTTCGGCGCCCACCGGTGAAGCCGACGCGCCCGCTGGTGCCCCCAACGACATCACCCGCGTGGCCGCCAGCGAACCACCTCTTCGCGCTCGCGACCCCGCCGGCGCGTCCGTGCACATGAGATAGCAAAACGCTACCGTCGATGCGTAGGGTGACGACATGGCAAAGCCGATCAAAGTCTCCGATGAGCTCGCCTCAGCCGCGCGCGAGGAATCGGCCGCCGCGAGCCGGTCGATGACGGCGCAGCTCGAGCACTGGGCCACCCTCGGTCGGGCGGTCGAGAAGCTCCTCGATCACCGCGAGCTCTTGGCCCTAAAGCGGCTCGGGGGCGGGGCCGTTGCCTCGGTCGGCTCTCCGCGCGCCCGTGTCACCCGGGTCCTCGAGGAGCTCGCTCGGTCCACCGATCGAAGCGCCGCGCTGGCCCACATCACCGCCGTGCCCGGACCGAGATACGGCGTCGACGACGAGGGGCGCTTGGTCCGTGTCGACCCTTCGGGGGCGCGTACGACGGGCACGCTGGTCGATGGTGAGTTCGTGGCAGACGAGGTCTCCGACGAGCCTCGTAGGGGCATGTGACCCTCGACCGGATCGAAGCCCGACTCCGCGGACTCCTCGCCGAGCGAGAGCGCTGCCTGGTCGTCCTCGCGGGCTCAAACGGCGCCGGCAAGTCGACCTTCTACGACATCTACCTCGGACGCCTCGGACTTCCCTTCGTCAACGCGGACCTGATCGCCGCGACGCTCCCGATCAACGATCCGCAGCGGCTGGCCCGAGAGGCGTCCGAGCTCGCCGACGCCGAGCGCCACTTCCTGATGGAACGCGGTGAGTCGTTCTGCACCGAGACCGTGTTCTCCGATCCGGTGGGGGCCAAGCTCGAGCTCCTGCGTGAGGCTCAGTCTCTCGGCTACGTCGTCGTCCCTAGTCTTCATCGGGATCGCCAGCCCCGAGCTGCCTGAGCTGCGGGTCTCGCAGCGCACTGCCGCCGGTGGCCACGGCGTGCCCCGCGCACGCCTCGTCTCCAGATTCCCACGGACGCTCGCCGACCTGCGAGCGGCGGTGGAGTTCGTCGACGTGGCCACGCTCCTCGACAACAGCTCACTCGACGAGCCGTATCGGGCCGTCGCTCGGTGGGAGTCCGGACACTGCGTATGGCGCAGCGCGCTGCAACCGGTGTGGCTACCCAAGGCGCTGCGCTGAGCGCGCGTCCTCGATCGTGCTTGCTCGGTGGGAGCTGCGGAGGAGGCTCGGGCTCGCGGCCGAGGACGACTTCGGCGCGCACGCAGAGCCTCGCGATGAAGGCGGGGGGTCCCACCGAACAATCGCTCCCGGTTGCCGTGGACGATCGGCGTGGAGGTCGTGTGCCGCACCGACGCGCGCACGATCGATCCGAAGGTGTCCTCGCGCTCGCCGCCCCCGCTCAGGGCGACGGCGGCAGCTCGCGCACGATCGACCCGAAGCGCGCGGTGTCCTCGCGCTCGCCGGTGCCCCACCGGTAGGCCACCTTCACCGCGCCGGTCGCGTCGTCGACCTCGCGCACCGTCGCCTCGCGGTGCTGCATCGCCGACACGTACGCGATCGCGTCGCCCGGCGCGAGGGTCGGGCGCAGCGGCGCGAAGCGGCACGCCGCCTCGTCCAGCACCCGCACGAACGATCCGTCGTAGCCGAGCACCTTCCCGGGCGCGCGACGCACGACCATGTAACCCCGCACGCCGTTCGGCCCCCGACAGACGGCGTTGCTCCCGATCCCTCCGTCGACGACCGGGACGAGCGACTCGAGGGTGTCCGAGCCCGCGCGGACCGCGTCGGACATGAAGCCGGCGAGGCCGAGGGTCGCCACCTGCCCACGCTCGTCGACGTCGGCGCTCGTCACCAGGACGAGCTCGGCGCGGTTGAAACGCACCCCGAGGACGATCTGCCCGACCGAGACCTGCGTGACGGGCTCACGCGCCTGAAGCACGTAGGACGCTGGGACGTCGTAGGTCTCGCTCCGGAGGTCGCGCACCGTGACCATCGCGGCGTCGGCGTCGTGACCGACGAGCATGCCGCGAAAGTAGCTCAGGCCGCTCGCATCGAGGTCGCCCGCGCGCAGCTTCTCGGCGGCCTCGCGGGTCGGAAAGTAGGCGGGCGCCTCGAGACGGAAGGTCCCGAAGCTCGGGAACTCGGTGCCCGGGAGCGAGGGGGCGTCGGCGGGCGGGACCTCGCCCGGAGGGATCGGCACGACGGCGGTCGTGGGAGCTTGCGCCGCCCGCTCGACGGCAGGCTCGACGGCACCGGCCGCGGGCTCGGCGGGCGCCGCGGGCTCGGTGGGGGCCGAAGGCTCGGCCGCCGGCGGCGCCTCGGCCTGCCCACACCCCTGACTGACGACGATCGCGAGCAACACCGAGCTCAACCTGCGCATGGCACCTCCTGCCGCGGACCTGCGACGCTCGGATCCTAAGCGAGGCCTCGCGTCGGGCAGGGCCCCGACCCCTTACAAGCCCTTACCGCTCACCGCGCCCCCGCGGCGAGCGACGCGGCCGCGCGGGCGATCGCCGCGACAGACGATGTAAGCGCGCCCGGGCGCGGTCTGCTGGATCCTTCGCGCGCCAGGACCGAGGAGTCGCCCCGTGCAAACCCACTCGAAGACCCGAGCTCGTCAACCGATCGAACCTGGAACCGCCCCTGCGAAGAACACCTCGTCGATCGCGGGCGCCCGACGAGCGTCGACGCCCCTCGCTGCGCGACCGCTCCGCGCGGCCGCGGCGCTGGCGCTGCTGATCACCTCGGGCTGCATGCTCGAGGAGGCGGACGCGACCTCCTCGGCGATCGTCGGCGGCACGATCGAGCGTGGCTATCCGGAGGTCGTCTTCATCCGGAACGAGGTGACCGGACAGAACTGCACGGCGACGATCATCGCGCCGCGCGTGGTCCTCACCGCGAAGCATTGCGTTCCCACCGACCCCGCGACGGGCAGGCCGGATCAACCCTCGCGCTTCCGCGTGCAGGTCGGCACCAACGCCGACGAGGGCACCTACCGCGTGTCCGAGGTGCGCGCCGTCCCCGGCTCGTGGGACGTCTTCGACGGCGCGGACGTCGCCGTGCTCATCCTCGCCACTCCGGCGCGCGAGCGCCCGAGGGCGCTCTCCTTCGACGACCCCTCGGTGCTGCT
Source organism: Myxococcales bacterium (assembly GCA_019637115.1). Classification (GTDB taxonomy): domain Bacteria; phylum Myxococcota_A; class Polyangia; order Polyangiales; family Houyiibacteriaceae; genus JACKEH01. The sequence goes on along the minus strand of JAHBWH010000064.1, from coordinate 28,408 downwards.
CGGGCAGTCGTTCACGGCCGTGGGCTACGGTCAGCGCCCCGGTGGCGCGTCAGGCGTCAAATACTCCACGACGAACACCGTGGAGAGCATCGGCGAGACGAACATCCGCGTCCCCCCGACGATCTGCACGGGCGACAGCGGGGGTCCCTTCATCGGCGCGGACGGCCGCGTCTGGGGCGTGGTCTCGTACACCTTCGCCTCCGATCTCGCCGGGCTCGAGTGCGGGCGCGCCCGCGGCGCCTACAACACCATCCACCAATACCGCGCGTTCATCGAGCGCGCGATCGCGGACGCCAGCAGCGGCGACCCGTCATGTATCCCCGCCCCGGAGACCTGCAACGGCGAGGACGACGACTGCGACGAGCTCGTCGACGAGGGCTGCGCGCCAGATGGCGCCGCCTGCACCATGGACCGCGAGTGCAACAGCGGCACGTGCGTCACGCTCGACGGTCGCCAGCAGTGCGCGACCTCGTGCGACCCCTTGCAGCCCGCGAGCGGCTGCGGCGCGTCGGGCTACTGCGCTCCGCTAGGACCGCAGCGTTGCGAGGGGGTCTGTCGCCCTGGCCGCCCCGGCGCGCGGGCGGACGGCGATGCCTGTGAGGCGGATCTCGACTGCGAATCGACGCGCTGCGTGAACCTCGGCGCGGGGGGCCGTCGGTGCGCCGCCCCCTGTGGCCCCGGGGGCCGCTGCAATCGGGGCGAGGTGTGCACGGCGAGGGCCGGCGGCTGCGGGGCCTGCGTCCCCGAAGACGCCGAGCCCGAGCCCGAGCCCGAGCCAGGCCGCGCGCCGGGCGCCTCGTGCGAGGCCCACGACACGTGCGCCTCCGGCGTCTGCCTGGACGGCAGCTGCGCACGACCGTGCGGCGAAGAGGGCTGCGGGGACGGCTTCACGTGTGACGCCGCGAGCGACGGGGGCCCGCGCGTCTGTCGTGCGGTCGGGCCGTCGCCGACGAGGAGCGCCGGCTGCGCGACCTCTCCAAGGTCCAGCGCGCTCGGCGGGTGGCTCGGAGCAGCTCTGGTGGTGTCGTTCGTGCGCCGACGACGGCCCCGAGCGAGGCGCCTACCGACTGATCCTACGCGACGCGACGAAGCCTGAGGTCCGACGCGCAGACGGCGTCATCACCCACGGACGCGGGCTCGAGGTAGCAACGCCGAGCGGCCGCCGCTTGGAGGGCTCGCGCCATCAGCGTGGCTCGAGCGCGCCCCGACCCTCAACGCGGCGCGAGGGCGCGCTCGAGCACGCGGGGCAGCCGACGCCCCCACGACGCCTCGTCGTGCGCGCCGCCGGAGTCTTCGAACCACGCGAGCTCGCCCGCCCCGTAGCCGTGGGCCTCGAGGAGCGAGACCATCTCGCGGCCGCGGTCCGTCGCCATCGCCTCGATGATCGCGTTGTGCGCGCCGCCCGCGCGGACGAGTCCCCAGTCGATCCAGAGGGCCGGGCGGCGGGTCCGGTCGCGAAGGAGTGAGCGCACGGGCGCGACGAGCGCGCTCTCCTCGAGGACCGACTCGCCACGAGTGCCGTCGGCGCGCGCGTCGACGCCGGCCCAGAAGCTGGGGCTGAGGGCGCCCGCGAAGCCGAAGACCTCCGGGTGACGTGTGGCGAGGAAGAACGCCGCGAGCCCGCCGTGCGACGAGCCGACGATCGCGCGCGCGCCGCTCGTGCGGTAGTGCGCGTCCACCCAAGGAGCGACGCAGCGCGCGACGCGCTCGGCGTACTCGGTGACGCCACAGCACGCGCGACCCGGGACCCACTCGGCGTGGGTGTACTCGCGCTCGCGCTCGAGCGGGTGGAGCGCCACGAGGATCGCGCGCGGCGCGCGGCCCGCCATGAAGAGATCGCTCTGGGCCTGGGCGGCGTCCCAGGTGTCGGGCGAGACGCCTCCCGGCCAGAACGTCGTGTTGCCATCGTTGAAGTAGAGGACGGCGAGGCGCTCGTCCCGACCGGCGTAGTCGCGAGGGACGAAGACGTGGACGCGGCGGGCCGGCCCGCACGCGTCGAACGCGTCGTAGGTGTGGAAGACCCCGGCCGCGTGGCCTTCGTCGTGGAAGAATGCGGACTGTCCTCCGAGCGAGAACGTGTTCGAGGCGAACCGCTCGTGCGCAGGGATGAGCGCGGCGCGCGACGGCGGGGTCCAAGGGCCAGCCTCGGTGGAGGCGCCCGCGTCGGCGGCAAGCCCAGCGTCCGCGAGACCTCCGGCGTCGCCGTCTTCCAGGTCACGCGGCGCGTCGGCCGGCGCGTCGGGCGTGCTCGCGTCGAGGGGTGCGTCTACGGGCCCGATCGCCGCGTCTGCCTCGTGCAGGTCGCCGGACGGTCCACAGGCACCACCGACGATCCCCCAGAACGCGAGCCCCCAACCTATCCCTCGGCGCATGCGTAACCCTGCAACGATGCACGTTCTGACTCAAGGATCGGCGCAGCGAGTGGAAGATCACGCGCCAGCTCACGCGCCGCTCACGCGCCGCTCACGCGCGCGGAGTCACGACGCTCGAGCGGACTCACGCGCCACCCACGCGGAGTCACCGCGCTCGATCGGGCTCACGCGCCGAGCTCGTCGAGCTCACGCGGGCGGGATCATCACCTTGGGGTCGAGCGAGCGACGCCGAGCTCGTCGGCGAGCTGGTCGAGGAAGGCCTCGAGGAAAGCCGCCCGCCGCGTGGCTTCCTCGCGGCCGCGCGCGGTGCGCATCGTGGTGGGCAAGCCGAGCAGCTTCGTGAAGAAGTGGTCGACGCTGTAGCTGCGATCGTCGAGGGCGCGCCGCCGACCCCACGGATCGTCCGCGTGGAAGTAGCGCGCGCCCATGCGCACGCCGGTGCTGAGGGTCCGGCAGAGGCCGAGGGCGCCGAGCGCCTCGAGCCGGTCGGCGTCCTGCAGCGCGTCGCCGAGCGGCGACTCGGGGGTGGCGCCCCGGCTGAAGCTGTGGTCGCGGATGGCGCCGGCGACGCGCTCGGTGGTGGCGGCGTCGAAGTCGAGCCGCGGCAGCAGCTCGCGCGCGCGCTCCGCGCTGCGCTCGCTCGCGAGGTGTCGCTCGGGGTGATCCTTGGGCAGGTTCACGACGTCGTGGAGCAGCGCGGCGGCGATCGCTGCCCGCGGTGACTCGTCCGGCGCCAATCGCAACGTCCAAAGCGCGACGCGGAGCGCATGCGCGGCGTCGTGGCCCGGGTCGTCGTCGCCCGCGAGCGCCGCCGCGAGCTCGTCGCGCAGCGCGCGCAGCGCCGGGTCGGCGGCGATGAAGGCTTCGAGGGACGCGAGGTCTCGGGAGGGCGCGGACATCATCACCCGCCTCTACCACGAAGCACGAGGTGCGCTCGTGGCCCTGCGCCGCGAGCTACGTCGGCTCACTCACTCACTCCCTTCGTATTGCAGGGGGAGCCCGCATCACACGGGCCGAGCGGAGTCTACCGAGCAAGGGAGCCTCACCGCTCACCGCCCACGAGGGACGAGGGACGAGGGACGAGGGACGAGGGACGAGGGACGAGGGACGAGGGACGAGGGACGAGGGACGAGGGACGAGGGACGAGGGACGTGGGACGAGGGACGTGGGACGAGGGACGTGTGATCTCAATCGACAGGGTAGGTATCGCAGAAGTGTCCGATCGGGTCGCAGCGATGAAACCCGACCGGACAGTCCGCGTCGCGTTCGCACCGCGGCGCGCACCGGCGCGCACACGCCGCCCATCTCGATCACACACGCCATCCGCTCGCCATGGTGCGCGCACTCGACGTCGTCCGTGCATTGGAGGGTGCAGTAGTAGCGCCCCGACACGAGCAGGAGTCGGGCGTGTCGCAGGCCTCACGACACTCGCGCCGCGGTTCATCCACGATCTTCAGCTCGCAATCGTGCGGCCCGAGCGAGGACCCGCCGGCGTCCGCCGCGTCGGATGCTTCCGGCCTCGCCCCATCGTCGGCTGCGTCGACCGCCCCGTCCGAGGCGACGCCCGAGTCGACGTCCGAGTCGACGGTGGCGTCGGCGCCCATCGGACGCACCGGCGCGCACGCGACGGCGAAGAGCGCGAAGAGGATCGTAGACGGCGCGCGGGAGAGTTCGCTCGCCAGGCCACCCCACTTCGAGGAGCGCCTCGCTGTCGAGCGGCGCGCCGGGCGCCGCCGCGTGATGCTCGACGAGCGCGAGGAAGAGGCGACGCAGGAGCGGTCGCGCCGAGAGCGCGACGCGACCACCGCCCGGGAGCACCACGACGCGCGCCTCTTGCTCGAGGCGGATGCACCGCTCGTCGCTCGGCGCCTCCAGAGCCGCGGCACGAGAGCTGTTGCGCTCCAGGCCCAACCCGCGCACGAACTCGCCCATGCGCCGCCATGCCTCCGCGCTCGCGGTCGTCTGCCTCGCCTGCGCCGGCACGGCCACGACGCCCCAACGCCCCCAACCACCAGCGCCCGCCGTGGCGTCAGCGGTGGCCATGCCTCCTGGCTGGCACCTGCCTTCGGGCCGCTACCGAGCGCACGGCGCGCGCCTGTCTCGAGACGGCTTGGTCATCGAGCTACGGGGCGACTGGACCGTCGTCGTTCACGCGGTCGACCGACGCCATTACGTGGACCTGGGCCTGCCCACGCACGGCGTGAGGTGGATGGTCGTCGATCGCCTCGCGCTCCATCTCTGCGCGACTGAGCGCTTCTTCGAGACACGCTCGGGACGCCACATCGAGGTCGGCACCCCGCTCTACCTCCGCGGCGTGACCGACACCGAGCTCACCGTGGCCGTGAGCGCCGGGCTTCCCGACCAGACGTTCAGGATCGCGCGCAACCTCGCGTCCCACGCCGCCTGTCCCGCGGAGACCGTCGCGTCGACCGAGCTGGAGACGGCGGAACACCACGTCAGCGGGTTTCACGTGCCCCCCGCCACGCCGATCATCCGCCGCGACCCCGACGCCATCGCAACCTGCGATGAGGGCGACCAGTGGGCCCTCGAGGTCGGTCCGGGCCGGTGGGTGTTGCTCCCTCGCCCGATCCCCACCGACGAATCGGTCGCGGAGCTCCCAGGCCCTCGCAGTCGTGACCACATCCGAGCCACGATCCGGACGCGATCCGACGAGTTCCACCGCTGCTACCAGTGGCGACTCGCGTCGAACCCCAACCTGCAAGGGCGGGTCATGTTTCGGTTTGTGATCGACCAGGATGGGAGCGTCGTTCGCGTCTCTTCCACAGAACCTTCCGGCGCGCTCGATCTCTTGCTCGAGGTTTGCATGGCGCGCCTCCTCCAATCGCTTCGCTTCCAGCCGAACGGGGATGGGGGCATCACCGTCGTGAACTTTCCGTTCATGTTCTTACACGCGCCGAGCGCTGCAGGCGCTCCGTCGGCCGTGGCAGCCCCTTGAACCAGAGCCGCTCCCCTGGTCCGCGTCCACGGTGGCGGAGCTGCGCGGCGCACCGACGGAGTGGCTCCGCGTGAGGTCGGCGCTTCTCGAGACGCCGCGCCGATTGACATCCACGCGTTCTGCGTCGGTCCATGGTGTCGACTCGGCGTGTCCGACTCAGAGCGTTCGCAGGTACGCGGCGAGCGCGTCGCGCTCGTCGTCGTCGAGCGTGGTGCCGAGCTCGTGTCCCTCGTTGCCGTTGCCACGGATGGTCGTGTCCACGGTGAACCCTCCGCGCTCGAAGGTCACGGGTCGCTCGGCAGCTGGGCGGAGGAGGTCCTCGAGCGTCGGCACGCTGCCGTTGTGCAGATACGGCGCGGTCGCCCAGACCCCGCGCAGGTCGGCGGCTCGGTAGCCGTCGGAGGGCCCGACGCGCAGCCCGTTGCGCACGATGAAGTTGATCAGGTCGGCCCGCCCCTCGTCGCTCGGGGTTCCGCCGCCCTCCTCGTCGCCGTCGATGAGCACGCGATGAAGTCGCGAGGTCGCGATGGCGCCGCGCGGGAAGTCGTCGTCGTCGCCGGGGTGGCGCTCGACGCCGTCGGGCGCGTAGGGCACCACCAGGAGCGCGCTCGGGTCGTCGACCCGGTGGCAGTCGTTGCACCGCTCGCGCGCGAAGATCGCCCGCCCGGCCTCGACCCGTGCGGGATCCTGCGCGGGGCCGACCGGCGCGTCGATGGCGCCGAGGAACGTGAGGAACTCGTCGACCCGCGCGCGGCTCGGCAAGGGCACGACCGCGTCCCGCGGGTTCGGGTTGCCGGCGCCGAACGAGAAGATCGCCATATACGCCTCGCTCCGGACGTCACCGCCCGTGCCGAGGTAGTTCAGCCGCGTCCGCTCCCCGAGCCCGAAGTAGGGTGGGAAGTCCGCGGGGACGACCTGCGGGTAGTCGCCCGACTCGGCGTGGAAGCGCCCTGGTCCGAGCGCGCTCGCCTTCTCCTCCTGCAGCGAAGTGATGAGCGGCGCGTTTCCGGCGGCGACCCAGCGCCGGTTCACCTCGACGCGAAAGCGCCCGAGGTCGAGCTCGAGGTTCGGCAGCCCGAGCCAGGTCCGACCGTCGGGCAGCCTACCCACGTGGCAGACCGCGCACGTCTGATAGACCCGAGTCTCGTCGTCGACGCCGCGCTTGAAGCCGACCGGGAGGTCGTCGTTCGGATCGGGGAGGAAGCCGAACGCGGAGAACTGATCGCCGAAGACTTCGGGCTCCTCCGTCATCAGATCGATCATGAACGCGGCGGGCGGCCACTCCCCGAGGACCTCGACGCCCCAGGTGTCCCAGAGAAAGCGGATCATCCCCGGGTAGCGAGGATCGGCGGCGGGGACCGCGTTCGCCGCGGGGAACGCCGGGCGTTCGAGCGGGACCAGGCCCGCGTCGCGCGCCGCGTCCGCCTCCGCGTCGGCCGCCGCATCCACCGACAGGTCGGCGTCATGCGCGGGCATGTCGTCGTCACCGCACGCGCAGAGCACCGCGAGCGCGAGGGCCGCGAGCGCGGGCGGCGCGAACGCGAGCAGGGCGGCGAAGACGGATCGGTCGCATGGGCTTCGTTTCATAGAGACTCCAGGTACGTGAGGAGGTCGGCGAGGTCGGCAGGATCGAGCCCGCCGCCGCCGTGGGTGCCCTCCGGGTCGTGCACCGTCAGCACGTCGCGCAGGCTCGCGGCGCGTCCGTCGTGCAGGTAGGGCGCGCGGGCGCGGATCGCCTCGAGGGTGGGGGTGAGCGCGGCGGCGAGCACGCCCAGGGGGTCGGCGCTCAGCGGGACGACGGCGTGCATCTCGCCGTCGCTGCCGCGGCCGCCCGCGGTGTGGCACCGCTCGCAGCGGCTCGCGAAGAGCTCGCCCCCGCGCGCCACGGCGGCGGGATCGTCGATGGGACGCGGCGGCGGCGCGGGCGCCTCCTGCATGAACGCCACGATGGCGTCGAGGTCGACGAGCAGTCCGTCCCCTTCGAGCAGCGCGCGCAGGGTCGAGAGGGTCAGCGCGCGCGCGTCGGCGAATTCTCCGTCCCGGTGATAGGGCGCCAGCGCCGGCCGCGCCGACCACGCCGGCAGGGTGCGGCGGAGCTTCGGCCCCACGGTCGCGGTGTGGAGGAACCACGAGAGGCCGTCGTCGCCGGCCGCGGGGTGACAGCTCCCGCACGTGACGACTCCGCTCGGTGTGAGCTGCGGGTCCCGCGCGTCGAAGAAGAGCGCGCGACCACGCAGCGCCGCCGTGGACAGGCGCGTCGGGCCGAGCGGTCGCGTCCGCTGCGCGCGCACGACCAGCCGCCCGTCCGCGAGCGCGACGTGCGCGACGGCGTGGTCGAAGGCGACGTCGACGTAGACGCTGCCATCAGGCGCCAGCGCGAGCCCCTCGAGCCCCCGCCCGAGCGCGAGCGCGCCGAGCACGCGCGCCTCGCGGTCGCTCGCCTCGGCGAGCCCCCGGCCGGGCGCGCACGCGAGGAGCACGACGTTCCCCGTCTGTCGGTGCGCGATCCAGAGCCGCTCGCGCGCGGCGTCGAACGCGAGCGCGCTCGGGCCGCTCGCCACCCGCTCACCGCCATCGAAGCGCGCGTAGCGCCCGCCGCAGGGGGCGAGCAGGCGCGGCTCGAGGCGCGGCGCGCCGTCGACGAGGCTCCCGTACCCGCCTCGCGACGGATCGCGGTCGCGATCGCTGTCGACGTCGACGCGTTGGTACGAGGCGACGACGCCCTCGGGGCTCGGCGCGAGCGCGTCGACCTGGGTGGCCGCGAACCCTGGCGTCTGCTCGATGCGGCGCGTCTCCCACGCGACGGTCGTGAGGACACGCGGCTCGACGTCGACGACTGCGTCGATGTCGAGCGCCTCCGCCGGCGCCGACCGGACCGCCCCCGCGCGCGACGCGCTGACGTAGACGCGTCCCGCCGCGAGCGCGAGCGCGGTCGGGCGCCCCGGCGCGTCGAAGGTCGCGACGAGCGCGCCGTCTCGCACGAGCACGAGCCGATCGTCGTTCGGGCAGGCCACGAGGGCGCCGCCGTCGGGCAACGCGAGCGCCGCCCCGGTCCCCCCGCACGGCACGGGGACCCGCCGCACCTCGAGCGTCTCCGAGACCCAGGCGACCTCGCTCTCCTGCGCGAGCCCGACGACGAAGGCGCCGTCGGCCCGGGCGAGGTGGGTCGGAGCCCCCGCAATCGCGACGCGCGCGCGCGGCTCGAGGGTCGCGGCGTCGAGCCCGATCAGCGCGTCGTCGTCCGCGGACGCCACCCAGACCGTGTCGTCGTAGAGGATCAGGCTCGCGCTCGCGGCGCGCGGGCGCTCCGGCGTCTGGCAGGCGAGCGCGATCAGCGCGACGCCCGCGCACACGCGCGCGATCGGTGCGACGCACGCGATCGGCGCGACGCCCAGACACACACCGTCCAGACACACAGGCCCGATCCGCGCGACGCCAGCGCACACGCGCGCGATCGTTCGTGACGCGCCCCTCACGCCGAGCCCCCGCGGTCAGTACCCCTCGGGGAGGAGGAGCGCGAACTCGACCACGACAGGCTGCTCGGCGCACTCGAGCCGATAGCCGCCGATGGGCAGCGTCACGGGATCGCCTGGCGACGGCCGCGGGCTCTCATCCGCGTCGCCGTCGACGTCCATGAAGCCGAGGATCTGGTACTCGCCGATCGGAAGCTCCGCGTCGACCACGTACTCCATGCCGGCGCCGACGACGGTCGCGTCGACGTCCTCGAAGGCGAAGCTGGCGAGCGCGACCGCGCCGTCGCGCGGCCCAGCGAGCGTGACGTCCTCGGCGCGGAAGACGTCGCCCCAGACGTTTCCCCGCAGCGGATGCATGAGCCGCTCGCTCTCGCGCACCGTCCTCGACGCGTCGAAGCGCACGCGGAAGCGGCCACGGAGCGCCTCCGTGCTGCCGACGTCCGCGCAGGTCCGCCGGGGTGGCTCGAGGGTCTCGGGCACCTCGACGTGGCCCTGGTAGGGCAGGAAGCTCACGTCGCGCAGTCGCCGGCGGGGCGCCTCGACCGCATAGGCGATGCGGAAGACGCCGCCCTGCCCTTGCGCGATGACGCTCACCACGCCGCCGCCCTCGGGGTCGTCGTAGTAGAAGGGGACACGCCAAGACGCGCTCGACCCCGGCTCCGCGCGCTCGGCCGCGTTCATGTTGGCCACCATCCGGAAGACGTTGGCGCGGAACTGCTCGCCTGCGACGAGCGACGCGGGCGCGCGCGCGAAGGGCACGCGGCGGCCGTCCACCGTGAGCACCTCGAAGGCCACGTCGACGCGCTCTTCCGCGAGCTCGGGGGTGACCGTCAGGCGGAGCCAGTCATGAGGGAGCAGCCGGAAGTCGCGGAAGTTCTGCGCGGCGCCCGCCGACAGCCCATATGCGCGCGTCGAGAAGAAGTCGAACTCGTCCCGGCTGAGGGTGAACCAGACCGTGCCGCCGAGGGTCTCCCATGGCTCGCCGCCGTAGGCGGGGGCGTTCAGCGAGTCGGGTCGCAAGGAGGTCTCGGGGGTGGTCGTATCGAGCTCGAGCGTCTTTTGCCCGTCCTGGAAGCGCGCGCGGACGGTCAGGGTGCCGCCGTTCGGGCTCCAGCTCCGGTACTCGAGCACGAAGGGCTCCATGCTGCCGGGACGTGACGCCTCGACGGCCTCGGCGCGGGTGAAGGCGACCTCGGCGGCGTCGATGAAGACCCGACCGTAGGCGTAGCTCGCGGGCACCTGCAGGACGACGCGCGGCTCGGCCTCCATCGTGTCCATCTCGAGCACGATCACGCCCTGCTCCGGCGTGCGCTCGTCGGGGAGCGCGCTGAGGCGGAGCCCCGGCTGCAGCAGGTGGGCCGTGAGCCGGTCCCCTGCCTGCGCGGCGTCGCCGAAGAGCCGCGAGAGCGTGGCCTTCGCCTCGGCGACGGTCGCGACCGGCAGCGCGAGCGCGAGGCCCACGCTCTCGATCGGCTCGGAGCGCGGACGATTCTCGCCCGCAGGCGCGCCGCTGGAGGGCGCGCTGGAGCAGGCCACGAGCAGAGCGAAGGGCGCGAGCGCGAATGAGGTACGCATGGACGTGGAGCGTCGCGCGTTCACGTCACGCGGAGCGTGACCGCCATCACGGAGGTGAGGGCAGCTCATGTCGTGAGCCAGAATTCCTTTCGAATCCATGAACGTGCGCTCCTTTCGGTCCGTGCGCCTACCACCACGCCGAGCGCAGCGAACGCCGCTCGCGAAGCGAGCCGCGCGGCAGGACCGCTTCCGGGGCGACCGAGCGAGCTCACGTGGAGCGTAGGCCGTGGCGCGTCGGCGGCGGCGTACGAGCGCTCACCTCTGCTCACGGAGGCTCGCCCGCCGCCAGAGCGGCAGGGGCGTGGTGCCAGGTGTCGGGGATTTCACCCGTCGACTCCGTGGACAGCGCTGGCGCCCCTTGGGAGACTGCGCGCGCGTATGAAGCAGCAGGGCGTGGAGGGCGAGGTCGCGCGGCCGGGGGTCGAGGCGCTCCGCGAGCGCCTGAGCCTGCCGGACACGCTGCACGCCTCCGAGACGATCCGGCCCGCGTTTCGCGCCGGGCCGATCGTCGCGCCGCCGCCCGAGACGCAGCCTCCCGAGACGCACGCCGAGGCGCCCGGTGTCGTCCTGGTCCCCCGCGCGGATGACCTCCGCTACGTCCGGACCCTCGGCGAAGGGGGCATGGGGCGCGTCTTCCTCGCGCGGCAGCCCTCGCTCCACCGCGGCGTCGCGGTCAAGACCGCCACCGACAGCCGGCTGCACTCGGCCCTCGTCGCCGAGGCCGTCATCACGGGAATGCTCGAGCACCCAAACATCCCGCCGGTCCACCAGCTCGGGGAGGACGCGCACGGCAACCCCGTGCTCGTGATGAAGCGGATCGAGGGCGCCTCGTGGAGCGAGGTGCTCGCGGATCCGCGCCATCCCGTCCGCGAGGACAACCCGCTCTTCGGCGGCGAGGAGCTCGACGCGCACCTCGAGATCCTCGTGCAGGTCTGCAACGCGCTGCACTTCGCCCACACTCGCGGCGTCATCCACCGCGACGTCAAGCCGGCGAACGTGATGATCGGCTCCTTCGGCGAGGTGATGCTCATCGACTGGGGCGTCGCGTACTCCCGCGAGGTGCACGGGGTCTTCGAGCAGCACGGCGTCGTCGGCTCGCCGGCCTACATGGCCCCCGAGATGGTGCACGGCGAAGAGCCCGACGCCCGAACCGACGTCTATTTGCTCGGGAGCACCCTGCACGAGCTCCTGACGGGCAAGGCGCGCCACGCCGCCTCGAGCGCGTGGAGCGCGATCCTCTCGGTCGTGGAGTCGAAGCCGGTCGAGTACGACGCCACGGTCCCGACGGCGCTCGCGGCGCTCGCCAACCGGGCGACGAGCGCGGCGCGCGACGAGCGCCCGGCGTCGGCGCTCGAGTTCGCGCAGGCGATTCGGCGCTACCTGCAGCTCCGCTCCGCCAGCGAGCTGGCAGACCGAGCGGCGGAGTCGCTCGAGGCCCTCGAGGAGACGCTCCAGCGGGGTGAAGGCGCCGATGACGACGCGATCGATCAGCTCGCCATCCAATGCCGCTTCGCGCTCCACGAGTCGCTCCGCAAATGGCCCGAGAACCCCCTCGCCCTCGCGATGCAGAAGGGGCTGCCGCGCCTGCTCGTCGAGCACGCCATCGCGCGCGGTGACCTCGCCTCCGCGCGCCGGCACCTCGCGGAGCTCCGATCCCTCGACGTGCTCGAGCCTCGGCACGCCGACGCGGTGGCGCGCCTCGAGGCGCAGGAGGCGGAGCGCGACCGGCGCGAGCGAGAGCGAGACCTCGAGGCGGGCCGGCGTCAGCGCGAGGGCCTCTTCGCGTTGCTCGTGCTCGGCATCGTGCCGGTGCAGGTCTACCGGACCTTCGTCCGGCCGTGGTCGAGCGTCCCACCGGAAGACGCCCACCTCGAGCTCCTCGGGGTCTGGGGCTTCACGCTGCTCCCGCCCGCGCTCCTCCTGCTCGTGCTGCGGCGGCGCGTCGCGCGCACCGAGGAGGGGCGGCACCTGGTCGACCTCTACTTGGCGCTCGCGGCGACGACGCTCGTCCATCGCCTCTTCGCCCTCGTCCGCGAGCCTGGTGTCGCGAACGTGATGAGCGGAGACATGCTGCTCGGTGGGCTCGCGTTCGTGATCGGGTCGCTCTGGCTCGGTCGCCCCTTCCTCTTGCCGGCGCTCGCGCTCTTCGCAGGCGCCGCCGGCGCGGTCGTCTCCCCCGCGCACTTCGGACCGATGACCAACGCCGCCACCGTCGTCGCGGTCGTCGCGCTGATCTGGGCGCAGCGCCGCGTCGCGCGGGCGCGAGCGGCGCCGCCCCCGCTCACCTGAGGCGACCGGCTGAGCGCCGTGATGCACTTTCCACCGGTCTACGAGAAGGTGGCGCCGGGGCCTCGCGTGACGGCCGCCCGGATCGACGGCGCGGTGCAGGTCGACGTGGCGCCGCTCTACGGCGTCTACAGCTACCAGCTCGGGCAGATCGAGGGCGTGGTCGGCCACTTCGGCCGGCGCGCGAGGATCGACATCTTCGAGGACGAGGGATCGCTGCACGCCCGCTTCGTCGTCCACCTCGAGTGAATCTACGGCGCGGCGCCGCCCTTGAGCCCGCCGCGCGCGCCCGCTACACCGAGCCGATGCTTCGGCTCATCGTCCTTCGCGCCACGCTCGCGCTCTTCGCCATCGCCTGCGCGGCGCCTCCGCCCGTCCCGGCGTATCCGACGCTCGACGCGGTGCCCTCGCTCGCCGAGCCGACGCCGCCTCCGCGGACGATCGTCAGCGTCGTCGGCACCAACGACGTCCACGGCCACATGGAGCGCCTCGCCCACTTCGGCGGGATGCTCATGAACCTCCGCGCGGCCCGCGCGGCCGACGGCGGCGCGGTGGTCCTCCTCGACGGCGGCGACATGTGGCAGGGCACCCTCGCGTCGAACCTCGACGAGGGCGCCTCGATGGTGCGGCTCTACGGCGCGCTCGGCTACGACGCGGCGACCATCGGCAATCACGAGTTCGACTACGGCCCCATCGGCCCGAACGCGGTTCCGACCGCTCCGGGCGACGACCCGCGCGGCGCGCTCCTCGCTCGCGCCGCCGAGGCGAGCTTCCCGCTCCTCGCCGCGAACTACCTCGACGCCGAGTCGGGCGCGCCGGTGGCGTGGGAGAACGTGCGCCGCACGGTGATGCTCGACAAGGCCGGCCTGAAGATCGGCGTCATCGGCCTGAGCACCGAGGAGACGCTCACGACCACGATCGCCGCGAACGTGCGCGATCTGCGGATGGCCCCCCTCGCGCCCACGATCACCGAGCTCGCCGCCGCGCTGCGCGCCGAGGGGGCGCACGCGGTGCTCGTCGCGGTGCACGCGGGCGGCCGCTGCCGCAGCTTCGACGACCCGGACGACCTCTCGAGCTGCAACCCCGACGAGGAGATCTTCCGCGTCGCGCGGGAGCTCGAGCCCGGCACGGTCGACGCCATCGTCGCGGGGCACACCCACCGGGGCGTCGCGCATCGCGTGAACGGCACGCCGATCATCGAGTCGTTCGCGACCGGCCACGCCTTCGGGCGCGTGGACCTCGTCTTCGAGGCTGGGCGCGTGGTCGAGTCACGGATCCACCCGCCGCGCTTCTTCTGTCCGGCCGAGGAAGAGGCCGAGGTCTGCCCGCTCGGCGACTACGAAGGCGCGCCGGTCGCGCTCGACGCCGACGTCGCGGCGCTCGTCGCCGAGTCCACCGCGGCGGCCGCCGCGCGAGAAGCCGAGCCGCTCGGCGTGACGCTCGCCGGCGAACTCTGGCGTCACTACGCGGGCGAGTCCCCGCTCGGCAACCTCTTCGCCGATCTGCTCGCCGAGGCGCGCCCGCGCGCCGATCTCGCGCTGCTCAACGCCGGCGGCGTGCGCGAGCCGCTGCCGGAGGGCCCGCTCACGTATGGCGCGCTCTACCGTTCGTTCCCCTTCGACAACCGCTTCGCGACCGTCCGACTGACGGTGGCCCAGATGCGTGAGGTCCTCCGCTACAACCTCGTGCGCGACGACGGCTCGCTGCTCATCGCGGGCGCGCGCGTCGAGGCGAGCTGCCGAGGCGACGAGCTCGTGGTGACGCTCCGCGACGCGCGAGGCCGCGTGATGCGGGACGACCGCGTCCTCACCGTGGCGACGAGCGACTACCTCGCGACGACGCCGCTCTTCGCGGCGCTCCCCGACGGCGCCGTCGCCGTCGAGGACGGCCCGCCGATCCGCGAGGTCTACGTGGAGCTGCTCCGTCGCCGCGGCGGCACGCTGGATCCCGCCCGCCTCTACGATCGCGAGCGGCCGCGCACCGCGCTGCCCTCCGCGCGCCCGGTCCGCTGCGCCGCCGAGTGACCACGCCCTCCCCCGCCCATCACCCCCCACGGGACTCCGCTCGCTGCGCGCCGCGCCGCAGGGATGCCTCGCCAAAGAACCGCGGCGAGCGTCCGTCCCGCGGGAAGGCAGCGGCGCCCTCCCGGTGTTCCACCACCGCGTGCTCCACAGTGGCTCCGAGTCGAGTATGGTGCGACGGCCCCCCGAGCCCGACGGGGGCGTGCGACACGCTGCTTCGATGACCCGTCGTCCCACCCCCGCCCCGAAGGCCACCCCGAAGGCCACCGCCACACGCGGGGCTCGTCCCGCCGCGCGAGCCGCCGCGCGCACGAAGCGCGAGCGACCGCGCTGGTGGAAGTGGACGCGCCGCGGGCTGATCGCGCTCGCGGTCTTGGCGATCCTCGGCCTGCTCGGGGTCACGGGCGTGTTCTGGTATTTCGGCCGCGACCTGCCGGACGTGGCGTCCCTGCGCGCCTACGCGCCCCCTCAGACGACCCGCGTGCTCGACCGCCACGGCGAGACGATCGGCGAGATCTTCTCCGAGCGCCGCACCGTCATCCCGCTCGATCAGATCCCGCGCGAGATGATCGTCTCGGTGCTCGCGGCCGAGGACTCCGACTTCTACCAGCACGAGGGCCTCGACTACACGGGCATCGTCCGCGCGATCCTGCGCGGCGTCGAGGAGGGGCGCGCCGTCCAGGGCGCCAGCACGATCACCCAGCAGGTGGTCAAGCTGCTCCTGCTGACGCCCGAGCGCACCTTCTCGCGCAAATTCCGCGAGCTCATCCTCGCGCGCCGCGTCGAGCGAGAGCTGAGCAAGGACGAGATCCTCCACGTCTACCTCAACCACATCAACTTCGGCCATGGCCGCTACGGCGTCCAAGAGGCCGCGCGCTTCTACTTCGGCAAGGACGCGAGCGAGCTGACGCTCGCGGAGGCGTCGCTGCTCGCGGGCATCCCCCAGGCGCCCGCGCGCCTCTCGCCGCGCACCCACCTCGAGGCCGCGCGACGACGCCAGGCCTACGTGCTTCGCCAACTCGAACAGAAGCGCGAGGCCTATTGGCCCGACATCCCGCTCGAGGCGATCGAGGCCGCGCGAGAGGCCGAGCCCCGCATCGTGCCGCGCGCGATCGACGAGGCCGAGGGCGCGGAGATCATGACGCTGGCGCGCCGCGAGCTGCGCGAGATCGTCGGCGCGGACGCCTTCGGCCGCGGCGGCTTCGTCGTGCACACCACGCTCGATCTGGGGTTGCAGCGCGCCGCGCGCGGCGCCGTCCGCGAGGGGCTCGAGGCGCTCGACGGGCGCCAGCGGTTGCGCGGCCCGCTGAGCCGCCCGAGGCGCGCGCGCGCGCTCGCGCCCGTCGACGCGTTGCGCCTCGGCCGCACCTACGACGCCGAGGTGACCGGGGCGGACGACGAGCGCGGCGTCATCCACCTCGACGTCGGCGGTCATCGCGCCATCGCGGAGCTGCGAGGGCTCGCGCGCTTCAACCCCGACAACCTCTCCGCCAGCGCCTTCGCGCCGATCGGCGCGCGCGCACGCGTCTCGATCCTCGAGCTCCCGAGCGGCGCGCGCGCGGACGACGACGAGGAGGAGGGCGCCAGCGACGAGGGCGCGCGCGACGACGAGCGCGCGAGCGAGGTCGCGACCGAGACCCCCGCGATCGCGCGGCTCGAGCTCGGCCCGCAGGCCGCTGCGATCGTGATCGAGCCGCGCACGCGCGACGTGCTCGCGATCGTCGGGAGCTACGAAGGCGGCGCGGGCTTCGATCGCGCACGGCAGGCGCGGCGCCAGCCCGGCTCGACCTTCAAGCCCTTCGTCTACGCTCTCGGGGTGCGCGAGCGCCGGATGACGCCCGCGACGGTCATGATCGACGCGCCCGTGGTCTACGAGGAGTGGCGCCCGCAGAACTACGAGACCTGGCAGAACGAGGGCCCGGTTCGGCTGCGGGTCGCGCTCGCGGGCTCGATCAACCTCGTCGCGGTCCGCGCCATCGAAGACCTCGGCCCCGCCAACGTCGCCGCCTTCGCGCGCGAGCTCGGCGTCGAGAGCGAGCTCGACGCCTCGCTCGCCCTCGCGCTCGGTGCGAGCGAGGTGCGGCCCATCGAGCTCGTGAACGCCTACGCGACGTTCGCGGCGGGCGGACGCTGGGAGGCGCCGCGCTTCATCTCGCGCATCGTCGGCTCGGACGGCCGGGACGTGCCGCTGCCGCCGCGCCCGGCCGCGCGCGACGTGCTCGATCCGGCGGAGGCGTACGTGGTCACGAGCATGCTCCAGAGCGTGACCGCCGCGGGCGGGACCGCCGCGCGAGCGACGCGCCTCGAGCGCCCGAGCGCCGGCAAGACGGGCACCAGCAACGAGGCCAAGGACGCCTGGTTCGTGGGGTACACCCCCAACGTCGTCGCGGGCGTGTGGATCGGCTACGACGATCGCCGGAGCCTCGGGCGCCGCGAGAGCGGCGGCCGCGCGGCGCTGCCCGTCTGGATGTCGCTCATCCGCGCCGCCGAGGGGCGACGGCCCGCGCTCGAGTTCCCACGCCCGCCAGGTGTGGTGAGCGTGTCGATCGATCCAGCCAGCGGCCTCTTGCCCTACCCGGGGCAGACCGACGCCCTCGAGGAGGTCTTCCTCGAGGGGACCGCCCCCACCGAGGTCGCGCGTCCACCGGACGTCGCGGACTCCTCGACCTTTCTCATGGAGCAGCTGGGCGCCTTCGACGACGACGAGCCGGAGCCCGAGGGCGACGGCGAGCGCCGCGGCCCGGAGGTCTTCGAGGACGAGCCGCCGCCGTGACCCGCCGCGCCCCGCTCGTGGTCTTGGTGCTCGGCCTCGTGACGAGCGCGCGCGCGCAGCCGCCGACGACGCTGCCGAGCCTCCGCGCCGCCGAGCAATGGCTCGCCGAGACGCTGGCCGCGTCGCATGCGCCCGAGCGCGTGGGCGCCGTCGACGTCGACGCGCGCTGGCCGAGCGCGAGCCCGGACGGCGCGGCTCTCGAGCGGCGCCTCCGCGCGGCGCTGCCGCCCAGCGGCGGAGAAGGCCCGAGCGTGATGCTCGACGCCGCGATCGGCGCGAACGCGCTCACGCTCGCCTTGCGGGTCGGGGAGCCCGCGCCGCATTGGTTGCGGGTGATGCTCGCGCGCAGCCAGTGGCTCCCTCGCGCGCTCGTGCCCTCGGTCCAGACGCCGACGCAGCGCCAACACTTCGCGCGAGTCCCGCTCGACGCCGAGCTGCGGCGCTACGTGGCGCCGCTCCCGGCGCTGACCGAGACGACGCTCGTCGCGCGGTCGTACTCGCTTCCGGCGCGCGGCTACGTCGCGCTCGCGGTCGTCGAGCTCGCGGGCGACGGGCCCGCCGAGCTCGTCCTGCTGCGCGAGGACGGCGTCGTCGAGGCGCACCAGCTGGGCGCGGACGCGACCGGTCGCGTCCGGCTGCGGCGGCGTGGCGAGGCGCGGCTGCCGAGCGCCGCGAGGCCAGGCGTCGGGGCGCCTCGCGCGTTCGGCGTCCTCACCGTCGACGGCGCGACCGCGCTCGCGTCTCTCCGGGATCGCGAGGGCACCTTCCGGATCGCGCGCCAGGGCGACGCGCTCACCGTCGCGCCCGTGGCGGATGGCCTCTGCCCGCCCGGCAGCCAAGCGCTCGCCGACGCCTGCGCGGCCCCCGTCGATGGCCGCGACTACTACGCGTCGGTGCTGCTCGCGCGCGTGGGTGAGGCCTCGCCCGCGCGTGCGCCGACGTCGTTCTACGCGCGGGCCCGTCGGGCCGTCCGCCGCGTCGACGGCGTCGAGGCCGACGTCGAGGCCGTGGTGACGCCGCGGGGCCGCATCGTGGTCCGCACGGGCGACCGCGTCGTCGGCCTCGGAGGTTACGGCGCAGCCATCGGCCTCGCGGACGTCGACCACGACGGCCAAGCCGAGGTGCTGACGTCGAGCGACGCGCTCGTCGGCGAGGGGGATCAGCTCCGGCTGCTGCGCGTGCGCGCAGACGGCGCGCTCCGCGCGGTCTGGCAGTCCGAGCCGCTCGAGGGGTCGGTGCTCGTCGCGGGCGCGGGAGACCTCGACGCGGACGGCGTCGAGGAGCTGCTCGCGATCGAGGAGCCGCGCGGCGAGGGTCGCGCGACGCTCTGGGTGGTGCGATGAGCGGCGATGCCATGAGCGGCGGCGTCCGAAACGACGCCAGCGGCGGAGGTTCGGGCCGGGAGGTTCGCCGCGCGTCGCTGCTCGTCTCCGGGCTGATGCTGGTCGCGGCGTTCGCGCCCCTCGCCCGCGGCGCGCTGCCGCCAGGCTACGGAGGAACGCTCCGCTTGCCCGCGGACGGACCGCTCGCCCTGCCGGACCCGTCGCGCCCCACCTCGCCCTTCGACGCGATGCTCGCGCGCGCCGTCTTCGACGGGCTCTACACCATCGGCGGGAGCGGCCAGCCCGAGCCCGAGCTCGCGGCCGCCCTGCCCACGCCGCTCCCCGACGGCGGCCTGTTGGTCACCCTGCGCGCAGGCATCCGTCGGCACGACCGCCGCGTGCTCCACGCCGCCGACGTCGCGCGGACCCTCCGCCGCGCGGGCCGCGCGAGCCCCGGCTGGATCGCGGGCCT
Organism: Myxococcales bacterium; assembly: GCA_019637115.1. Lineage (GTDB taxonomy): Bacteria > Myxococcota_A > Polyangia > Polyangiales > Houyiibacteriaceae > JACKEH01. Next base: position 9,158 of record JAHBWH010000064.1, on the reverse strand, counting down.
CGCGCTCGACGGCGAGGAGCTCGACGTGCGCGCCGCGAGCCCCACCGAGCTCGTCTTCGGCGCCCCGCGGCTACCCGAGCCCGCGCGCGAGCTCGCGCGGCGGCTCGCCGCGCCGGCGCTCGCGATCGATCTGGGGCGAGGCCTCGGCACCGGGCCCTACACCGCGCGCCTCCGCGCGGGCGCGCTCGAGCTGCGTCACTTTCGGAACGCCGCCCGCGGCGCCCCCTTCCTCGAGGTCATCCGCGTCGACCCCCCGCGCGCCCGCGAGGACGAGCTGCGCGCGTTCGAGCTCCGGCAGATCGACGCCTCGTGGCAGGGCGCCTCGCTCTACGGTGGGCCGAGCGACGCAGACCTCCGCGCGCACGTCTTCCCGAACGACACCGCCGTCCTCCTCGTCCCGAGCGCCCGCCTCGCGGACGCGACGGCGGCGCTCGAGCGCGCGCTCGACCGCCGCCGCTTCGAGCGCCTCGGCCTCCGGCCGAGCGATCGGCTCGCGGCGGGGCTACCGCCGCCCGAGCACCGCGGCGGCGCGGCCCTCCCGCCGCGCCTGCAGCTCTTGGTGCGAGAAGGCGATCCTTTCGAGGCCGCCCTCGGGGCCGCGCTCGCGGCGCGCCTCGACGAGCTCGGCGTTCGCGTGGACATCGCGCGCGTGTCGGCGGATCGCTTCGCCGCGCAGCGCCGACAAGCCGACCTCTCGTTCGCGCAGGTCATCCCGAGCCTACCCGGCGGCGACGCGCTCACGCTCGCGGCGTGGTTGGCGACCGGCGTCGAGCCAGCCCGCGCGCCCTCGATCCTCGCGGAGAGCCACGACCCCGTGGTCGTCGCGACGCACGCCCGCGCGCTTCCGGCCGTGGTGCTCGGCCATCGCGCGCGGACGCTGCATCACCGCGAGGCCATCCGCGGCGCGAGCCACGACGCGCTCGGGCGGCTCCGCCTCGAGCGGCTCTTCTCGCCACGCTCTCGGGGAGACGAATGAGCCTCCGCGCCCGCCTCGTCCTGCTCTTCTCGCTCGCGGCGCTCGTCCCCTTCGGCGCGCTCGGCCTCGTGGTGCAGAAGACCTTCGTCGAGGAGCTCGAGGCCGATCACGCGCGACAGCTCGAGCAGCGCACGGGCAGCGCGGGGCGCCGCCTCGACGACGTGCTCGACGCCGACGCTCGCGCGGTGCGGGCGTTGTGCCAGCACGAGCCCGTCGTCGACCGGCTGCTGCTCGACCTCGCGGCGCAGCGCTTCGACGCGTCGCGGCAGCAGGCCCTCGTCTCGGCGCTTCCGCCGCTGATGCGCGGGCGACGCTTCGACACGCTCCACCTGCTCGACGCGCGCAGCGGCGACGATCGGGGGCGCGTGCTCGCCGCAGGGCATTACCCCGATCGCGCAGGCGCCCGCGACGGGCAGCTCCTCGACGCGCTCGCGCGCCACGGCGGCGCACCGTGGATCGAGACGGTCCGCGTCCTGCCCGCCGACGAGGGCGCGCCGCGAGACGTCCGCGTGCTGATCACGGGGTGCACGACCCAACGCGACGGCGTGAGCTTGGCCGTCCTCGGCGGTCGCTTGCTCGACGACGACCTCGTCGCGACCAGCGGAGACGGTGGCCCCGTCCGGCTCGCTTGGGTGGGACCGGGGGACGCGACCCCGCCGACCGATCGCGAGCCGCCGCGACAGGTCCGCGCGTTCCCGATGGGCACCTCCGACGACACGCTCCGCTTGATCGCCACCTTGGACGACGCGCCGCTCCGCGACGATCTCGATCGGCTCCGCGCGCGCAGCGTCTACGTGGCCGGCGGCGGCCTGCTCGTCGCGCTCGTGCTCGCGCTCCTCGTCGCGTGGATGCTCTCGCGCCCGCTCCGCGCCCTCGAAGAGGCCACTCGGCGCGTCGCCAAGGGCGACCTCGACTCCGAGATCGAGACCGGCCGCGCGCGCGACGGTGACGACGTCGGCCGTACGCTCCGCGCCTTCAACGACATGACCAAGGAGCTCGCGGCCACGCGCCGCAAGCTGCTCCGCGCCGAGCGCATCGCGGCGTGGCGGGAGGTCGCCCGTCGCATCGCGCACGAGATCAAGAACCCGCTCCAGCCGATCCAGATGGAGATCGAGACGATGCGGAAGCTGCACGCGCGCGGCCACCCGAGCTTCGACGAGGAGTTCCAGCAGTCGACGGGCGTCATCCTCGAGGAGGTCAAGCGGCTGAACGACATGGTCACGGAGTTCAGCCGCTTCGCGCGGATGCCGCGCCCCCGCCCCGTCCGGCTCGACCTCCGTGACGTCGTGCAGCACGTCGTGGGGCTGCACACCGACGAGGCGGTGCAGCTGACGGTGCGGGCGGACGCGCCCGTCGAGGTGCGCGCCGACCGAGACCAGCTCACGCAGGTGCTGCTCAACCTGGTGCAGAACGCGACGGACGCCGCGACGGCGCGCCACGGGGGCACGGGCGGACACGTCGAGGTGCACCTCGAGCCCACGCCCGAAGGCGCGCTCCTCCGGGTGCTCGACGACGGACCAGGCATCCCCCTCGAAGAGCGACTGCGCGTCTTCGAGCCCTACTTCACGACGAAGGCGCACGGCACCGGCCTCGGCCTCGCGATCGTCCACCGCATCGTCGGAGACCACGGCGGGAGCGTGGACGTCGAGGACGGCCTCGACGGCGGGGCCGCCTTCGTCGTGACCCTGCCGGCCGAGGGCCCGGCGCCCGACGAGCCGAGCGCGAGCCTCTCGGACACGGCGCTCCCTCTGAGCCGCGCGAAGGCGAAGTCGACGAGCCGCAACGGGCCGTGAGGCTCGCGCGCGCTCAGCGCTCCGCGAGCGCGGAGAGCACGATCCCCACGTGGCGCGCGTCGACGCCTCTCCCTTCGAGCGCGCCGATCACGCGCTCGGCGCGGCAGAGGCTCACGACGTCGGCGAAGGAGAGGCCCCGGCTGGCCATGGGCAGGTCGGGTCGAGCGAGCTCCCTGCCGAGCGCGTTCATCGGCACGCCGAGCGCGCGCGCGACCTCGCGCGGGGTCGCCACCGCGTCTCGCTCGAGCACGCCGGTGACCGCCGCGCGGAGCTGGCCAACGACGCTCGATCGCGCCGCGTCGAGCCGCCAGTCCGCGATGGCCCGCAGGCGCTCGAAGGTCTCGGGGTCGCTCGTGGGGAGCCGCATCTCGGCTTGCTCGCGGGGGAGGACGAGGGCGTTGGTCTCGGCGCCAAAGCGCACTGGACAGCCGACGAGCGCCTCGACGACGCCCCCGCGCGGGCGGTCGTATTGCACCTGCAGCTCGATCGGCTCGACCTCCGGGGCGCCGCTCCGGATCCGCTCGAGCAGGCAGACCATCGACCAGTCGAGCACGACGCGCGGCATCGAGAGCCCGTCGACCGAGTACTCGACGCGGAGCTCGTCGCCTCGCACCCGCGTCTCGCGGCGCGCGCCGGGGTGCAGGAGGTCACCATGCGTGCTCACGATCGCCATCGCGTCGCCGAGCGTCGGCGCGCTCATCCCGAGCCACTCGAGCATGCCGAGCGCGCCGATGGGCACGCTCCGTGGGAGACGAACACCGAGCTCGGGCTCGCCGAGCTCGGCCGCGAGCTCGTCGAAGAGCGCGCAATAGTCCTCGCGCGCGAGGGAGCCGTCCGGCTCTGGAGCGGCTCGTCGACGCGCGCACGCCGCCTCGAAGTCGACGCCGTGCCGCTCGTACGACGCGCGCAAGACGGCCGCGGAGGTGGGCGAGTTGTAGATGCCCGAGTAGCTCCGCGAGGGGGGGTCTCGGCGGACGAGGACCGTCGGCGCGTCGACGACCGGCTCCAGGGCGCGGCGGGTCATCAGGAGCGCGAGATCCCAGCGGGAGCAGACCCCGAGCTTCTGGAAGATGCTGCGGATCTGGTTGGCCACGGTCCGCTCCGAGACCTCTCGCGCCTCCGCGATCTCGCCGTTCGAGAGCCCATCCGCCACGAGCGTGGCGACCGACCGCTCGCTCGGGGTCAGCTCGGGTAGCGGCGCCTCGGGGAGCTCGAGATCGAGCACGAGCACCTCGAGGTCGCCGAGCGTGAAGCGCACGAGACCGTCTGGAAGCTCCCGCCGATCCATCACGCCCTCCTCGCCGCCCAGGGCGGACGAGATGTCGCTGCGGTGTCGGCCTCCCATGGCCACGAAGATGCCGCGCGTGCGGCGAGCGCGACATGGGCAGTTGTTCGACGCGGCTGGTCGGCGAACGGAGGCGGCGCGGGTGTCTCGAGCCCCGTCCGAAACCACGTGTGCAGCCACGTGTGCGACGGCGTCCGAATCGGGAGCCATGTGCGGGCCCGCGTCGGGGGCCACGTACGGAGCCGCGGTGTGGTCGTCGGGGGTGCCGCGACGCGGCTCACGAGCGCCTCCGTGCGGCCGCCACTCGCACGATCTCGTCCCGCGGATCCAGGCCGAGCTTGCTGCGGATGCGGGCGATGCGCCCCGAGACGGTGGCCTCCGCGACGCCGAGGTCGAACGCGATCTCTTGTGACGAACAGCCCGCGATCAACCCCTCGAGCACCGCCCGCTCGCCCTCGTCGAGCGCGCGCATCGCGCGGGCCGAGGGCTCCCTCACGCGCACCGCGACGAGCCGACGACGACGCCCGCGCCGCGCCTCCTCGACCACCGCAAAGCCTTCGTTCGCCAACGCGCCGAGGAACGCGACGGCGCTCGCGGCGTCGTCGGCGTCGCCGTGACGACGCGCCCATCGGCGCCGCTGGTCGAGCTCCTCGAGCGCCCCATCGAGCTCGGCGGGCAAGTCGGCGGCGTCGAGCGCGCGCTCCTCGCGCGCCTCTCGGAGCGCGACGGACGCGCCGAGGTGCTGACAGAACGACGCGAGGAGCTGTCGACGCCGCAGGTCGAGCCGCAATCGCTCGGGGAAGAAGACGCCGACGCTCAGGCCCGGTGGCGCCACGAGGCCGAGCACGTCCCCGACGCCCGCAGCGGCCATCGAGGAACCGAGCGGCTCGGGCAGCGGGCCCGCGCCGAAGAGGTCGCCGACGCAAGCGACGGTGACGCCGCTCGCGTAGAGGCGCCGACGTTGATCCCCGTCGAGCGTCCCGTGACCGGCGACGACGACCGCCCGCGCGATGGGGTCCTCGGGGCCGAGGAGCTCGAGCCGCGCCCCCCCCTCACGGACCCGGAGGAGCTGCGCGCCGAGCGCTCGCGTCGTGCGCCGCAGGCTGGTCCCAAACGCCGCCGCCCAGTCGTCGAGCTGCTCGACGCGATCGGCGGCCTCCAGCACGCCCAACAGCTTCAGCGCGTTGATCCCCATCAACGCCCGAGGATGCCCGAGGTCCGAGGACGGCGACATGAGCAATTCTTCACCGCATGGTCATCCCTTCGGCGGCGCGGTGTCGAGGTGACCATGGAGCACCGGCAGCCCCCTCCCCATCCTGGCACCGATGACTCGGCGAAGGTCGGGGGAGAGGACGAACGTAATGCGAACGAGATCGGTACGTTGGTTGATGTGCAGCGTGCTCCTGGTCGCGGCGGCGTGCGGAGACGACGACGCGCCGGGCGAGACGGACTCGGGAATGACGCCGAGCGACGGCGGCGCCGACTCGGCGATCGATGGCGGGCCCGTCCCCACCGACGGCGGCCCCGGCGACGGTGGGAGCGACATGGACGGCGGCGACGACCCCGACGGGGGCGCGTGCCCAACGGGCATGGCGGGGGCGGACTGCTCGGATTGCGCCGAGGGTTATCAGGACGCCGATGACGACGGCGTGTGTGAGCTCGGGTGTGACGCCACGGGAGACGACGCGCTCGACTGCGGGGACCGTGGCACCTGCGAAGAGAGCGCGAGCTCTGGATCGCGAAGGTGTGTGTGCGACACGGGCTGGGCGGGAGACCTCTGCGACGAGTGCGCGGCGGGTTGGTCGCTCGTGGATGACGAGTGCGAGCCTGAGCTCGAGGTCATCACGGGCCTGCGGCTCTGGTACGACGCCGATCACGCGAACGTCGTCACGAACGCTTCGGACGAGGTCACGGCCTGGCCGAGCCGCGTAGGTACGTTCCCGCTGGTCAGCCCGGCCGGCGCGCGGCCTACCCTCGCGACGAACGTCTGGAACGGTCGCGCGGTCGTGGTCTTCGACAGCGACAACGAGCGTGTTGCCTCGTCGGGCAGCACGAACGCGCTCTCGGGTGAAGACTTCACCGTCTTCGTGGTCGCTGGCGCGAGCAACCTCATGAGCGGCCTCGGGATCGTGTCGACGCGCACGGGCACGAACTACGCGACGTTCTTGGAGACGACCGGGTCAGGCTACCGCTTCGTCCATCGAGGGACGGCCGCGGGCGGCTCGGTCACGGGCGACGCGGTCGCCACCTCTCGGCCCCTGGCGGTCCCCGACATCATCCGAGCCGTTCGGTATGGGAGCATTCCAGCGGGCATCCTGCAGCTCAACGTCGCCGAGGGCAGCAACCTCATGGCCAACACCAACACCCTGGTGCTCACCGAGAGCGCGACCGTCACGAGCCACGCGTTCGTGATCGGCGTCGGTCCTGGCGGCACCTTCCGGGGCAGGGTCGGCGAGGTGCTGGTCTACGATCGGGTTCTCACCGGACCGGAGACCATGCAGGTCCACCAATACCTCCGGCGGAGGTGGGGCCTCTGAGCGGCGGTGTCGCTACCCTCGGCAGCGGGCGACATGGCCGAACGCCCGAGACCGCGTGGCTCGTCCTTGACTTCGCGAGCCGCGAGGTCTACTTAGCCGGTCCCCACGCGGAAGTGGCGGAACTGGCAGACGCGCAGGATTCAGGTTCCTGTGCCCGCAAGGGCGTGGAGGTTCGAGTCCTCTCTTCCGCACCGACGACCTGAGCCCGATTGGTCCCGGGCACGCAACGAGCCCCGCTCCTCGATGAGGACGCGGGGCTCGCGGCTTTCGACGCCAGCGAATCGCGCGGGCGATCGGAGGAGACCTCGAGCACGGCTCGGCTCGCGGCTTCCGAGGCTGGCGCCCGGCGCCGTGGTGTAGGCTCGCGGGATGAGCGCGCGTGAGAAGAGCTTCTGGGGGTGGGGTTGGGCGGACAAGTTCCCGAGCCACGAGGCGCGCAAGAGCTTCGGCGGGCAGCTGAAGGGGATGCTCGGGATCGACCCGCAGGGCCCCTTCGATCCTCCGACGCTCGAGGCCGTCGCGTCGGTCATCCCCGAAAGTCGAGTCGCGCCGCCGTCGTCGTTGTCCTTCGTCACCGACGATCCCGAGGCGCGCGTTCGACACACCTACGGTCGCGCGTTCCGCGACATCGTCCGCGGGTTCGCGGGGGACTTCGACGCGGCGCCGGACCTGGTCGCGCTGCCGGAGAGCGAGGACGACGTCCGACGCACGCTGGAGTGGGCGAGCGACGCGCGCGTCGTGGTCGTCCCCTACGGCGGCGGGACGAGCGTCGTCGCGGGCGTCGAGGCGCGCGCCCCCGATGGCTTCGCGGGCGTGCTCTCGCTCGATCTCGCGCGCCTCGATCGCGTGCTGGAGGTGGAGCCGACCTCGCTCACGGCGCGCATCCAAGCCGGCGCGACCGGACCCCTGCTCGAGTCGCAGCTCGCGGCGCACGGGCTCACGCTGCGATGCTTCCCGCAGAGCTTCGAGCACAGCACGCTGGGTGGCTGGCTCGCGACGCGCGCGGGCGGTCATTTCGCGACGGTCTACACCCACGTCGACGATCTGACGGCCTCGATTCGCGCGCTCACCCCTCGGGGCCCTTGGGAGAGCTGGCGCCTGCCCGGGAGCGGCGCGGGCCCGAGCCCCGATCGCTTCTTGCTCGGCTCGGAGGGCATCCTCGGCGTAATCACCGAGGCGTGGATGCGCGTCCGGCCGCGTCCGACCTTTCGGGCAACGGCGAGCGTGCACTTCGGAGAGTGGAGCGACGCCGTCGCCGCCGCGCGGGCGCTCGCGCAGTCGGGGCTCTACCCGACCAACTGCCGCCTCCTCGATCGGCGCGAGGCCGCCCTGAACTTCGTGACGGGGGACGGCAGCCACGTCTTGCTCGTCGGCTTCGAGTCCGCCGATCACCCGCTACAGCCGTGGATGGCGCGCGCGCTGGAGCTCTGCGCGGATCACGGCGGGCGCGCCCCGAAGGGCCCCCTCTACGCCGAGGCAGGCGAGAAGAGCGGCGACGCAGGCTCCGCCGGCGCGTGGAAGGCGGCGTTCGTCGAGGCGCCCTACCTCATGAACGTGCTCGTCTCGCTCGGCGTGCTGGTCGACACCTTCGAGACCGCCGTCCCGTGGGACCGCTTCGACGCGCTCCACGCCGACGTCGTCACGAGCGTGCGCGCGGCGATGCGGGAGGTCGCCGGCGGTGGCTTCCTCTCGTGTCGTTTCACGCACGTCTACCCCGACGGCCCCGCGCCCTACTTCACGTGGATCGCGCCCGCGCGGCGCGGCGCCGAGGTGACGCAATGGGACGCGATCAAGACCGCCGCCGGCGAGGCGCTCGGGAGGCACGGCGCGACGATCACGCACCACCACGCGGTCGGGCGCACGCACCGCCCCTGGTACGATCGTCAGCGCCCCGAGCCGTTCGCGGCGGCGCTCGCCGCTATGAAGCGCGAGCTGGATCCGCGCGGGCTCTTGAACCCGGGCGTGCTCATCGATCCACGCTGACGGCCCTCGAACCGAAGTTCGTTCCGGGTTCCGCGCAGCACGAACTTGGGTGCGGACGGTCGAAGGGAAGCTCAGGCCGGGCGCCAGACCATCAGGCCCACGACGCCTCCCAGCGTGAGCATCGTGAAGGCGAAGGCCTTCCACGACTCCCGGCCCTCACGACCGGCGCTGTAGAGCACGCCCTGGACGGAGAGGATCGAGAGCAGGAGCGAGACGACGACCCAGGTGCTCCAGAGCCGGTGGCCAGCGGACCACGCGAGCACGAAGCCGCTCGTCCAGCTCGCGAGCAAGCCGGGCGCCGCGACCGCGAACGCGAAGCGCCGCCTGGTGGTGAGCGGCATCGGCGCAGGCAGCGTCGCGCCGAGCGAGCCGGCGACGAGGACGAGCACCGAGAGGATCTTCACGAAGCGCAGGACGAGCACGTCTGATGCATAGTGCGAGCCGGTCGCGAAGTCCCGAGCGCCCCGCCCCGCCCCTGCCTGTGCGCTTCCCCCTGCCCCTGCCCTTGCCCGTGCCCCTGCCCTTGCATCTCCGGTCCGAGACCGTGTCCGAGACCGTGTCCGAGACCGTGTCCGAGACCGTGT
>JAHBWH010000063.1 GCA_019637115.1 Myxococcales bacterium | reverse complement strand
GCCGCTGGTGTGCCTGCTCGTCGCGCCAGTCCTGGTACGCCTGCCCGGTCGCCGCGTAGGTGCCGTCGTCTTGTCGGTAGTCGTGCTCGATGCCCACCACCCGATAGAGCGCGTCGTGCGCCACCCGCTGGCGCCGGGGCTTCACGTGCGCGGGCCACTGCTCGCCGTCGCTCTCGTCGTCCACCACGAGGAGGTTGTCGGCCGCGTCCCACTCGTAGCGCCAGTCGTGCACCGTCGTCACCGCGCCGAGGTCCCCGAGCATCGTCCCCGACGTCGCCGCCCGCGTCCACGTCGTCGACCTGCGTCGGCGCCTCGCCGCACGCGTTCCGCGCGTCCGGCGAGGTGACCGCCACGAAGCGGCAGAGCCCATCGTAGGCCATCGACGTCGTCTCCCCGTTGGGGTCCTCCGCCGACCTCAGCACGCCGAAGCCTCGGTCCCAGCTCGCCGTCGTCCTACTCTGTTCCCGCTCGCGAGGTCGCTCGGCTCTTCGACCTTTCGCCGGAGAGCGTGAAGTCGACGATGCGGAACATTCGCCAGAAGACCGGGATGGCTTCGCAACAGTTCTGTCGGCTCTTGGTTCAACAATCGCGCGCCCGCTCGCGTGCGGACCGCACCGCGCTGACCGTGGCACTGCTCGCGCGCGATCGGCGACGGGCGGCGCCTTCGGGTTGACGCCCGGCGCTGCTGCCCGGAGGCCTGGCCCCTCGCTCTACCGAGCGGTGCAAAGATGCGTCCGGCCCCACGGACAGCACGCCGGGCTTGCATTCGTGGCTTCTCGGCGTCAACGGTGGGTCATGAGGGATCGAGCGCTCCGAGCCATGACCGACGACGGCGCCTTTCGCATGATGGCGGTCCGGACGACCGACACCGTGCGATCGGTGTTGCGCGCGCAAGGGCTCGACGTCGGGACCCCCGAGGCTCGGCTCCTCGGCGAGATGGTCACCGGCGCCATCCTCTTCCGAGAAACGATGTCGCCGACGCTCCGTGTCCAAGGGGTGCTCAAGGGCGCCGCGGGGAGCGGGACGCTCATCGCCGACTCCCACCCCGACGGCTGGAGCCGTGGCCTCGTTCAGCGCCGGCCCGAGGCGCCGAGCTTTCGTCTCGGCGCGGGCGCGGTGCTGCAGATGATGCGCTCGCTGCCGAACGGCGAGCTCCACCAAGGGGTCGTCGAGGCCGACGAGCGCGGTTTCGACGACGCTTTGATGGGCTACATGCAGCTGTCGGAGCAGATCGAGACGGTCGTTCGCTGTGCGGTGATCGTCGAGGACGGGGAGCTGAAGGCCGCGGGCGGCTACCTCGTGCAGCTGCTCCCAGAGGCGCCCGATCGCGAGGCGGCGGTGATGATCCTGGCGCAGCGGCTCGAGGACGACTTCGACGACATCCGCGGGCGGCTCGTGGCGACAGACGCCTCGCCGGACCACCTCATCGAGGAGGTCTTCTATGGCATGCCGTACACACCTCTCGGTGACAGCGAAGTGCGCGCGGGCTGCGATTGCAGCCACGTACGGATCCTCGCCGGGCTCTCGACGCTCGGCCCGGACGACCTCCAGGAGATGGTCGACGCAGGCGCGCCGCTGGAGATCGGCTGCGATTGGTGCGGCGCGGAGTACCGGGTGGAGGTCGAGGCGCTCCGGCACCTGCTGACGTCGAGCTGACGTCGCTGACGTTGAGCAAGCTGACGTCGCACCCGAGGTTCGCGTCTTGGATGAACCCCGCCGTCGCCGAGCGACCACGAGCGGATCACCGCTTCGACATCGCCGCGCCTCGCCATACGTCGCGAATGGGTTGCTGTTCGGTGCGCCCCCAGCCCGCGCCCAGCCCGCACCCGCCCACACGTCGCGAACCGGTCAGCCGACGCCTCCCCACACGCCGCGAACCGGTTGCTGCTACGGTGCGTTCGTGGCTCGGCTGCTGCTGCTGACGGTCTCTGTCTCGGTCGCCTGCGGGGGGACGCCTCCGCCCGTGGCCACGCCTGTGGAGGTCGCGCGCGAGAACGACGGGACGGTCGTCGAGACGGTGCACGAGCCCCCAGGGCTCGCGCGCGCGCTCGGGCCGCTCGCGACGGTGCAGGACCTCGTGCGAGCGGCGCAGCGCCTCGACGAGCGCGGCGCGGGCGAGAGCGACGCGGGCTGCTTGCTGCGCGGCGGCGCGGCGGGAGGCGCGTGGCGTCTCGAGGGTTCGGTCGCCCTCCCCATCCGCCCGCTGCCAGCTCCTCCCGACGCGCTCACACCCCGCCTCACCGGGCGTGGCCCAGTGCAGCTCCTCGGGGTCTGGGGCCGTCGGGGGAGCGGCACGCTCACGTTGGCGGTCCTCACGGCGACGACCCCACGTCGCGGCTCGGACGTCGTGCTCTTCGTCACCGGTGAAGGCGCACACCTCCGACGGACCGATCGCGAGGTCACGCGGGAGGAGGCCGGCCCTCACGCGGCCGCCGCGCTCGCGGCGCGCCTGGCCGCGATGGAGACCCCAGCGCGCGTGATCGTCACGGGCGATGCGGCGCTCCCGCTCGCGAGCTTGCGCCCCTTCCTCGTGGCGCTGCCGGCCTCGCTCGAGGCGGCGTTCGCCGTGGCGCTGCCGAGCAACGTGCAGCTCCCCGCCGCGGCCGCCCCGCTCGCGTCGGACGCAGGGCTCTGCCTTGATGGCTTGCCGCCGAGCACCGAGCGTGAGGGCGAGCTGCCCGTGCGCGTCCTGCTCGAGGCGATCGACGCGGCTCGCCCCGCGCTCCGCGAGTGCCTCTCGCTCGCCCCGCCAGAGGCCGCCGCGGGTGGCCGCCTGGAGGTCTCGTTCCGTGTCGCCGCCGATGGGGGCGTCGCCGACGCCTGCGCCCGCGCGGACGCGATCGGCGATCCCGGGGTGCGCGCGTGTGTCCTCCAGGCGATCGGGGCGATGCAGCTCTCGCCTCCGAGCCCGGCGGGCGTGGTGGATGTGGTGGTCCCCCTCCTGCTCGTCCCCGATCCCAGCCTGGCTCAGCGGCCCCTCTGCGAGTGATCCGCGCGGGCGCCCCGCGTGATCGTGATCGGTCCGGGTGACCGCTCCGCGTGACCCGTCCGCGTGACCCGTCCGGTCCGCGTGACCGATCGGTGACGTGCGTGAACGGCAGTTGCTCGTCGCCGCGCGCCCACGTAGACCATCGGACGCGGCGAGGCCGCGAAGGGATCGGAGGGACGGGGATGGGGATGATGAGGAGGACGAGGCCGCATGGAGCGCGCGCGCTCGTGGGAGCGCTCTGCGCCGTCTCGGCGATGGCCGCGTGCGGCGATGACGAGGTGCCGACGGTCGAGGCGCGGATCCTCGTGACGGAGGTGACCGGAGGCGAGCCTGACGTGGGCGCGGAGGTCTGCGTGACCGAGCCCGCGGGCTACGGCTGCGCGATCGCCGACACCGCTGGGTACGCGACGCTCACGGTGCCTGCCGAGCGCGACGTCGCGTTCCGCGCGACCCACCCCGATCGCACCCCGACGGTCTTCTCGCTCACGACGCGCGACACGGACGTCGAGGTCAAGGTCGACACCGCCGAGCCGACGCTCGTCCAGATCCTCTTGCTCGGCATCGGCCTCGACGCGAACCCGTCCGCGGGGCTCGTGCTCGTCCTCGCCCGAGGCGCAACCGGCGGGGGCGCCGACGCCCAGGGCATGACCTTCGCGCTCGGCGCGGGTGATGGCCCGTTCTACTTCGAGAGCTCACAGCCGATGCCCGCGCTCACAGAGACGTCGATGGACGGCGCGGTCGCGTTCGCCAACGTCCCGCCCGGCAGCCACACCCTGACGGCAGCGGGCGCGGCGCGCTGCGAGACGGTCGTCGGCAGCGATCGCGGCGCGGACTCGACGGGCATTCGCGTCGAGGCGGGCGCGCTCACGTTCGTGCGCCTCGGCAACTGCGTGCCTCGCTGAGGGCGCGCCGGCCGCTCCGTCCGGGGGGCTCCTCGCCGTTCGCGTTCAACCGTCGGTGTTCAGCCGTCGGTGTTCAGCCGTCGGTGTTCGACCTCGGTGTTCGACCTCGGTGCTCGACCGTCGGTGCTCGACCGTCGGTGCTCGACCTCGGTGCTCGACCGTCGGTGCTCGACCTCGGTGCTCGACCGTTGGTGTTCAGCCGTCGGTAATGCAGCCCTTCGACGCGGGCCCCACGAGCTTCGTGTACTTCGCGAGCCAGCCCCGGGTCACCTTCGGGGCCGGCGGCGCCCACTCGGCCCGCCGGGCGGCGAGCGTCGCCTCGTCCACCAGGACGTCGATCCGGCGCGTCTCGGCGTCGATCACGATCGGGTCGCCGTCGCGCACGAGCGCGATGGGGCCGCCCTCCGCCGCTTCGGGGCAGACGTGGCCGACGATGAAGCCGTGTGAGCCGCCGCTGAAGCGACCGTCGGTCAGGAGCGCGACCTCCTTGCCGAGCCCTGCCCCCATGATGACGCTCGTCGGCCCGAGCATCTCCGGCATCCCGGGCCCCCCCTTCGGCCCCTCGTAGCGGATCACGATCACGTGGCCCGCGCGGACCTCACCGCGCTCGACCGCGGCGAGCATCTCTTCTTCGGAGTCGAAGACCTTCGCCTCGCCCGAGAAGCGCAGCCCCTCCTTGCCGGTGATCTTCGCCACCGCGCCGTCCGGCGCCAAGCTGCCCTGGAGGATCGTGATGTGGCCGCTCGGTTTGAGGGGTCGCTCGAGCGGCACGACGACCTCTTGCCCCTCGTGGAGCCCCGGGAGCGCCGCCAGGTTCTCAGCGAGCGTCTTGCCGGTAACCGTCATCGCGCTGCCGTCGAGGAGGCCTCGCTCGAGGAGGTATTTAAGCACGGCCGGCGTGCCGCCGGCGTGGTGCAGGTCCTCCATGACGAAGCGCCCGCTCGGCTTCAGATCACCGAGGAGCGGCACGCGATCGCTGACCGCCTGGAAGTCGGCGAGCGTGAGCGGCAGGTCGAAGGCGTGCGCGATCGCGAGCAAGTGGAGGACGGCGTTCGTCGAGCCGCCGAGCGCGGTGACGACGACCATCGCGTTCTCGAGGCTCGCCCGCGTGACGATGTCGCGCGGCTTCAGATCGGACGCGAGGAGCGCACGGATCGCGGCGCCGGCCGCGCGACACTCCTCGCGCTTTGCCGGGTCTTCCGCCGGCGTCGAGGAGGAGTACGGCAGCGTCAGCCCCATCGCCTCGATCGCCGTGGCCATGGTGTTCGCGGTGTACATGCCGCCGCAGGCGCCGGGCCCCGGGCAGGACTTGGCGACGATGTCCGCGCGCTCGTCGTCGTCGATGTGCCCGCCGAGGTACTCGCCGTAGCTCTGGAACGCGCTGACGACGTCGAGCACGACCTTCTCGCCCGCCTTCGTCGTGCGGTGCCCAGGTCGGATGGTCCCGCCGTAGACCATCAGCGCGGGGCGGTTGAGCCGGCCCATCGCGATGACACACGCGGGCATGTTCTTGTCGCAGCCCGGGACCGCGACGAGCGCGTCGTAGAAGTGAGCGCCCATCCCGGTCTCGATCGCGTCGGCGATCAGCTCGCGCGAAGGGAGCGAGTAGCTCATGCCCTCGGTGCCCATCGAGATCCCGTCCGAGACGCCGACGCTGAAGAAGCGATACCCGATGAGGTCGGCGGCCTCGACGCCGCGCTTCACTTCGTCCGAGAGATCGCCGAGGTGCATGTTGCACGGGTTGCTCTCGTAGAAGACCGCGCCGATGCCGACCTGCGCCTTGCCCAGGTCCTCGCTTCGGAGGCCGGTCGCGTGGAGCATCGCCTGCGACGCGCCTTGGGCCCGAGGCTCGGTCAGCCGAGCGCTGGTGCGGTTGAGCTTCGGGGACTTGGGGGTGCTCTCGCTCACGCCCGGAGGATGGGCCGCGCGCGAGGAGGGCTCAACGCGATTCCGAGCATCCCCTCGGCGAGGGCACCATGCCGAGGTATTCGATCGCGCCCGCGCCGCTCACATGCGATCGCGCAAGCGCTGCACGGAGTCTCGCGCCCGCTGGGCGGCGGCTGGATCGCGGGACTGGACCTCGCGCATGTAGCGCTCGTAGGTCTCGATCGCGAGGTCGTACTGCCCGACTTGCTCGTAGCAGATCGCGAGATCGAAGAGGATGCCTCCGCCGCGTTGCCCGAGCTCGAGCGCCTTCGCGTAGTGCGGGATCGCGTCCTCGTGACGGCTCGCGCCGCGGAGCGCGATCGCGAGGTTCAGGTGGAGCTCTCCCTGGTCCGGGTTCCGCTCGAGCGCCTGCTGCAAGAGGATGATCGCCTGCTCGTTCATCCGCCGCTGCCGGAGCACGACCGCGAAGTTGTTGAGCAGACCGAGGTCGTCCGGGTTGCGACGCAGGCCCGACTCGAAGGTGGTGGAGGCCTCCTCGAGCCGGTTGAGCCGCCGGTAGACCGTGCCGAGGTTCGACCAATTCGTCGTCTCGTCGGGCTGGAGCTCGCACGCGCGGCGCAGCGGCTCGATCGCTTCCTCGTAGCGGCGCAGGCGTATCAGGAGCGCCCCGATCATGCCGTGCGCGTTGCCGTTGTTCGGCTCGAGCCGGGCCGCCTCGCGGAAGGACGTGAGCGCGTCCTCGAGCCGGCCCATCTGTCGCAAGACGGAAGCGAGCGTGAAGTGCGCGTTCGCGTGCGTCGGGCGCAGCCGCGTGGCCTCACGACAGGCCTCGGCCGCTTGCTCCCAGCGAGACGCCTGCTTGTGGACGAGGCACATGCGGTATTGGACCTCGGCGTCGTCCGCCAGCGCTGGTGCAACGCCGACGAGCATGGAGCTCGTGACGAGCCCCGCCGCCCATGACCACTTCATCGTCGTTCCTCGCATGGCGCTCCTCATCGGTCGCTCGCGCGCTCGTCCTTGCGACGGTCACGCGCTCGCCGCGATTCACTCCCATCGTCCACGAACGGCGCGCGAGGGACAACCCTCGGGCGCGTGGATCGGCGCGGGCTCGGGCGTGGCGACCGCGAGACGACGCCGCCTCAGGGGCCAGAACGTGCCTCATCCGATGCGCGTCGGGAGCGGCGCCGGTGGTCCGACGCGGTTCGGTCGCGTCGGCAGGTCGCGTCGGCAGGTCGCGGTGGCGGGTCGTGGCGGCAGGTCGCGGCGGCAGGTCGCGGCGGCAGGTTGCGTCGGCAGGTCGCGGCGGCGGGTGCGGTCGGGTCAGTACGGACGGTGCGCGTCGTCCGACGATGCGAGGCGCGCGTGGACAGACGCGACGTGGACGCCGCCGTCGGACTCCCCGCCGGGCGGTGGGACCGACGAGCGACGCTCGGCGATTCCCTTCAGGCCCCGCAGGACCGACTCGGCCGAGATGCGCCGCCGGACGTGGGACGCGAGCAGGCTCCGCTCGTTGGCGTCGAGCCCGCTGGCCGCGATCTGGACCGCCTCGACCGCGTGCCCGCGCGACGCGTAGTAGCCCTCGTCGGCGTCCGCGTCGCACGCGAACGCTGCCGCCGCCGCCGCGCGGGCCGCGACACGCACCCGCGCGTCCGGCGCGCGTCGGGCGAGCTCCATGGCGCGGAACCCCGCCGCCCAGCACGCGCGGCCGTCGACCTGCCCCCTCGTCCAACCCTTGGCGAGCTGGAACGCCTCGGGGAGCTCCGTCGCCAAGCGCGCGCGCTCGATCACGTCGCAGATGACCGCGACGAGCGCGAATCGGTCGACGCCGGCCGACGTCGCGAGGGCGACCAGCCACTCCGGCCGCCCGCAGCCCTCCCACGCCTCGTCGAAGGGCCGCGACGCGACCCAGCCTTGGAGCTCCTCGGGGAGCCCGCCTACCGCCAACAACAGCGAAGCTTCGGAAGCGGACATGGTGACAGCTTAGAGCAACGGACGTGCCCGTGAATTCCGGAAGGATCCCGACAGCACGATGGGGGCCAGAGCCCACGCCCGGCGGGCGAATCGCGTTCACATGCTACCACGAGATGGTCGACCAAGTAAGCGGTTTCGAGCGCGGCCCCTACCTTTGCGCACTCAGGACCGTGCGCGCTCGTCATCGTCGGAGCGCTGTGGCGAGCGCCGCGAGGGCCTGGTCGTGCTCGTCGAGCGGGAGGCTCGTGAAGCAGATCCGCACCCAGCGCGCATAGGCCTCGCCGCACGAGACCCCGGGCGTGAGCATCACGCCTGCGTCGAGCGCGCGCTCGAGGAAGGGCATCGCGTCCGTCGCGCCCTCTGGCAGATAGGGGCTGGCGTCGAAGAAGAGGAACGTCCCGCCCTCGGGCGGCGGAAGGCCGAGTAGCGCGGCGGTGCGCCGGCCAGCCTCTCCGAACTCCGCGCGTCGGCGGGCGAGGAACTCGTCGCCTTCGTCGAGGGCCGCGATCGCCGCGACCTGCATCGGCTTCGGCGCGCAATACGTCGAGAACGCCTGCACCGCCGAGATCGCCTTCATCGCGGCCTCGCAGCCGTGCACGTAACCGACGCGCGCCCCCGCGAGCCCGTAGCTCTTGGAGAGCGTGTGGCACGCGACGTAGCGGTCTCGGAGGTCCTCGCGCGCCCAGATCGGCACGGGCGTCGCGTCGAAGTAGAGGTCCTGGTAGGCCTCGTCGACGATCACCCAGAGCTGATGGCGCCGGGCGAAGCGCACGACCGCGTCGACCACGTCGGGTGGCAACACCCGACCGGTCGGGTTGTGCGGCGAGTTCAGGTAGATGGCGACGGTTCGCGGCGAGCGGGCGGCCTCGAGCGTCGCCTCGACGTCGAGGGCGTCGAGACGATCCCAGAGGGGTACCTGCACCGGCGTCGCGCCGCGCTTGGCGATGATGCCGCGAATCAACGGCCAGAAGGGCGCCGGCAAGAGGACCTCGTCACCCGGATCGAGGAGCGCCTCCGCGATGATCGAGAGCCCGCTCGTGGCGCCGCTGACCACCTGAAGGCGCGCCTTGTCGACGGGGTGGCCGAGGCGGTCGAGGCGACGCGCGATGGCCGTGAGCAGCTCGGGGAGGCCGTGGACCGGCGCGTATTGGTGCAGCCCCGGGTGCTCCGACGTTCGCTGCGCCTGCGCCCGCGCCCCCTCGGGCGGCTCCATCCAGGTGTCGCCGACGTGGAGGGGGTAGAGCCGGCGGCCCGCCGCCGTGAGGGCCCGCGCGCGCGCGCCGAGCTGGCTGAACACGCCCGTCGAGAGGCTCTCGGACGCAGCGGACACGTCGGGGAAGCGCGGCATGCGCGCGTTCTACCAGGTTTTCTTCGCCGGCTCAGGGGATGACGCAGCGGTTCAGATCGTCGCAGATCTGCCCCGGCCCACAGTCGGCGTCGGCGCGGCACTCGATCGGGATCCGACAGAATCCGTCGACGCAGACCTCGTTGAGCGGGCAGTCCCGCGTGATGCGGCAGCGCATCGCCGGCTCGCAGTACCGGAAGTTGCACGCCTGCCCTTCGGGGCAGTCCGCATCGCGGACGCACTGGTCGGGGGGCAAGAAGGTGCAGACACCGACGAGACAGATCTGCCCGCCCGGGCAGTCGCTGTCGCGTCCGCAGCCGCCGATCGCGCGACAGACGTTGTTCACGCAGGTGCGGCCGGAGTCGCAGTCCGCGTCCATCCCGCAGAAGAGCCACGGGATGCAGCGCGCGCCCGCGCAGCTCCAGCCGTAGTTGCAGTCGGCGTTCGAGGCGCAGGTGGTCGGCTGGCAATACTGCAGCTCGCAGATCTCGTCGCCGGGGCAGTCCGCGTCGCGCACGCAATCGGTCGACACGAAGCAGCTCCCGAAGTCGGCGCAGACGGTCCCTGGCGGGCACTCGCGGTCGAAGGGCGGCGCGCAGAAGATGAGGCTCGCGCACGTGTCGCCGATGCAGTTCCAGCCGAGCGGGCAGTCTCCGTCGCCGGTGCAGCGGATGTCGGGGATGCACGCGCGCGAGAAGAGGTTGCAGGTCGTCCCGCTCGGGCAGTCGTCGTTCGCGCGGCAGGGCGTGCTCGTGCAGACGTTCGAGGTGCAGCGGGCGCCGTCCGGACAGTCGGCGTCGCGCGCGCACTCGCCCTCGTAGCGGCAGCTCCCGAGCACACACTCGAAGCCGACCGTGCAGTCGGCGTCGCGCACGCACTCGCCCACGAAGGCGCACGATCCGCCGAGGCAGCGATGCCGGTCGGGGCACATCGCGTCCGTCGTGCACTCGCCCACGAAGACGCAGCGCCCCGCGCGGCACGCGACGCCGCTGGCGGCGCACTCGGCGTCGCTGCGGCACTCGGGCTCGGGGAGACAGAGCCCGTCCTCGCAGACCTCGCGTTCGCCGCACGGGGTCGCTGGGCAGCGCGCGCCCTCTTGGCAGAACCCGAGGTTGCAGACGAGCGGCCGCGTACAGTCGACGTCGGTGCGACACTCCGGCGCCGGAAGCGGGACGCACGCCCCGTCGATGCAGGTGTTGGTGAAGCCCGGCATCCCGAAGACAGGCGGGCAGTCTCCGTCGCGCGCGCAGTCGCTTCCCTGGCAGGTGCGGCCGACGCAGCGCTGCCCCGGGAAGGGGCAGTCGGCGTCCTCGCCGCAGAACGACCCAGGCCAGCAGCGCTGCGCCACGCAGCTCCAGCCCGAGGTGCAATCCGCGTCGACGCGACACTCGCCCGGCTGGCAATAGCCGAAGTCGCAGCGGTAGTCGGCGGGGCAGTCCGCGTCGCGTCGGCAGAGCCCGTCGCCGACGCAACGGAAGCCGTCGCACCGCTCGGGCGGCGGGCAGTCCGCGTGCGCGCGGCACCGGCGGAGGGGCGAGCAGCGGTCGAAGAAGCAGACGTCGCCGTCGGGGCAGTCCGCGTCGACGGCGCACTCCGTGGCGGGGACGCAGCGGCGCGCGAGGGCGTCGCAGATCTGCCCGCTCGGGCAGTCCCCGTCGCGCACGCAGCCGGTCGGCACGCAGATCGCGCGGTCGCAGCGGAAGCCCGCGCCGCAGTCGCCGTCCGAGAGGCAATCACCCGAGAAGACACAACGCGCGGCCTCACACGAGAAGCCGCGGGTGCACTCCGCGTCGCTGCGGCACTCGCCGGTGAACACGCAGGTGCCGCGCTCGCACGAGAAGCCCGCGCGCCCGCAGTCGCGATCGGCCATGCACTCGGGGAGCGCGACGCAGCGTCCGTCGACGCAGTCGAAACCCGGCCCGCAGTCGCCGCGCGCCGCGCACTCGGCGACGCGCTCGCAGCGACCGCGCACGCACGCCTCGCCGCTCGCGCAGTCACCATCGGCGGCGCAGTCCGCGGGCCGCTCGCAGCGACCGTCGGTGCAGCGCTCGCCCGGTCGACACTCGAGATCCGAGCGGCACCCGTCGACGCGCCGACAGATGCACCCGTCGCAGCGGGTGCCCATCGGGCAGTCCGCGTCGGTCATGCACGCGCAGCCGGTCGCGTCGGTGACGGCGCCGTCGGGGAGGACGCTGGCGTCGGGGCCTGCGTCCACCTCCGGCGGCGGCGAGTGCAGCACGGTCCGCCCACAACCGACGGCGAGGAGCGAGACGCTCACGCCGAGCCCGAGAAGCCAACGCGCCATGGAGCCACCATAACAGCTCCGCGCCCCGCGGGTCCCCCTCCCCCCGACACCGACGCCCGACATGGACGCCCGACACGGACGCCCGACACGGACGCCCGACACGGACGCCCGACACGGACGCCCGACACGCACGCCCGACACGGACGCCCGACACGGACGCCCGACATGGACGCCCGACGCGGAAGCCCGCGCGGCGCGGACGGCGACGCTTCAGCGACCGCGCGCGAAGAACTCCCGGGCGCTCTCCTGCTGCGCCTCGACGCGCGCGGCGCAGAGGCGGATGCTCTCGAGCGTGGTCGCGAGGTTGCGCGGCCCGCCCTGGAGCTCGCCGACGCGCGGCGCGAAGAAGCGCTCGATCTCGTCGGCCCGCTCGCGCGAGCACGCGCCCCCGAGCAGCCGCGGCAGGCTCCCCGCGCTCTCCTCGAGGCGCCCCGCGAGATCGTCGAAGCGCTCCTGCAGGAAGGCCCACGCGGCGTCGCGCGTCTCGGGCATGCCGAGCTGTACGCCGAGCGGCGTCCACAGCTCGTTCACCCGCACGCGCGCGTCCAGCGCGAGCGCCCGCGCTCGCGCTGCGAGCTCGGGGTCCTTGGCGGAGGCGAGCGCGCCGAGGAGCTGTCCCCGCAAGAGCGCGTCGTCGCTCGCGAGGAATCGCTCGAGCAGCGCGTCGAAGAACGCCGCGTCGCCGTCCTGCACCGCGACCGCGAGCGCCATGCCGACGAGGTTCGGGTCGAGCGCGCTCCGGTCGAGGTTGCCCGTGGGCTCGCGACCGTCGAGCCCGAGGTACGCGCGGGCCCGCCGCGACGCCTCTCGGCGCACCGCAGGGTCCCGCGCGACGCCGGCGAGGTGGCCGAGCACCGAGGCCCGCAGGATCGCTTGCTCGCCGTCCTCTCCGCGCCGCGGTGTCCACCCCAGGCGACGAAGCGCCGGAGCGTAGAGGCGCGCCGCGAAGCGGCTCACGTTCGGCCGCATCGACTCCTCGACGAGGTGGTCGTAGGCGAAGCGGATCGGCGGCATCGGCGCGGTCGCCACCGAGCGGACCGTCGAGCGCGCGAGCGGCTCGAGGCTGCGATAGAGGTCGGCGGCCGGGAGCGCCCCCGCGTCCACGGCGGCGTCGAGGCTGTCCGCGAAGGCGATCTGCTCTCGATCGCCGAGCGCGCCCCACGCCCGCCGGAGCGCCGCGAGGGCGACCCCTTCGAGCGCGAAGCGGTAGTAGCCCGCCCCGTCCGCGTTGGGGTGGATCCAGGTGGGGCACGCGGGCAACGCCACGCGGCCCTCGGGCTCTTCGAGCAGCGCGCACGTCACCTGCGGCTCCCCGCGCCCCGCCGCCCAGCGGATGCAGACGGGCACCTGCCAGCTCTGCTGGCGCGAGCCGGCCGAGCCGACGGGCAGATACCGGGACTGTCGGAGCTGCACGGCACCTTGGCCGTCCTCGCAGCTCGGGGTCGCGGCGAGGAAGGGCAAGCCAGGCTGGAAGAGGAACGTGCGGAAGCTCGTCGCGACGTCTCGTCCCGCCGCCTCGCTCAGGGCCGAGAGCAGCTCCTCGTACGTCGCGTTGCCGTTCGCGTGCGCCCGCATGTAGCCCTGGATGCCGCGTCGGAAGACCTCCTCGCCCATCCAGCGCTCGAACATGTTCAGCACGGCGCCGCCCTTGCGATAGGTGATCGAGTCGAAGGCGTTGCTGATGTCGTGGTTGCTCTCGATCGGCTGGCGGATCTGGCGCGCGCTGACGAGCGAGTCGGTGGCCATCGCGGCGTGCGCGGAGTCGAGCTGCGAGAGCTCGGCGCGGTACTCGGGGTAGAGCGCGCCCGTGATCTTGTTGCCCATCCACGTCGCGAACGCCTCGTTGAGCCAGAGGTCGTCCCACCACGCCATCGTCACGAGGTTTCCGAACCATTGGTGCGCGAGCTCGTGCGCCATCACGTAGGCGTACGCGCGGCGCTGCCGCTCGGGGGCGTTCGTCCCGTCGCCGAGGAGGAGGAGCTCCTCGCGGAAGGTGACGAGGCCCGCGTTCTCCATCGCGCCCGCGGCGAAGTCGGGCACGGCGGCGATGTCGAGCTTCTCGTAGGGGTAGGCCATGCCGAAGTACTCCTCGAGCGCGATGAGCATCCGGCCGGTGTGCTCGAGGGCGTAGGCGAACTCGGCGCCCTTCCCGCGCGCGGCGAGGCCGCGCAGTGGCACCGGGCGATCTCGGAGCGCCGTCGCGCCGATGGCCTCGTGCTCGACGACGTCGAGGGGCCCCACGGCCAGCGCGAGCAGGTAGGTCGGCAAGGGCAGAGTCGGCGCGTAGCGCACCGTCACGAGGCCCTCGCCCGCGGCCTCGCGCGCCACCTCGGGCGTGTTGAAGATCGCGGCCTCCCCTTCGCGCACGGTCAACGCGACCTCGAAGGGGACCTTGAAGCGAGGCTCGTCGAAGCCTGGGAAGACGAGCCGCGCGCTCACCGCCTCGAGCTGCGTGAAGGCGTAGCTCGCGCCCCCGCTGTCGACGCGGTAGAGCCCGCGGAGCGCGCGGTTGAAGGGCGCGTCGTAGTCGACGCGGAGCGTGACCTCCCCGGCGGGGATCACCTCGTCCGTCACGAGCTGCGCGACGCCGTCGTCGTGCACCTGCTCGTAGCGCGCCGACAGCTCGCTGCCGTCCGGGAGGACGACGGCCGCCGACCGCACCTGCAGGCGATCGCCGTGGAGCCACACGCGCCGTGTCGGCTCGGCGACGCGCGCGTCGATCTCGACGACGCCGCCGAAGCCGTGCTGATCCGGGATGACCTTCAGGGCGAGCCGGTAGCGAAGAGGGACGACCGCGTCCGAGAGCTGGCCGAGGGGAGGCGCCTCCTCTGGCAGCGGCGCGACCGCCACCGATTCGGGCTCCGGCGCGGGCGCCAGGGTGGTCGGGCGTTGGCCGTCGGGGCGGGGACCGCACGCGGCGAGCACGAGCGAGATCGAGAGAATCCTGCGCATGGCGAGGCACATAGCACCTCTCGGTGAACACGCCGCAGTGACGCGGGTTCGGCGAAGGCGGGACCGACACGGACGTGGACACGGACACGCTCGGCCCCGGACGCGGACGGCACGTGGACACGGACACGGACGCGGACCGGACTCGAACTGTGCCTAGCGCGGGCCCGGGGCTCCGTGCTGGGGGCGTCGCGCTGGCGGCGGGTGGCCGAGAGGCTGCTAGGCTCCTCACCGATGCGGACGCCATTCCTCCTCCTGCTGGCCGTCGCGTGCGGCGCCGAGCCCGTCGCAGAGCCTCCCTCGACGCAGCCCCCGGAGGCTCCCGCCGCTCCTGCCGAGGAGCGCGTCCGCGCGCCGTCGCGCGACAGCGATCACGCGCTCGTCTACGTCCTCCGCGAGGACCAAGAGCTGCGCGAGACCTTGCAGGGCGCGCTCCGGCGCGCGCGCGAGCGCGACGCTCGGCTGCTCATCGTCTTCGGCGCCGAGTGGTGCCCCGACTGCCGCCAGGTCGCGATGCTGCTCACGCAGGCCCCAGCGGCCGATGCGCTCCGTGAGGGCTACGAGGTCGTGCACGTCAACGTCGGCCGCTTCGATCGCCACCGCGACCTGCTCGCGCGGTACCGGGTCGAGCGAATCTCGACGCTCGTGGTCCTCGACGGCCAGGCACGCCGAGTGGCGCAGACCACGCTCGAGCCGATCTCGCACCAGAGCGGGCTGACGCCGACGGCGCTTGCCGCCTGGCTGCGCGATCCGCAGGACCCGTGGCGTCGCTCGCCTCGCGATCCTCACTTCCCCGAGCCGCCCCCCGGCGCCGCGCCGGACAGCTCGCCCCTCTTCCCACCGGAGCTGCTAGGCGAGTGAGCCGGATGGGTCGAACGGGCCGCGCGAGCCACGCGAGCCACGCGAGTCGACGGGGCCACGCGAGTCGACGGGGCCACGCGAGCCGATGGGGCCACGCGAGCCGATGGGGCCACGCCGGCCCATGGGGCCACGCGAGCCACGCGAGCCGAACGAGCCACGCGAACCGAACGAGCCGCGCAAACCGGCCATAGCGAGCCACACGTGGCAACGATGTCGCCGCGTGAGCGGCCCCCGACGCCGTACGAGACGAACCATGCGTTACGAAGGACGACTCTACCGCCCTCCCTCCGAAGCCGACGCGCTCATCCTGCAGGCGACCCTCGGGTGCAGCTGGAACCACTGCACCTACTGCGACATGTACCGCGACAAGGTGTTTCGGCTCCGCGCGCTCGACGCCTGCCTCGAAGACCTCGAGCAGGCCGCGAGCGTCGCGGGTCCGCACGTGCGCAAGCTCTTCGTCGCGGACGGTGACGCGCTGGTGATGCCGATGGATCATTGGCGCCCCCTCCTCGAGCGTGCGCGGTCGCTCTTCCCGAACCTCCGGCGCGCGAGCTGCTACGCGATGGCGCGGAACGTCCGGGCCAAGAGTCCGGACGAGCTGGCCGAGCTGCGCGCGCTCGGGCTCTCGCGCTTCTACCTCGGGCCCGAGTCCGGCGACGACCTGACGCTCAAGCGCATCGCCAAGGGCGACACCTTCGCGGGGCACGTGGAGGCCGCGCGCCTCTGCCACGACGCTGGGATCGAGATGAGCGTGATCGCCCTGCTCGGGGTCGCGATGGAGCGGAGCGAGGAGCACGCGCGGGAGACCGCCCGGCTCGTCACGGAGATGGACCCGGCGTACTTCGCCGCCCTGACGGTGACGGTGGTGCCGGGGACCCCGCTCGCCACGCTCGAAGCCCGGGGACGCTTCGAGGTGCCCGCCGTCCCCGCGCTCCTCCGCGAGCTGCGCGGCATGGTCGACGCCGCGCGGCCGACCGAGTGCGTCTTCCGGACCAACCACGCGAGCAACTACCTCCCGCTCGGCGGCGTCCTCCCGAAGGATCGCGAGCGCATCGTGGCGCTGATCGACGCGGCGCTCGAGGGCCGCGTCCGCCTCCGCCCCGAACGCGCGCGCGGGCTCTGAGGGTCGAACGCGCGTTCACTTGCGGTGCGCTCGCTGCCACGCGAGGGTGCGCGTTCGATGAGCAGCAAGGGCAAGCCGTACCGAACGATCGAGCTCGACGGGTGGGAGATCCTCGTCGGGCGCAGCGCCTCGGACAACGACTACCTCACGTTCCGCGTAGCCAAGGGCCGCGACCTCTGGCTGCACGTCGGCGGCGGCACGCCGGGCAGCCACGTGGTCGTTCGAGGCGAGTCCGCCGCCGAGCCCCCGCGTGATGTGATCGAACGCGCGGCGCAGCTCGCTGCGTGGCACTCGAAAGCGCGAGGCGCGCCACGTGTCGAGGTCCATTACTGCCGCGCCGCCGACGTCTCCAAGGCCAAGGGCGCGCCCGCGGGCCAGGTGATGTTGAAACGCTTCAAGCGCATCAAGGTGGTCCCGCAGGGCATGGGCGACGACTGAGATCAGCGCCGCGCCGATGTGGCGGGGCGTGTCCTCCCCCGCCGTGAGCCACGCGGAGCTCAATCGTCTGCGCACCGAGTCCGAGTCCGCGACCAGAAGGTGTCGAATCCGAGAGCCGTTCCGACCCCTCGCCCCGACGTCCGTCGAGCCCACGCCGCTCGCAACGCGCACGACGCGCTGTGCGTGCGTCAGCGCGGCGCGATGCCGCGCTCGTCCAACGTGAAGCGCTCGACCGTCCGCGCCTCGATCTCGCCCTCGTCGAACGCCAGGGGCGCGTACACGCCCTCGAGCCACGCGGGGTGGTTGTTCTCCCAGTACGGCGAGGTCGGCTCCGCGCTCTGCCCCATGGCGAACGACACCCGCGCCTCCGGCTTCCCGTCTTCGCGGAAGCCCGCGACCATTCGGTAGATCGCCCCCGCGTCCGCCTCGACACGCGCGACGGCGCCGCTGCGTCGAAGGGCGGCGCCGTCGGAGACGTTCACCGTGCCGTCGCTCCCATCCGTCGCGTACCACCCGCGGTCGAACGCGCCGCCGGCGACGTTCGTGAAGACGTTGCCGTGGAACTCACCCCAGGCGTAGCGCTCGGGCTCGAGCCCGCCGAAGCGCTCGACGAGCCACGCCGCCGCCCCGTCGAGCGCGCGGTAGAGCGCCGCGTTCACACCTCCTTCGACGAGCTCGGGCGCCTCCTCGATCGCGAGGAGCGCGAACTTGAGCACGTAAACCGTCGACGCCTCGAGCAGCGCGTCGAAGAGCAGGCCGAGCTCATCGCCGATCGTCGCCTCGACCACCCGATAGACCCAGGCGTGGAAGACCAGCGCCTCTGGTGAGGCGCGGTCCATGCGCAGATCCCACGCGCGGAGCCGTTCGACCAACCCCGCGAGATCGTCGCGCGCGCGGAAGGGTGCGAGCGATGGGTCGGCGTCGAGCGCGTCGCTCGCCGCGAAGAGCGCGGGGAGGAAGCGCTCGGCGAACATCGAGCGCGTGTCGGTCTGCAGCGCCTCGAGGTCGTCGAGCGTGAGGCCCCCGCGCTCGACGAGCCGCTCCAGCTCGGCTTCGAGCCGCGCGGCGCGCGTGCCCGGGTCGTACCAGACGCCATAGTACCAAGCGTCACCCTCGATCGCGCCGTCGTGGGTGAAGCCGAAAGGGTCGTTGTTCGCGGTCGCGACCCACCCGCGCTCGCCGCCGCGGCTCGCGGGGAGGCGCTCGGGTGGCAAGAACGCGCCGGTCCACGCGGACGCGGGATCGCGTCCGTCCACCATCACCCAGCTCGGCGGGAACGTGCCCGGGGCGCCGCGGTCGGGGACCCGAGCGCGCGATCGGTAGGAGATGTCGCGCGCGTCGGCCGCGATGAAGTTGAACGCGCCGAGCTCCATCTGGTCGACCGCCGCCTCGACGTCGTCGACTGAGCGCGCGACGTCGAGCAGGAAGAAGGCGTGCGCTTCGACCGTTGGCACGAACCCCGTCCATCGAAAGAGGAGCTGGTTCGTGCCGCGCGTGATCGGTAGCGGTGAGAAGTCTCGCGGCAAGAGCAGGCCGACCCCCGGCACCTCGCGGACCACCACCTGCTGGCTCTCGCCTCCGCGCACGACGATGGTCTCCTCGCGGCTGACGATCGGGTGGGTCTCGCCGGCGAGCTCGATCGCGGGGCCGCCCGCGCTCTCGGGGATGAGCCGCACCTCGACCAGGTCCATCCAGTCCGGGTAGGTCGTGGTCGCGGTCCACACGACGTGTCGGTTGTGCCCGAGCTGGACGAAGGGCGTCCCGACGAACGACCAGCCGATCACGTCGAGCGCGCCGTCCGCGCTCCGCACGTGCTGCATCTGGAAGACCGACGGGGATTGGAGCGGCTGGTGTGGATCGCCCGCGATGAGCGGGCGGCCGTCGGCGGAATGCCGCCCGGCGATCGCCCAGTTGTTGCTCGCGCCCGGGCGGAGCTCGCGCATCCGCTCCGAGAAGTCGGCCATGCGCGCCTCGAAGTCGGGGGGGAGCGTCGGCGGCGAGGGATGGATCGCGCGCGGGCGCGCACGGGCGGCGCCGATCGCGGGGCGCTCCTCGGGTGGGAGCGCGGTGGTCGCGCCGTCGAAGGACGCGAAGATCGGGATGGCCTCGGCGAAGGTCGGCGCCAGGCGCTCGAGCAAGGTGCCGAGCAGGTCGTACTCGAGCTGCCCTGCGTTGTTGAAGAGGATGAGCTTCGCGACGCTGTAAGGGTCGGCGACCGACCACTCCTCCGGGTCGTAGTCGAGGAGCTCGAAGCCGTAGGGCCGCGGCGCCCGTCCGTCGCGGACCTCGCGAACGCGCGCGTTCACGCCCGCGACCCACGCGACCACCAGCGCGTGGGTCTCGGGGTGCTCGACGCGCATGCGCTCGGCGTTGGCCCGGCCGAGCCCCGCGAAGTCGAAGTGCCGGACGAGCGCGTCGTCGTCAGCGCGGTCGGGCATCACCTCGGCCCGGCGCGCCAGCGCGCGGCGGCGCGCCATGTCCATCTGCCAGAGGCGGTCGACCGCCTGCGCGTATCCCGCCCCGTAGAGCGCGTCGCGAGCCGTGCGCCCCTCCACGTGCATCACGCCGAAGTCGTCCCGCCGGAGCTCGACCGTGGCCGACAGCCCAGTGAACCGATCCGGATCGGGCGCGTCCGCCGCGCAAGCAGCGAACAGGAGGAAGGACACGACGGGCGCACGAGGCATCGAGGGTCAGCCTAATGCGCGAACGCCCCTCGGATCCGACGGGCGCACCACGGGTAAGATTTCGGCACTTGGTGCCACAATGGAGGTCCGGGTCCGGGTCCGGCGTCCGGTCGGGGAACCCGCCTCGAGACCGGAAGCCAGGCGGCCTGGTCACCGCGGTCGCGGCCCGCTCCCCGACTCCATCCGCCAGCGGCGCACCACGTCGACGCGGGCCAGGGTCGCGCGCTCGCCGACGAGCTCGAAGGGCACGGTCTGCCGTGTTCCGAGCGCGGTGATCACGACCTGACCGCGCACCGGGCTCCGGTCTCCGTCGACGCGCGAGACCTCCACGTAGTAGCTGCCCGTCGTCGCGCGGCGGAGGCCCAGGCGCTCGGCGCCGCGGCGCATCGCGTCGTCGCCGACGACGGTGGTGCGGCCGCCCATCCAGCTCAAGCGCGTCCCCTCGGGCGTGACGAGCGAGAGGTCGACGTCGGCGCCGCCGAAGCTCCCCTCGAGCAAGATCTCCCCACGGATGGGGGCCGGGGTCGGAGCCCGCGCCGCTGCGCTCGCGACCTGCGCGCGCCGCTCCGAGGACGCGAGCGCGAGGAGCCGCTCGGCCGCCGCGTCTCGACCGAGGCCGCGCTCGCAGCGCATCGCGGCGGCGACCGCGTCGACGTCCTCGGGCTTGCCCTCCGCGAGCGCGACCCGATGGGCGCAGGCGCGCGCCGCGTCGCCCGCGCGCTCGAACGCGCCGGCCAAGCGCTCCTGAAAGCGGGCCTCGTTCGGCGAGAGGTCGACGATCCCGCTGAGCAGGCGCAGCGCCTCGGCCCGGCGTCCCTGGCGCCCGACGACGTCCGAGAGGTACGTGAGCGCCTCGGCGTCGAGGCGGTCGCGCGCGAGCCAGTCCCGCGCGACCTGCTCGGCGCGCGCGACGTCCCCCGCGCGGCTGAGCGCGCGCACGAGCTCGCGGTGTCGGTCGCGGCTGTTCGGCTCGCCGCGCAGACGCTCTTCGGCCGCGCGCACTGCCGCGACGTCGCGGTCGCGGACGGCGTCGGTCCGGGCGACGCTGCCCTCGCGGAACCAGACCTTTCGCATCCACTGACCTCCCAGCGGCCGCGGCGCGCGACGCGCCATCTCGCGCGAGGCCACCTCGTCGAGGGCGTTCGCCTGGGGCATCGCCGGGGAGGCCATGCTGAAGCCGACGCTGGCGGGCGCCTCGGCCCGCGCCGCCCGACCAGCCCCAGCCCCAGTCCGGAGCGAGTCAGCGAGCGAGCGCTGCGGCTCGACCGAGATCGTCCCCTCGGACTCGCCGTACTCCATCGGATCCTCGCCCGTCCACTGCACGCTCGCGCGCCCACGATCGACCCCGAACGCGCGGAACATCGCCTCGCTCTCGAGCACCAAGAGCGACGTGTGGCGCGACATCACGCCGTAGCCCTTCGAGAGCGCGACGAGCCGCGGCACGTCGGCGCCGTCGCCCGCGAGCTCGAGCGCCTCGATGGTCTTGGCGGCCCATTGGCGGGGCACGAAGGCGTTGCCGGCGCTCCGCGACGCCGAGAGCTCGACCGGGTAGCGCTGCTCGAAGCGCTGCCCCGCGACCATGCCGCGCAGCACGACCTCACCGGAGACCTGCTCGCGCGACAGGCGCGCGGCGACCATCAGCTCCTGGCCCGCGCGGAGCGTCGGCAGCTCGCGCGGCGCGACCTCGACGACGCCTTCGGGGAACGAGAGCTCCACCTTCTCGAGGCGCACGCCATAGGTCGCCTCGAGGACGGCGAGCGCCGCCTGGCCCGTGGACTGCCCCGGCACGAAGGGCACGTATTGGCCACCGCCGACCCGCGCGAGCGCGGCGAGCGCGACCGCGTCGGCCTCCTGCCCGATCCCTACCGTCGTCAGCCGCGCGCGCCCGCCGAGCAGCTCGCTCGCCTCGGCCGCGAGCGAGGAGGGCCGCCGCGGGCCCACGGTCGCGACGCCGTCGCCGACGTAGACGATCTGCAGCTCGCGCTCGCGCCCCGCACCGACCCGGCCGGCGTGGGCGAGGGCCTCCCGCATCGCGAAGGTGAGATCCGACGCGCCCGCGGGCTCCTCCTTCTCGAGCAGCTCGACGACCTGCTCGGCGGCGTGCGCGCCGGGCACCCGCGGGTCACCGGCCAGCGCTCGGCAGCCGAGCGCGTCGCAGGCGAGCGCCGTCACGCGGTCGCGGCGGTCCATCTCGCCGACCATCCCGCGCACGAGCCGCACGGCGCGCTGGTAGCGCTCGCCGAACATGCTCTGGCTCGCGTCGACGACGACGACGTAGTCGCGTGGGCGGCTCTCGATGGCGCCGGGCAGCGTCGGGCGCAGCGAGAAGAGCGCGTAGGGTCGGCCGTCGGACGCGAGGTTGCGGTGCTCACGGAGCACGGCCTCGGCCTCGCGCGTGCGCTCGGGCGGCGGAGCGACCGCGTCGCCGACGAAGGCCCAATGGCGGAGCTCGCCGCGATCGGTCGGGCTGCGGTAGTCGATGATGAGGTCGCCGCTCGGGTTGAAGTCCTCGCGCACGTATCGGAGCCGCTCGGCGCCGTCCTCGGGCTGCGGCACCAGCTCGTAGCCCCGCGCGTTCGCCTGCGCGTCGCCCGCGATGCGCACGTCCACCTCGAAGTGACCGACGCGGGTCGAGTCGTCGCTGGCGTGCGCGAGCGGGTAGACGTATCGGCGCCCCTCGCCGTGCGGCGCGAGCGTCTGCTCGTAAGCGATGCGCACGCGGCGCTCGCTGCGCGCGGCGATGGGGAAGATCCGCAGCTCGAAGCGCCCGCCCTGCTGCCACTCGAGGAGGGCGGGATCCCGCCACGGGCCCGGCACCCAGATCCACTCCTCTTGCTGACGACGCTGCGACTCCGGCGTCGCGTTGCGGATCACCCCTCGCCAGATCGCCGCCGCGCGGTCCTTGGCGACGAAGGCGCCCTCCTCCCACTGGCCGTCGACCTCGAGGGAGAGGCTCGCGATGCGCGCGTCCGGGGGGAGCGGGAAGCGATAAACGCCCTCCAGGGTGTCCCCGCTCTCGTTGCGGAAGGCCTCCTCGATCTCGGTGCGCGCGACGTTGCCGACGATGCGCACTTGCACCCGGTGCTCGGAGAGCGTGAGCGGGCGCTCCTGCGCCTCTCGCTCGCCGGGCCGATGCGCGCGCAGCTCGCCGAGGCCCGCGATGGGCAGGTCGTCCTCGGGCTCTCCCTCGAGCTCGGTCCACGCGACCGAGCCGGCGAGATCGACCGCGTTGACGACGTGCGCCGCCGACTCGCGCAGCAGCGCCTCTTGGCCCGCCTTCAGGCTCACGGCCGCGCCGGTCGGCGGGTGCACCCGCACCTCGCCGCGCAGCACGCGCACCGCGCCGCCCGCGTCGTCGACGGTGACGAGGAACTTCGTGCCGATGACCTCCACGCGGCCAGCCGGCGTGCTCACCTCGAAGGGCGCCACGCCCGGGACGCTCGCCACGTCGAAGAGCGCCTCGCCGCGGCTCAGCTCCACGAGCCGACCCGCGCCCATCGCGAGCTCGCTGCCCTGCTGCACGGTGACGACGCTGCCGTCGCCGAGCACGAGCCGCGCTCGCGTCCGCGCGTCCGTGCGCAGACGCGCCCCCGTGAGCGTCTCGCCCTCCGTCGCGGGGCGCTCACCTTGCGCGGAGACGAAGGTCAGCCCGCTCCCGCCCACCGACGTCGCGATGGCGTCGACCCGAGCCTCGAAGGCCACGGCCCGGGGCTCCGAGACGCCCGCGGGCTTGGTGGTGTCGAGGGCGACGTAGGTCACGCCACCGGCGATGAGCGCGAGCGCCGCGGCGGCGACCGCGAAGCGGGCGAAGCGCGACGGGGACTTCAGCGGCACCGCCACGCCGTTCCCCACGTCCTTGCCGGCGCTGGCCTGCGCCCCGGTGGACCGCGTCCCCGTGGACGCCGACCCGTTGGGCGCGGGCGGATGGGCGGCCACCCCTCCGCCAGCCCATCGCGCGTGCTCGGTGGGGATCGCGGGCGTCGACGCCGCCCAACCGGCGTCGTGGGCGTTCGTCGGGGGCGTCGCCCCGCTCGCGCCAGGAGAGGATCCCGGCGCGGTCGGGGGCGCCGCGAAGCTCACGTCCGACGCCGCGCTCGGGGCTCCGAGCCCCTCACCGGCGCCGTCCGCGCCGGCCCACGGCTTCGGGACGGGCGCGCCGCTGTCCGCGACGACCGGCCCCGTCATGGACGCACCGTCCGCCCCAGTCACGGACGCGCCCTCCGGAGGCCCCGTCACGGACGCGCCGTCGGCCCCACTCGCGCCCACGGCCGCGAGCACGCGCGCCTCGAGGTCCGCCGGGAGGACGAACTCAGCGCCCGCGTCGCGGACGAAGGTCGCTGCCTGGCGCGCCTCGTGGAGCAGATCACGAGCGCCGTCGTCGTCCGCGAGCACGTCGGCCCAGCGGGCGAGGGCGTCCGGGTCGCCATCGACGAGCCGGCTGAGATCGTCGAGGAAGGCTTCGTTCTGTTCGGGGGTCATCGGTCCACCTCGGTCAGGAGCGTGCGGAGTCGGGCGAGCGCGCGGCTCGCGCGCTTTCGGGCGGTGGCCTCGTCGAGGCTCTGGAGCGCGGCGATCTCGGCGAAGGAGAGACCAGACTCGAATCGGAGCAGGAGCGCCTCCCGGTCCGAGGGCTTGAGCTCCTCGAGCGCGGCGCGGACGCGCTCGCCGCGGCGGCGTCGCTCGAGCTCTTCGTCCGGCAGCGGCGCGCCCGCGGCGTCGGCGTCGTGGACGAGGCGTAGGCGCCGCTCGCGGCGGACCCGGGTCACGAGCCGCCGGGCGCACTGCCTCCTGGCGATCCCGTGCAACCACGCGGCCACGCTGCCCTCCGCGCGATAGCCGGGCATCGCGTGGAACGCGGCGACGAGGCTCTCTTGCAGCACCTCTTCGGCCTCGGCCTGGTCCCCGAGCAGGGCGAAGCAGAGCCGGCCGAGCGAGGCCGCGTGGCGGCGGGTGCACTCGACGAGCGCGTCGCGATGCCGCCCCGCCGCGATGAGCGCCGCGATCGGATCGGGCGAGCCCTCCCCCGTCGGCGCGACCTGTGTCTGGATCGCCATCACAACCCCCTGTGCCCACGTCGGCCCGATTCGTGACCGGCGCCCACGATCTTTTTTCGACCGAGTGACCCCGAGGGTCTCACAAAGACCCGGGCCCCGCGCCAGCAGCCCGCGTCAGGAGCTCGGCCCGCGCCAGGAGCTCGGCCCGCGCTAGGAGCTCGGCCCGCGCCAGGAGCTCGGGCCCCGCCGCCGAGGGCAGGAGAGCCGCCACGTTGAAGCGAGGGGGCCTCGGTGGTAGCCCCGGGCCATGACCCTCGACCTCGCCAAGCGCCTCGACGTCGTCCAGCCCTCCGCCACCGTCGCCATCGCCGAGAAGGCGACGCTCCTCCGCTCGCAGGGGGTGGACGTGCTCTCCTTCAGCGTCGGAGAGCCCGACTTCGACACCCCGAAGCACATCTGCGAGGCCGCGAAGAAGGCGATCGACGCCGGCGCGACCCGCTACACGGCGACGGGCGGCATCCTCCCGCTGCGCGAGGCGATCGCCGCGCGCTCGGCAGCGCGGCGTGGCGGCGCGCGCCACGAGGCGAGCGAGGTGCTCGTGTCGGTCGGCGCCAAGCACACGCTGTTCAACCTCGCGCTCGCCCTCTACGAGCCCGGCGACGAGGTCGTGATCCCGGCGCCCTATTGGGTGAGCTACCCCGAGCAGGTCCGCGTCGCGGGCGCCGAGCCGGTGATCGTGGAGACCACGGCCGAGAGCGGCTACCGCGTGACCCCGGCCGCGCTCGAGGCGGCGATCTCGCCGCGGACGAAGGCCGTCGTGCTCTGCTCGCCCTCGAACCCCACCGGCAGCGCCTACACCGCCGAGCAGCTCCGCGCGCTCGCGGACGTGCTGGCCAAGCACTCGTGCTGGATCATCGTCGACGAGATCTACGGCGAGCTCGTCTATGGCGGCTTCGAGCAGAAGTCGATCCTCGAGGTCGCACCGGAGCTCCGCGACCGCATCGTGATCGTCGACGGCGTGAGCAAGACCTACGCGATGACGGGCTGGCGCATCGGCTGGATGCTCGCGCCGAAGGCGCTCGTGAAGGCCTGCAACACCATCCAGGGTCAAGCGACCACGAACCCGACCACGGCGGCGCAGCACGCGACGATCGCCGCGCTCACGGGCTCTCAGGACTGCGTCGCCGAGATGCGCGCCGCCTTCGAGAAGCGCCGCGCGCTCGTCGTCGAGGGGATCTCCGGCACGCCCGGGCTGAGCTGCACCGTGCCCGAGGGCGCGTTCTACGTCTTCGTCGACGCGAGCGCGCTGCTCGGCAAGAAGACCCCGGGAGGCGTCGCGCTCGAGGACGACCTCGCGCTCTGCGCCTACCTGCTCGACGAGGCGCGCTGCGCGCTCGTGCCGGGCAGCGCGTTCGGCGCCCCCGGCTGCTTCCGCATGAGCTACGCCTGCAGCGAGGCGCAGATCGAGGCGGGCATCGCGCGGCTGCGTGAGGCCATCGCGAAGCTGGTCTGAGACGGGCCGCGACGAAGCGCTCGAGAAGGAGGCGATGCGTCGCCCCTCCTCGAGCGCCACCGACGGGAGGCCGCCGCGACCCCGACGACGCGACGCCGGCTGAGCCGATCGGCTCAGCCGACGAAGGGGTAGCGCCAGTCGCGCGCGGGGACGAACGTCTCCTTGATCGAGCGCGGGCTCAGCCAGCGCCCGAGGTTCCAGAGGCTCCCGGCCTTGTCGTTCGTGCCGCTCGCCCGCGCCCCGCCGAAGGGCTGCTGGCCGACCACGGCCCCGGTGGGCTTGTCGTTGACGTAGAAGTTACCCGCCGCCTGGCGCAGCCGGTCCTGCGCCTCGCGGACGGCGGCGCGATCGGTCGCGAAGACCGCGCCGGTCAGCCCGTAGGGCGAGGTCGTGTCGACGAGCGTCAGCGTGTCGGACCAAGCAGCGTCCTCGTAGACGAAGGCGCTCACGATCGGGCCGAAGATCTCCTCCTGCATCAGGCGGTGCTTCGGGTCGGCGACCTCGACGAAGGTCGGCTCGACGAACCACCCCTTCGAGCGGTCGTGGCCGCCGCCCGCGAGCACCTTCGCGCTCTCCTTGGCGAGCGCTTGGTAGCCGGTGATGCGGCCGAATGCGCGCTCGTCGATCACCGCTCCGAGGAAGTTCCGATAGTCCGTGACGTCGCCGATCTTCAGCTCGGCGATCTGCGCGCAGACGCGCTCCGAGACGGCAGGCCAGAGGCTCCGCGGGACGTAGACGCGCGAGGCCGCCGAGCACTTCTGCCCCTGGTACTCGTAGCCGCCGCGGACGATCGCGGTCGCGAGCGCGTCGGCGTCGGCGCTGGCGTGGGCCATGATGAAGTCCTTGCCCCCCGTCTCGCCGACGACGCGGGGCAGGCTCCGGTAGTGCTCGAGGTTCGACGCGACGCCCTGATAGAGCGCGCGGAACGTGCCCGTCGAGCCCGTGAAGTGGATGCCCGCGAGGTGCTCGCTCGCGAGCGCGGCGCGTCCCTGCTCGGGACCGTCGCCGCCGATGAGCTGGATCACGCCGTCGGGCAAGCCCGCCTCCCGCAGGAGCTGCAGGCAATGCCAGACCCCGACCATCGAGGTGTGGCTCGGCTTCCAGAGCACGACGTTCCCGAGCAAAGCCGGCGCCGCGGCGAGGTTGACGGCGATGCTGAGGAAGTTGAAGGGCGTGACCGCGAGCACGAAGCCCTCGAGGGGGCGGTAGTCCGTACGGTTCCACTGCCCGGGCACCGAGCGCGGCTGGATCGCCTGGATCTGCCGGGCGAAGGCGACGTTGAAGCGGAAGAAGTCGATGAGCTCGCAGGCGGCGTCGATCTCCGCTTGGTGGCACGTCTTCGACTGGCCGAGCATGCAGGCGGCGTTGATGCGCATGCGCCACGGCCCCGCGAGCAGATCCGCGGCCCGCAAGAAGACCGCCGCGCGCTCCTCGAAGGGCAACGCCTGCCACGCGGGGGCGACGCGGAGCGCGCCCTCGATGGCGGCGTTCACGTCGGCCGCCGTCGCGTGGTGCACGGTCGCGAGCACGTGCGCGTGATCGTGCGGCATCGCGACCTCGGTCAGGCGCCCGGTGCGGAAGGGTTTGCCGTCGATCACGACCGGCACCTCCAGCTGCTCGGACGCGATGCTCGCGAGCGCGACGTGGAGCTCGGCCCGCTCGGGCGAGCCAGGCGCGTAGCCCTTCACGGGCTCGTTCTCGGGGAGGGGGACCTCGAAGACGCCATCCATCATGCGCCGATACCTACCGCGGAACGACGGGCGGCGGGCGCTGCTTTTGCTCACGCCTCGCCCGCCTCGACCTCCGCCGTCGCTTCGCGGCGCGGCTTCACTCCTGCGGCGCGTCCGCCTCCGTCGACGCATCCTCCGCCTCGGCGCCGTCCGTGATCCGGAACTCGACGCGGCGGTTCTCCGCGCGGCCCGCCGGGGTGTCGTTGCTGGTGAGCGGCCGCGACGGACCGTAGCCGCGCGCCGAGAGCCGCTCGGCCGCGACCTGACCGCGCTGCACGAGATGCCGGACGACCGCCTCGGCGCGGCGCTGGCTGAGGTCGAGGTTGCGCTCGGCGCTCCCCGTGTCGTCCGAGTGCCCCTCGACCCGGACGTGTGTGATCTCGGGGTGCGCGTTCAGCACCCGCGCGACGTTGTCGAGGAGCTGGAAGGAGCGCTGCTGGATCGTGTCGCGGTTGGTCGCGAAGAAGATCTTGTCGAGGATCTCGAGGCGACCCGCTTGGATGCGGACCTGCTGCGGCGCCACGCAGCCCTGGTTCTCCGCGGTCCCCGGCTCGTCGGGGCAGTTGTCGAGGCGGTCGACGACGCCGTCGCCATCACGGTCCTGATCGGGGCAGCCGCGGTTCTCCGCGGGGCCCGCCTCGGTCGGGCAGGCGTCGTCCGTGTCGAGCACGCCGTCACCGTCGTTGTCCGGGTCGGGGCAGCCGTCCGCGTCCTCGAAGCCGTCGAGATCCTCGGGCTCGTCGACGCAGGCGTCGAGGCGGTCGACCACGCCGTCGCCATCGGCGTCGCTGTCGGGGCAGCCCTCGTTCTCGGCCGGCCCCGCCTCGAGCGGGCAGCGGTCGTCGGCGTCGGGCACGCCGTCGCCGTCATTGTCCGGGTCGGGGCATCCGTCCGCGTCCTCGAAGCCGTCGAGATCCTCGGCCTCG
Source organism: Myxococcales bacterium (assembly GCA_019637115.1). GTDB lineage: Bacteria > Myxococcota_A > Polyangia > Polyangiales > Houyiibacteriaceae > JACKEH01. Next base: position 12,188 of record JAHBWH010000063.1, on the reverse strand, counting down.
GACGGGCAGGCGTCGCGGTCGTCGGGGATGCCGTCACCGTCGGTGTCGGCGGGCGCCTCCTCGGCCACGGGCGGCACCTCGATTGGCTGCGCCCAGCCGAAGGTGAAGATGGCCCGCGCCGCCGGGCTCCCGAAGCCCGCGGCGACGCCTGCGCCGCCCGCCGCGCCCACCACGAAGCCCGACGGGAGGTGGACCTTGAAGCCACCGAGCGCCTCGACCGCGGTGACGCTCTCGCCGAAGAAGTCGGAGAACGAGCTCGCGCCGTAGATCTGCGCGTGGAGATCGAGCCGGACCTTCGAGGGGTCTCGGAAGTCCGCGTAGAGCGGCGCGGTCAGGCCGACGCCGAAGGTCAGCTCGTTGCCGATCGTCGTGTCGGCCGCGACCTGTTGGGGCTCCCGGATGCGCGCGCCGACGTTCACCGTGAAGCGGAGCAGCCCAGGCCGCAGCTCGGCGAGCAGCTCGGGGTGGACGGTCGGGAGCCGATCCCCTCGATACATCTCCCCGCCGGTCGGCAGGGTGATGGCGAGCTGCGCGGCGAGCCCGAAGAAGTCGCCGCGCTCACCGAAGATGCGAAAACGCGCGCCAAGGTAAACGTCCCCGAGCCCAGGGCCGCTGGCCGGCGTGATCCCCGCGAGCGCCTCGTCGGTGCCGGTCAGGACGAAGCTGACGGGGAGGCCGACGAAGACCGTCGCGCGGTCGATGAGACCGAGGGAGACGGCGACGTTCCCCATGAGCTGGTGGTCGACGACGCCGATGTCCTCATCCGAGGCGCGGAAGACGAGCGGCGCGCTCGCGTAGTCGAGGTGGAGCTGCGCGCCGACGCGCAGATGACCCTGATCCTCGGGTCGGCGCAGGCCGAAGGCGTCGTCCGTGGTCTCGGCCGCGCGGAAGCGGTTGAGCGTCGTCCGCTGGGCCAGCGCGGGGGCCGCGAGCGTCAGCGAGAAGGCGAAGGCGAGTGCGAAGCGGGTCATGCGGAGTCCTGGAGTCTTCGATCGGTTCGAGCCTCGACGACCGCGGGCTTCGCCCGCCGAGCGCCGAGAGCATATCCCGGTCGGGGCCTGGTCCCGCCGAAATAGTCTCGGGGCCGACGCGCCCTCCGCGAGGCTGCGCGAGAGGACGTCACGACGGACCGGTTCGCCAGATCCGGCGGACCGGGTTCGGCGGCTCCGGACCAGCTCGGCGGACCTCGTTTGGCGAACTCGGCGGCGGGACGTCAGGTCTTCGAGGCGTGCTCGGCGGCGGCCGCGAGCGCCTCGCGCGCCACCCGCGCTGCCTCCGCCGCGGCGCGCGCGTCTCCGAGCTTCACACGGCCCGGCCACCGCTCGTCGACCCGGAGGACCCGCGCGAAGCGGTCCCACACGAAGCGCATGGGGAGGCGGTCCCCGTCGATCGCGACGTCCACGACGACCGGCCAGAGCTCGTGCACCTCAGGCCCTGCCGGGCCCGGCACGCGAACGACACAGGGCTCGTCGAGCCGCTCGAAGACCACCCGCACCTTCCAAGCCTCCCGCTGGCGATGGTATCTCTAGACCATGGGCGTGTCTCCCGAGGAGAAAATCGCGCGGCTCGAGCTCGTGCACCGCATCGGCGTCGCGCTCAGCGCCGAGCGCAACCGCGAGCGTTTGCTCGAAACGATCCTCCTCGAGGCGAAGAAGCTCTGCAACGCAGACGGCGGGACGCTCTACCTGCGCACGGACCGCGACGAGCTCCGCTTCGCGATCATGCGCAACGACTCGCTCGGCATCGCGCTCGGGGGCACCACCGGCAAGAGCATCGACCTCCCCCCGCTGAAGATCCACGACGCCGACGGACGTCCGAACCAGTTCAACGTGGCCACCTGCGCGGCGCTGATGAAGTCGTCCATCACGATCCCCGACGCCTACGTCGCGGAGGGCTTCGACTTCCGCGGGACGAAGGCCTTCGACGAGCGGGCGGGCTATCGCTCGAAGTCCTTCCTGACGATCCCCCTGGTCAACAACGACTTCCGCGTCATCGGCGTGCTGCAGCTCGTAAACGCGCAAGACTCCGAGACCAAAGAGGTCGTCGCGTTCGACCCCGAGCTCGTCCACATCGTCGAGGCCCTCGCCTCGCAGGCGGCGGTGGCCCTCGACAACCAGATGCTCCTCGAGGCGCAGAAGACGCTGCTCGAGAGCTTCATCCAGATGATCGCGGCCGCGATCGACGCCAAGTCGCCGTACACCGGGGGACATTGCGAGCGCGTCCCCATCCTCACGTTGATGCTCGCCGAGGCGGCGCAGGCCGCGACCGACGGCCCCTTCGCGGGGTTTCGCCTCAGCGAAGAGGAGTGGTACGAGCTGAAGATCGCGGCCTGGCTCCACGACTGCGGGAAGGTCACGACGCCGGTCCACGTGATGGACAAGGCCACCAAGCTCGAGACGATCTGGGACCGCATCGAGATGGTGAAGGCGCGGGCCGAGGTGATCGAGCGCGACCTGCGCATTCGGGCCCTCGAGGCGGAGCTGGCCTGCGCGCGCGAAGGAGGCGGGGCCGCGGGGGACCCGAGCCCCCTCGAGCGGGCAGAGGCCGAGATCCGAGCGCTGCGCGAGGACGTCGCCTTCCTCGCGCAGACCAACACGGGCGGCGAGTTCCTCCACGACGCCGCGAAGGCACGGGTGAAGGAGATCGCCGCGCGCACCTACGTCCAGGGGGGCGAGACGCGGACGCTGCTCGACGCCGACGAGCTCGAGAACATGCTCATCGCGCGGGGGACGCTCACCGAGCGCGAGCGCCTGATCATCAACGGGCACATGGTGCAGACGATCCAGATGCTCGAGGCGCTGCCCTTCCCGCGGAACCTGCGGCGCGTCCCGGAGTACGCGGGGGGCCACCACGAGAAGATGGACGGAGGCGGCTACCCCAAGGGGCTCTACGCGGGCGACATGTCCGTCCCCGCGCGGATGATGGCCATCGCCGACGTCTTCGAGGCGCTGACGGCGCAGGACCGCCCGTACAAGAAGGGCAAGACGCTCAGCGAGACCATGAAGATCATGGGCTTCATGAAGCGCGACAATCACCTCGACCCCGAGGTGCTCGACCTCTTCGTGACGTCCGGGACCTATCGCGTGTACGCCGAGCGCTACCTCCCGCCCGAGCTCATCGACGAGGTGGACGAGGCGGCCATCCTCGCGATCACGCCGAAGCCCTTCGAGCTCCCGGCGCGCGAGCTCCGCGACGAGCGCCGACGCTCGTTCTTGCCCGAGTACGAGCACCTTCGCGCGAGCGCCACTGGGCACCGCGCGTAGCCCCTCCGGGTCCGACGTCCGGGTCCGACGTCCGGGTTCGACGTCCGGGTCCGACGTCCGGATTCGGCGGCGCTTGCCCGGCGCGGAGGGCGGTGCCAGGACTCTCGTCATGAAGCTCCTCGCAACGCTCCTCATCGCCGGCTCCCTGTCCTTCGCTGCGTGTGATCGCGGAGGCTCGGAAGAGCCCGCGGCGACCACCGCCGCCACCGAGACGACGCGCTACACGACGCGGGGGACCATCGAGCGCATCGAGGGCGCGCGCGCCGAGATCAACCACGAAGAGGTGCCGGGTTATATGCCCGCGATGACGATGCCCTTCTTCGCGAACGACGAGGCCGTGCTCTCGGGCCTCGCCGCGGGCGACCGCATCGAGTTCTCCTTCGAGGTCGACGACAGCCGCCGTCACGTGATCGTCAGCGCGCGCAAGCTCTGAACGCCCAGCACGGTCGCGGACACGGTCTCGGACACGGTCTCGGACACGGTCTCGGACACGGTCTCGGACACGGTCTCGGACACGGTCTCGGACACGGTCTCGGACACGGTCTCGGACACGGTCTCGGACACGGTCTCGGTCTCGTGTCAGAGCGCGCTCATCCGCCCGTGCACGTCGTCCCCGGGGCGCAGTCCACCCGACACCCCTCGCAGTCCACTGCGCAGGTCGACTCGCCCCGGCAGAAGATCGCGCAGTCGCCCGGCGGACAGGTGAACGTGCATTGCGCCGCGCCGGTGCACGTCAACGTGCACTCGCCCCCTTCGCAGGCGCCCACGCAGCTCGCGCGATCGTCGCAGTAGAAGTTGCAGTACCCGTCCGGGCAGCTGAGCTCGCAGCGCTCCTCGCCGCCGCAGAACTCGTTGCCCGACGACGAGCACGCAGCGAGCGCGACCGAAGCGAGCAGCGCGAGCGCGAACGGAGACGGGACACGGAGGGTCATCGCGGCGTCGTGACGGATCAGAGCAGCGCGCGCAACGACGCTTCGACCTCGCGCGCCGACGGGCGGCGCCCCGGATCCTTCGCGAGCGAGGCGAGCAAGAGGTCGTCGACCTCGGGCGCCAGCGAGGGCACGAGCTCGCTCGCGCGACGGGGCGCCTGGAAGAGGTGCGCGGCCACGAGGTGGGCAGGAGAGTCTCCCTTGATGTCGTAGGGCAGACGCCCGGTCAGCATCTCGAAGAGCATGACGCCGAGGCTGTAGACGTCGGCCGCGCCGCTCAGCTCCCCCTCGAGGCTGAGGCGCTCGGGTGACATGTAGTCCGGCGTGCCGATGAGTTGGCCGTGCTCGGTCAGCTGCGACTGCCCCGCGCTGCGCTCGTCCCCGTCCACGAGCTTCGCGAGGCCGAAGTCGAGCACCTTCACGGTCTCTCCGTCGCCGACCTGGGCGACGAAGACGTTGTCGGGTTTCACGTCGCGGTGGACGATGCCCGCCTCGTGCGCGGCGCCGAGGACGTCGGCGACCGTCGCGGCGACCTCGATGGCGCGCGCGAAGGGCAGCCGCCCGTTCCCCTCGAGCTCGGACGCGACGGTGTGACCGACGAGGAGCTCCATCACGAGGAAGACCAACCCTGCCGGGGTCGAACCCGCGTCGTGGATGACCACCGCGTTGGGGTGCTGGACGGCGCACGCGGTCCTCGCCTCGCGCTCGAAGCGCTTGCGGAGCCGATCGGCGCGCGCGCCGCCGCGGCCGAGGGGCCGGAGCACCTTGACCGCGACGGGTCGTTCGAGCCCGAGCTGGGTCGCGCGATAGACCACACCCATCCCCCCAGCGCCGAGCAGCTCCTCGATCCGGTAGCGGCCCGCGAGCACCGACCCCGGCAGCAGCTCGCTCATGGCGTCGAAGAGGGCGTCCTCGGAGGCCTGCGCGCCGCGGAGCGCCTCGTTGGCGGCCTCGAGCTCGGCGTTGCGCGCCTCGAGCTCGTGGCGCGCCGCGTCGAGCGCCTGCTCGGCCTCGACCTGCGCCGTCACGTCGACGATGGCGCCGTCCAGGTGGAGCACCCCGCCCTGCGCGTCGTAGACCGCCCGCCCCCGCTCATAGACCCAGCGCTCGCCGCCGTCGCGATGCCGGATGCGATAGCGCAGCGTCCACGGCTGGTGCCCCGCGACCGCCTCGCGCACGGCCCGCTCGAGCTCCGCGGCGTCGTCGGGGTGGATCACCTCGGCGAACGCGAGCCCGGCGTTGCCCGTGAACGCGGGCGCCGGGTGGCCCGTGAGCTCCTCGACGCCGTCGCTGATGAAGAGCATCGTCCAGTCCGCGTCCAGCCGGCACCGGTAGACGATCCCGGGGACGTGGGCGGTGAGCTGACGGAGGCGGGCGTCCCACTCCTCCAGCGCGTCCAGGGTCCGCTCGGGTCGCTGGAGCTCGTTCATCGCCCTCGAGCATAGCAGCCCGCTCGACGCGCCGTCTCTCCGTCGCGCGGGGGTGGCACCCGCCCGGGACCGGGGGCAGAGCCCCGGGGGGCCGCGCCCGGCTTTCCCGACCCGCCCGGAGCCCTGACGGCGGGCAGGACCGAGGGCAGCGCCGTAGGGGCCAACGCGACACGCCTCGCCGCCGCAGCCCGCGAGCCGGCCTGCCTTTCCGGGGGGGGGGCGCGGACCAGCGCCGTTGATGTAGAGAACGGCCCGTGCTAGCCCGGCTCCCGTGCGTCCCTGGCTCCCCATCCTCTGCCTCACCTCGAGCGCTCTGGCCTCGACCGTCGCCGCGGTCGGCTGCGGCTCGAAGGACGAGCCGACCTCGCCCGTCGCGGACGACGACGGGGAGTGGCCACGCCACGGCCTGACGCGGGAGCAAGCCGCGCAGACGCTGGCGAAGGTCGGCGACACCACGATCACCGTCGGTGAGCTGGCCGAGGCCCTCGCGGACCAGTCGCCCTACCTGCGCGCGCGCTACAACAGCCCCGAGCGGCGCCGAGAGTTCCTCGACAACCTCATCCGCTTCGAGCTGCTCGCCCAAGAGGCCGAGCGCCGCGGCTTGCACGAGCTCCCCGAGGTCCAGCGCACTCGCAAGCAGCTGATGATCCAGCAGATGCTCAAGACGCGCATCGAGGACGCCATCCAGCTCTCCGACGTCACCGACGAGGAGATCCGCGCCCACTACGAGGCCAACCGGGACGAGTTCAACAAGCCCGAGCAGGTGCGCGCCAGCCACATCCTGATGCGCGACGAGGCGGCCGCCCGCCGGGTGCTCCGCGAGATCCTCGGCGCCCCCGAGGACATGCTGCGCTTCCGCCAGCTCGCCGAGCGCCACGACGAGGATCCCGAGACGAGCCGCGGCTCCCGGCGTGGAGATCTCCGATTCTTCTCACGCGACGGGACCCGCGAGGACGAGGCCCCGGTCCCGCGCGAGGTCGCCGAGGCCGCCTTCACGATCCAGGACATCGGCGCGGTCCACCCCGAGCTCGTCCGATCCAGCGCGGGCTTCCACATCGTGAAGCTCACGGGCCGCCGCGCCGCCCTCAGCCGCTCGCTCGAGGAGTCGCGCCGCGCGATCCAGAACCGCCTCTGGCGCGAGAAACGCGAGCGCGCGGTCGAAGAGCTCGTCGAGCGCCTGCGGCGAGAGGCGGAGATCCGCACCAACGAGGACGCGCTCGCCGCCGTGCGCATCGATCTGAGCCACGCCGGAGTCCCCGAGGTGCCGACCTCCGCCGACGAGCTCGAGGTGCCCGAGGGGGCAGGAGCGGCCGCTGACGCCGAAGAGGAGGAGCGATGAGCCCCGCGTCGTCACGCGCCGCCGCGCTGAGCGCGTCGATCGCCGTCGCCGTGCTGGCGGTCGCGCGCCCCGAGCCCACCCGCGCCGAGGTGGTCGAGCGCGTGGTGGCCGTGGTCGACGACCACGCGATCTTCCTGAGCGAGCTGCGCCGCCGCGCCGTCCCCTTCATGCCGCGGCTGATGGAGGTGCCCGAGCTCCAGCGGCTCGCGGCGCTCCGCCAGCTCTACGACGAGATCCTCGAGCGCCTCATCGACGAGGAGCTCGTGGAGCGAGCGGCGCAGACCCAGCAGATCCGGATCAGCTCGGCGGACGTGGAGCGCGCCGTGCTGAACGTCGTCCGCCAGAACGGCCTCGAGCTCTCCGAGTTCTGGGAGGTCGTCGCTGAGCAGGGCTACACGGAGGCTCAGTACCGCGCCGACCTGCGGCGCCAGCTCCTCCGCTACCGGCTCCTGAACGAGCGCGTCCGTGGCCGCGTCAACATCACCGAGGCGGACGTCCGACGGGTGTACGACCAGCGGCTGGCGCGCGCGAACCGCTCGCTGCGCTTCCGGACCTCGCACATCTTCGTGGCCGTGCCCGAGGGCGCGGGCGCCACCGAGGTGGCGCGCGCGCGTCGCGAGGCCGAGGGCATCCGCGAGGAGCTGAGCCGCGAGAACTTCGCCGACGGTATCGCGCTCTACGGGGGCGGTGAGCTCGGCTGGCTCCGCCAGGGCGACCTCCCCGGCGAGCTCGAGCAGACCCTGCTCACGATGCAGACGGGCGAGATCAGCCGCCCCGTCCGCGGACCGTCGGGCTTCCACATCTTCTTGGTGCACGACCGTGAGCGCGGCGGAGACTCGATGCCGCCCTTCGAGGACGTCCGCGACCAGCTCTACCAAGACATGATGGGTCGCGCGATGGAGCGGCAGGAGCGCCTCTTCCTCGAAGAGCTCCGGCGCAACGCGATCATCGACAAGCGGCTCTGAGGCGACGTGGCGTCGTCCACGTCGGAGACGTCGGGGCCGGAGACGTCGGGGCCGGAGACGTCGGGGCCCGAGACGTCGGGGCCCGAGACGTCGGGGCCCGAGACGTCGGGCCCGGAGACGTCGGGCCCGGAGACGTCGGGGCCCGAGACGTCGGGGCCGGAGACGTCGGGGCCCGAGACGTCGGGGCCGGAGACGTCGGGGCCGGAGACGTCAACCCGCGCTCCAGCGCCTGGCGCAGGAGGCCGTCACGAGCCGCCGCTGCGCTGGCTCTGGCTCACGTCGCTCGGCCTCGTGGCGCTCCTCGCCGTCGCGAGCGCCTTCCTCGGCGGCCCGGCCGCCCACCACGGCGAGGTGCGCGCCGAGCTCGGGGCCGCGCCGACGCGCGACGAGGAGGCGCTCGCGTCCCTCGTCCGCCACGGCGCGCCCTTCGCGCTCGAGGAGCGCGCGACGGTCCGCGTCCGCCTCCTGGGCAGCGGAGAGGCGCTGGTCTCCCTCGTCGACGTCTCGCTCGAGCCCGAGCCGACCCTCGCGCTCGCCGCGGGGCGCGACGGCCCCCTACCCCGCGACGCCGTCCGCGAGGCCGAGGCCTCGGTCGAGGGCGACGCCACCGTGTTCTTCGCGAACGTCCCTCCCGGCGACTACGTCGTGCGCCTCTCCGGAGAGGGCCACGGCGAGCTGCTCGCGGAGGTCACGAGCGGGGGCCTCTCGGCGCCGCTGCTCGGGGTCGCCCTCGCGCTCCTCCTGGCCCCGCCCCTCCTCCTCTCCATCCGGAGGGTGACGCGGGGGCGCTCTCGGGTGTAGAACCACCAAACCGTGAACATCGACTGGAACCACGTGATGAGCGCCGCGCTGCAGGCGATCCTCTTCAGCGTCATCGGGCTCATCTTCTTCGCGATCGCGTTCTTCTTGATCACGAAGGTGTCGCCCTTCTCGGTCCGCAAAGAGATCGAGGAGGACCAGAACACCGCGCTCGGCATCGTGATCGGCTCGGTGATCATCGGCGTCGCGCTGATCGTGTCGGCCGCGATCCACGGCTGAGCCGCCCTGTCGTGAGCGACGAGACGCCCTCGCCGCCGCCCGCCGAGGGCGACGCGGTCCTCCAGGCTCCTCCGCCGGCGCTCGCGCCGGGCGCGACGACGCTGCTCTTCCTGACGGTCCTCATCATCGCGACCTCGGGGCTCGTCTACGAGCTGCTCGCGGGGACCGTCGCGAGCTACGTCCTCGGCGACTCGGTCACGCAGTTCTCGACGACCATCGGCACTTACCTCTTCGCCATGGGCATCGGGAGCTTCCTCTCGCGCTTCATCAAGGCGGACGTCCCCGCGCGCTTCCTCGAGATCGAGCTCGCGGCCGCTCTGGTCGGTGGAGGCTCGGCGCCGCTCCTCTTCCTCGGCTTCGCCCACGCCGAGTCCTTCGGGATCCTGCTCTACGGCCTGATCATGGTCATCGGCATCCTGGTCGGGCTGGAGATCCCGCTCCTGATGCGCATCCTCAAGGAGCGCCTCGCCTTCGAGGAGCTCGTCGCGAAGGTGCTCACCTTCGACTACGTCGGCGCGCTCTTCGGCTCGGTGCTCTTCGCGCTCTTCTTCGTGCCCACCTTGGGGCTCACGCGCACCTCGCTCTTCTTCGGGATGCTGAACGCCGCGGTCGCGGTCATCGGCTCGGTGATCCTCCGCCCGCTGCTCGATCGCGCGACGGTCGTGCGTGTCCGCGTGCTCGCCGCGCTCGTCGCCGCGCTGCTGCTCACCGCCTTCGTGAGAGCCGAGGAGCTGACGACCTGGAGCGAGCAGGATCTCTACACGGATCCGGTCGTGCTCGCGGTGCAGAGCCCCTACCAGCGCATCGTGGTCACGCGCAGCGGCGACCGGATGAGCCTCTTCCTCAACGGCAACCTGCAGTTCTCGAGCCCGGACGAGCACCGCTACCACGAGGCGCTGGTGCACCCGGCGATGAGCCTCGCCCCGCGCCGCGAGCGCGTGCTCATCCTCGGCGGCGGGGACGGGCTCGCGCTCCGCGAGGTCTTCCGCTACCCGAGCGTCCGCGAGGTCACCCTCGTGGACCTCGACCCGGCGATGACCGAGACGGCCGCGCGTATCTTCGCCGACCTCAACCAGCGCGCGCTCGAGGACCCGCGACTCGAGCTCGTGAACGACGACGCGCTGGTCTGGCTCGACGAGCGCCCGGCGGACGCCGCCCCCTACGACGCCGTCATCATCGACTTCCCCGACCCGAACAATTTCAGCCTCGGCAAGCTCTACACGGCGCGCTTCTATCGGCTCGCGGCGCGCGCGCTGGCGGACGACGGCGCGCTCGTCGTGCAGAGCACCTCGCCCCTCTTCGCCCGGCGCTCGTTCTGGTGCATCGAGCGCACGATGCGCGAGACCGGCCTGCGCACCGGCCCCTACCACGCGACGGTGCCGAGCTTCGGCACCTGGGGCTTCGTGCTCGCGCGCAAGACGCCCTTCGATCCTCCCGAGCGCCTCGCGCCCGAGGTCCAGCCGCTGCGCTTCTTGACGGACGACGTGCTCCCCACGCTCTTCGTCTTCCCCGCCGACATGGCCCGCCTCGACGTCGAGCCCAACCGCCTGAACGATCAGACGCTGGTGCGTTATTACGAGTCGGAGACCCGCGGCCTCGAGCGATGAGCACGCGACGCGAGATGCTGCGGCTGCTGCTCGGCGCGCCCTTCGCCGCCGAGCTGCTCGCGTGCGAGGGCGCCGCGCCTCCGCCCGGCCCGCCCGAGGGCGCCCTGCTCGGCCCCGACGTCGCGCTCGGCCACCGCCTACGGGAGCCGCTGCCGCGGCAGGCATGGGACGACGCGCCGACGCGCCGGGTCGGCGTCGCGATCGTCGGCGGTGGCCCCGCGGGCCTCAGCGCCGGTTGGCGGCTCGCGCGCCGCGGCGAGCGCGACCTCGTCGTCCTCGATCTCGAGCCGGCGCCGGGCGGGACGAGCCGCAGCGGACGCAGCCCGCTGACCGCGTACCCTTGGGGCGCGCACTACCTGCCGCTGCCCCCGCCGTCGTTCGGCGACCTCTACGAGCTGCTCGGCGAGATGGGCGCCGCCGACGAAGAGGGCGGCCGCGAAGAGATCCTCGTGCGGGAGCCGCAAGAGCGGGTCTTCTACCGCGGCTATTGGTACCCCGGGCTCTACCCCTATGCGGGCGCGAGCGCGGAGGACCTCGACGAGCTCGCGCGCTTCGAGCGCCTCGTCGCCCGCTACGTCGACGGCGGCGCCTTCGACGTCCCGCTCGCCCGATCCGTGCTCGACCCCGCGTTGCTCGCGCTCGACGAAGAGAGCGCCGCCGCCTTCCTCGACCGCCACGGTCTGCGCTCGCCGCGCCTGCGGTGGCTCGCGGAGTACGCGACGCGTGACGACTACGGCCTCTCGCTGCAGGAGACCAGCGCGTGGGCCTTCGTCTACTACTGGGCGAGCCGCGGGCGGCGAGGCGACGACGCGCTCGAGGGCGCGCCCTTCCTCACCTGGCCCGAGGGCAACGGCGCCCTCGTCGCGCACCTCGCGGGCGCGCTCGGCGAGCGCGTCGAGACCGGCAAGCTCGCGGCGCACGTCTACGAGGAGCCGCGAGACGACGGGTCCGCGGGCGTGCACGTCCTGCTCCTCGACGCAGCTGGTCAGCGCGAGCGCCTCCTCGCCGACCGCGCGATCCTCGCCCTCCCCCGCTTCGTCGCGGCGCGCGTCGCCCCCGAGCTCCAGCTCACACGCGAGGGCTTCGAGTACGGCGCGTGGGCGGTGGCGGCCCTGCACCTCGACGAGCGGCCTGCGGAGCGCGGCTTCCCGCCCGCGTGGGACAACGTGCTCTACGGCAGCCCCTCGCTCGGCTACGTAACGGCCACGCACCAGCGCGGGCGCGACCATGGCCCGACGGTGTGGAGCTGGTACCTCCCCTTCGTCGACGCCGACGCCGACGCGGGGCGTCGCCGGCTCTTCGCGGCCGAGCACCGCGACCTCGCGGACGCTTGCATGCGCGACCTGCGCCGCGCCCACCCTGACCTCGACGCGCGCGTCCGCCAGCTCGACATCTGGCGCTGGGGGCACGGCATGGTGCAGCCGCGCGTCGGCTTCCTCCGGGGCGGCGCGCGGCTCGACGAAGCCGCGCCTCGCGGCGCGATCCACCTCGCGCACACGGATCTCTCGGGGCTGGCGCTCTTCGTCGAGTCCTTCGCGCACGGCGTGCGGGCGGCCGACGAGGTCTGGCTCGCGCGACGCCCGCTAGCAGCCCGTTGAAGAACCTCGTTCTTCAACG
>JAHBWH010000062.1 GCA_019637115.1 Myxococcales bacterium | reverse complement strand
CCCGGACGTCTTCAACATCTGCCTGCAGATCCTCGACGACGGTCGCCTCACCGACTCGCGCGGCCGGCCCGCGTTCTTCAGCGACACCGTCATCATCATGACCAGCAACGTGGGCTCGCACCTCATCCTCGATCACGAGGGCACGAACGAGGAGCTGAAGGCCAAGGTCGAGCAGGAGATCCAGCGCCATTACCGGCCCGAGTTCCTCAACCGCATCGACGAGGTGGTCGTCTTCGATCCGCTGGGTAAGGACGACCTCGGCGGCATCGCGGACCTCCAGATCCGCGCGCTCGAGAAGCTGCTCGACGCACGCCACATCCGGCTCGAGGTCTCCGACGCCGCGAAGGAGCGCATCGTGGACCTCGGATACGAGCCGGCCTTCGGCGCGCGCCCGCTCAAGCGCGTGATCCTCCGCAACCTCCAAGACCCGATGGCCCAGACGATGCTCGAGGGCGGATACGAGAGCGGGGACACGATCGTGGTGGACGTGGCCGACGACGGCTTCACGTTTACGAAACGTTGAGCATGGGGTAGCCGGGTGGGCCTCGCCGTGCCGCGCCGGGCGCCCTCCAACCGAACCCGAGCCAATCCCCAGCGAGGCCGCGGCTGCGCACCGAGACGGAGCATCCACGATCCGTGACGCCCCCGAGGGTTGGAGGCATCCTCGTAAGACGATGTAACAAAGACCCGTGATTCTCGGCTGGATCGCGGCGCGCTTCTTTGGTACCGCGAATCCGACTCATGGAGGGGATGGCACGCAGCGGTTGGGAGAGCAGCGAGTGGAGCGCGCTGAGCTCCGTCGTCGACGAGCTCGGCTCGGCGGACGACCCGCGGCCTCCTGCCGATGTCATCGCGGCCTCGCTCCTCGAGGGGGCTCGCCTCGTCGTCGTGGGCGACGACCCGGTCGTGACCGACGGTCTGGTGCAGCAGCTCCGCGCTCACGGCGCGTTCGTCGGAGTGACGGACGGGCGCGGCCGTGGTCTCAGCCGCTTGGGGTTCCTCGACGCCCAGGCGGTCCTCCTCGATCCGTCTCGCGCGGCAGAGGATCGCGTCGCGCGCGCCCTCGAGGCCGAGGTGCGGCTGCGCGGCGCCGCGGTGATCCCCTTCTCGTGGGACGAGGTCTGGCCGGGTGGCGAGCCCCAGCTGATGCCTTTGGCGACCACCATCGCGCGGGAGATCCAGCTCGACCGCGAGCTGCGGTGGATGGCGCAGGCGCGCTCGAGCTTCCCCGTCCCCTTCGCGCGCCTCGGTCCGACGCGTACGCTGCAGGCGTTGGCGGGCGCGTGTGGGGCGGTGCTCCGCCTCGTGGTTGCGGACGACGACATCCGCGCCACGGTGGAGATCGGCGGCGATCTGATCGTCAGCGCGACCTGGTACCAGGGGCAGAGCGCCGCGCCGCGCTACGTCGGGACGCGCGCCCTCGGCGCGTTCCTGGGGCTGCGCAGCGGCCGCGCGCACGTCGAGCGTCACGAGCTCGCGCGCGTGATGACGATCATGGCCCCGGTGTCGTTGGCGCTCCTCGGGGCCGACCGCGAGCGCCACGCGACCACCAGCGACCTGCGGGCGCTCGCGCCGCGTGAAGGTGAGACAGTCGATCGAGTCGCGCTCTCGGCGATGCTCGCGAGCCAAGAGGACGAGGCGGACGCGCCGCCGGCGCGTCCAGCGGTCGCGCCGCCATCGGCGGAGGACGCGAGCTGGGAGGACGTCACCACGAAGCAGGGGTTGACGCCGCTGCCACCGGAGGCCTTCCCCGAAGACCCGCCGACCGAGGATCTGCTCCCGACGGGCCGACGAGGGCTCGAGGGTGCGCTCAGCGGGGCGCTGGGCTTGGCTCCGACCGCGCCTTCGTCGGCTTCGCTTCCGAGCATTGGCGTGCCCGTGTCCTTCGACGACGAGCCCGCAGCTCCGAAGGAGCGTGGCAGGGAGGCCGAGGCGACCGCTGGCGACGTGAGCGCCAACGAAGCGAGCACCGGCAACGCGGCGGTCGGCGACGCGAGCGCCAGCGAGGCGGCGGTCGGCGAAGCGAGCACTGGCCGAGCGAGCGCCGGCGAAGCGAGCGCTGGCAGAGCGAGCGCCGGCGAAGCGGTGATCGGCGGAGCGGCGGTCGGCGACGCCGGCTCCGAGCCCGACGCGAGCGCGGAGCGGGCGGCGACGGTGGTCGAGAGCGCCGCGACCGCGCGCGCGCTCTCTCCAGTCGACGAGCTGCTCGAGGGCTCGTCACGCGGGGCGCCTTCGGTCGCCATGAAAGCCACCGTCGAGGCGCCCTGGGCGAAGGCCGCGCAGGTCAGCCTCCCGCTACCCCCGCGTCCGCTCGAGCCGAAACGCGCGAAACCGGCGTGGATGAAGGAGCTCGGCGACGCGCCGACCAGCCCCCTCGCCCCGCGGGTCCTGGTCGCCGCCGCGGGCTATCGCCCGCCCGTGGCCGTCAAGGTCGACGAGCCGCCGCGCGTGGCCCCGCCGGCTACGCGGGCCCCTGCGCCTCGCGGCTGGATGCCGCTCGCCCTCGCCGCGGTCGCGACCGCGGCGCTCGGCTGGCTGCTCGCGACGGCGCTCGACGTCGACGGCGCGGACGAGGGGGCGACCGTCGCCTCGCTCGCGCCGCGCGTCTCGTCGGCCCCCGAGGAGCTCCGCGCCGAGCAGGGCGAGGCGAGCGTGCGCGTGGGGCAAGACGCACCGTCGCGTGCGCTGACGGCGTCCGCGCGGGCGGAGGCGCGGGCGCCGGGGGCGACCGCACTAGAGGCAACAGCACCAGAGGCGCGGGCGCCGCAGACGGCTGACGACGTGACCTCTCCCAGGGCCGCCAACGCGCGCGAACCGGCCGAGGCCGCGACGCCGGGGACCTTCCTCGCGCGCGCGCCGGATCGTTTCTTCCCGTCCGACCTCTCCGGAGCGGGCGACGACCGCGAGCTCTCGGATCGACTCTTCCGCAGCGCGCGCGAGGTGTGGGGCGCGGAGCGTCGACAGCTCCTCTGGGAGGCCGCGCACGCGCACCGCCGCAACCCGCACGTCGCGGCCGAGCTCGCGCACCTCGCCTTCGAGGACGGCGACCTCGAGCTGGCGGAAGCGTGGGCGCGCGAGGCGGTGTCCATCCGTCGCCGACGCGACGAGTACCGCGTGCTGCTCGGGCGGATCCTCCGCGAGCGCGGGACGTCCAGCCCGCGCGCGGAGTGAGCGCGGCGACCGAGCTCCTGATCTTGGACGGCCCCGTGGGGACCGAGCTGCTTCGCCGCGGCGTCCCGACGCCCTTGCCGGCGTGGAGCGCCGGCGCGATCGAGGGCGCGCCGGACGTGCTCGGGGCGATCCACGCAGACTACGCCGCAGCGGGCGCACAGATCCACACGACCAACACCTTCCGCGCGCGCTCGCGCACGCTCGGCTCCGCGTGGGCCCGCGCGGCGGGGCGGGCGGTCCAGATCGCCCGCGACGCGATCCCTGCGAGCCACCGCGTCGCGGGCTCGATCGCGCCCGTCGAGGACTGCTACCGACCCGACCTCTCGCCCGGTGCGGGGGCGCGCGGAGAGCACCGCGCGCTCGCGAAGGTGCTCGCCGACGCGGGGGCCGACCTCCTGCTCTGCGAGACCTTCCCGCACGTCGGCGAGGCGCTCGTCGCGGTCGAGTCCGCGGTCGCGACGGGCCTCCCCACCTGGCTCGCGCTCACGGCCGGGCCGGACGCGGATCTGCTGAGCCCCGCCGCGCTCGCGCGAGGCGCCCGAGAGGCCGTGCGCAGAGGGGCCGCGGCGGTGCTCGTCAACTGCGTGCCCGTCGCGCGCGTCGGGGACTACCTCGACGCGCTCCTCGCGCTCGACCTCGGCGTGCCAGTCGGCGCGTACGCGAACGCGGGCCGGGTGGACGAGGGCATGGGTTGGACGAGCGAGGAGGCGCCGGACGCCGCGAGGAGGTACCTAGAGCACGCGCGCGTCTGGCGTGAGCGCGGGGCGACGATCCTCGGCGGCTGCTGCGGCACTGGCCCCGCCCACGTGCGAGCACTCGCGAACGCGCTCACCTGACGAGCTCGTCGCGACGGTGGCTCAGCCGAGACCGACGGCGTCGAGCGCGCGCCGCGCGGCCCGCTTCAGCTCGGTGGGGCCGACGCCTGCGCGGGCCATGACGTGGATCCCGACGACCGCGGCCGCGAGCAGCGCGGCGTCCTCTCGTGCGCTCGGCCGGCCCGCAAGGCAGGCGGCGAAGAAGTCCTGCATGCCGCGCACGCGGTTCGTCACCGCGGCCTGACTCTCGGGCGCGAGGGAAGGGTGCTCTCCGGCCGAGACCACGAGCAGGCATCCCTTCGGCTGCCGCTTCGGATCGACGATCGCCTTCAGCCACGCGCGCACGGCGTCGGTGCTCGGCGTGGCCGGGAGCCCTTGCTGCGCGAGGTAGCGGCCGAGGGCGCGTCGGAAGCAGGCCTCCTTGCTCTCGAACGCCGCGTAGAAGCTCCCGAGGCGGATACCCATCGCGTCGGCGAGCGCGCGGACCGAGGTCGCCTCGTATCCCTGCCGCCAGAAGAGCTCGACCGCGACGTCGAGCGCAGCGTCGAGGTCGAAGTCGCGAGGTCGTCCCATGCGGAGGTAGTAGTGCATGCTCGTACCTCGAACGAGTAGGATGACGCTCTCAGGTGCGCTCCCGATGAAGATGAAGACAGCGCCGCGAATCCTCGGCCTCGTGTACGTGACGCTCACGGCGGGCCTGGTCGCGTGCGCGAACGGGGAGGGCGCCCAATGCACGACCGTGGCGGAGTGCGGCGCCGGAGAGCGCTGCGTGGATGGCCGCTGCGTCTCGGGGCGACGTGAGGACGGCGGTGTCGACGCGGGGCCGCTCGACGCGGGGCGAGACGCGAGCGACGACGCGGAGCCCGAGCGCGACGGGGGCGTCGACGCTGGACCCCCGCCCGGCCCATGCGGCCTCGAGCCGTGCGCGATATGGACGATCGCGCCCGCCGAGACGGCCTGGAGCGCCTACCCCGCGATCGCCTCGGCGCTCGCACCGACCTCGCCGGTCCGCGCCGCCTTCGACGTCGAGTCGATCGAGCTGGCCTACGTGCTGACGGACACGACGTATCACGTGCTCCGGCTCGCGGACCGGACGTGGGTCGAGGCCGGCAATCGCGACCTGCTCTTCCCAGAGGCGGCAGGGGCCGCGCTCAACTCCGCGTTCTCCATTCCCGCGGGCTACCTGGGCGGTAACCCCGACGTCGAGCCGCTCTCGCTCAGCAGCGCGGGGAGCGTCTACCAATACCAGATGACGCTGCCCGCGCGGCTCGTCGCTTTCACGAACCAGGTGGACGAGCGGACCTGGGAGCCGCCCTTCGCGCCCGACCCAGCGCTCGTCCGCTTCTCGTGGACCGCGGCGGAGAACCCCGGCTGGGCCGCTGGCGACCCGAACGGGCTCTGTGGCGAGGGGCCGCCCATGATCGAGGGGTACGCGGCCTTCGCGACGTCGACGGACGTGCACATCTATGAGGGCCAGCACTGCTTCGAGTTCGCGTCGCGGACGCCGATCGGAGACTTCGCGCCCTTCCGGCGGCTCGGCGCGCCGCCCATCGCGCGGATTGGCGCGGCGTTCTGGAACGCCGGACGCCTCTGGATCCTGGCGGAGTGAATGGCGCGGGGTGAATGGCGCGGAGTGATCCGCGGGGAGCGTGCGCCGCGAGGAGTGATGCGCAAGGAGTGATGCGCGAGGAGTGATGCGCAAGGAGTGATGCGCGAGGAGTGATGCGCGAGGAGTGTCCGCGGGGCGCGATCCACGGGGAGTGATCCGCGAGTTGACTGTTATTGGGCGATCGTTCAAGAATGGTCCATGCTCCCGCTCGCCCTCACCCTGCTCGTCGCGCTCCTCCACGTCGTCTTCATGCTCCTCGAGACGTTCCTCTGGACGACGCCGAAGGTGCGGCGCTCGTTCGGGATGAGCGCGGAAGAGGCCGAGACGACCCGCGTGCTCGCCGCGAATCAGGGCGTGTACAACGGAGCGCTCGCCGTCGCGCTCACCTACGCCGCGCTCCGAGGCGAGTGGACGACGGTGACCGTGCTGCTCACCTTCGTCGTGGTCGTCGGCCTCTACGGGGGGTACTCGGCCCGCTGGACGATCGTCTTGCTCCAGGCGCTCCCCGCGGCGCTCGCGCTCGCCGCGCTCCACCTGCTCTGAGTCAGAAGGTGGACCCCCGCGCCAGCGACGTGCGCGACACGGCGGGCTATACTGACCGCATGCTGGCACATGCTCTCGCGCAGGCTCCGGCGGCCCCTCAGGACCACATCGTCGTCCTCTCCGGGGTCACGTGGGCGGACTACCAGCGAATGCTCGAGATTCGCGGGGACCAGTCCGTGCCGCGGCTCGCCTACCTGGAAGGACGCCTCGAGCTCATGAGCCCCTCCGCGACCCACGAGTCCATCAAGTCGATGATCGGTCGTTTGGTGGAGGTCTACTGCCTCGAGCGCGACATCGAGTTTCACACCCTCGGATCCTGGACCCTCGAGGAGAAAGCGCTCGAGCGCGGCGCCGAGCCCGACGAGTGCTACGTGCTCGGTGGGCGCGAGGGGGCGACGAGGCCCGACCTGGCCATCGAGGTGGTCTGGACCTCGGGGGGCCTCGACAAGCTGGAAATCTACCGGAAGCTCGGCGTCGCCGAGGTGTGGTACTGGCGGCAGGGGCGCATCTCGGTGCATCGGCTGCGCGGCGATCGGTACGAAGAGGTCGACGTCAGCGAAGCCCTCCCTGGGATCGATCTCGCGCAGCTCGCGAGCTTCATCGACCAGCCCACCACGAGCGCGGCGATTCGCGCGTATCGCGAGGCGCTTCGAGGCAGTCGAGGCGAGTGAGCTCCGCGCGGGCTGGCGAGGAGTGGCTGCGAGTCGAGGGGCTCGTGGTACAGTCCTCCCGCTCCGCGACTCACGCACGGCAGAGCGTTCAGTTCTTTTATTGGAAAACGGCCGCCGGACCCATGCACTCGGCGGCGACATTCGCGCAGCGTCGCTCCCTAGTGGTGCTCAGCGAAACTGACGATCCGTTTGCGCCGGTCCTCGGCGCCGCTCGGCGGCCCGACCGGCCTTCGGCCTATCTCCTCGAATATGCTCTGCATGTCCTTCGTCGATTCGGACCGCCAAGCGACGCCGAATCCTCGCCGGTACGGTATCGTCACTTCCGCCGAGCACCACTAGCCGCTTCATCGCGGCCCGCGTCCGAGATCTCATGAGCCCCTCGCTCCCTTCCGTTCGCGATCTGAAGCGCCGGTACAAGCTGCTGCTCGCCGAGCGGCGCGCGCTCCACGTCATCGACCTCGGCGTGTCGCTGCCGATCTCGACCGGTGATCCCGTGCTCGACGCGGCGCTGCTCGAGAAGATCGTTCCGACGGCGACGATGGGCGAGGCCGAGCACCTCGCGCGGGCTTGGGAGCTCGTCCGCGCGTCGACTCCGCGTCACCACGCGCTCTTGCGTGCCCACGCCCGCGCGCTCCTCAACGACCACAAGCTGCTGCACGCCATCGGTGCGCTCGAGCGCGGAGACGAGGCGACGCTCGAGGCGATGCTCGACGCGCTGCCTTGGGCGTGGCGCCTCGGGTTCCCGACCGCGGTGATCAAGCCCGCCGCGATGGTGCTGACCGGGTGGCGCAAGTGGGTCCCCTTTCGGCTCATCGATCCGCCCTTCGAGCGCCTGCGCGCGATCTTCCGCGCGACGATCGCGGCGGCGCCCGCGGCGACGCTGCTCAAGTTCCGCGACGCCGTGAAGCAATCGGCGGCGCTCCTTCGGTTTCGGTTCGAGGGCCCGCGCGAGCGGGCGATCCACGACCTCTGCTTCGGCGACGGCCGGGCGGCAGCAGAGGAGCTCCCCGCGGTCGGGGCGTTCGTGCGGGCACGGGATGGGCTCGCGAAGCAAGGGCTCTCGGGCTTCGTGAAGGCGCTGGACGAGGCGCCGGGCGCGGTACCGCTCACCGCACTGCAGGGGCTCTTCGGAAAAGCGGGCGTGCGCCTCGACCGGGCGACCGTGGAGTATCGAGCGCACCTGCCGAGGCTGCGCGAGCACGCGATCGCTTCGGCGAGCGGCGTCGAGATGTTGCTCCGGCTGCACGAGTGGGGGAGCTGGCTGCAGGACGCGGAGCTCGCGCAGATCACCGAGCGCGTGCACCGCGCGATGCGCAACCCGCGGGTGACCTTGCCGTTCTTCAAGGTGCTCAAGGGGTTCGAGGCGGCGCCCGTGCACGTGCGCCGCGGGCTCGCGCGGCCGCTGCTCGCGCCGCTGATGGAGCGCTTCGGCAGTGATCTCCGCGCGCTCCTGCCAGGCGCGACCGACTACACCTTCGTGCTCCCGTCGATGATGCTGCGGATGACGAGCCTGATGCTCTACGCGATGGTCGCGCAGGCGGGCGCCGCCCGACTGCTCATCCTGCGTGGTCGCGGGCTCGCCGACGCGCCACCGGTGTCGTTGAGCGATCTGCTCGACCCCCTCGTGGAGGGCCCTCGCGCCGTCCACGCGTGGCTCACGCGCGCGCTGGGCGCGATCGCGCACGACGCGGCCTACACCTTCGACGTGCCAGCGCTCGCGAAGGCGCTCGGAGCACTCGACCCTCGCCAGCCGCTGCTCCTCGACGTGCCCTTCGTGGGCGACGCGCGGCTGCTCGAGGCGCTGCTGCCCTTCGATCTCGCGCTGAACCTCAACCCGCCGGTCGGCGCGCCCGGCGAGCTGACGGTGGGCTACGAGTTCTACACGCAGGCCTCGTACACCACGCCACGTGGCGGCTGGGCGCTGCTCGAGCGCGGCGGCGATACGGCGGCGACCCGCTTCGGGGAGCTCGTCGACCGGCTGCGGGTGATGAGCGCGATGGCCGCGGAGGTGGGCGCGTGAGTCTGCCCCCCGCAGGGCATCGGGAGCCGCGCCGGTGCATGGAGCACGGCGCGAGAGGCTGCGCGCGTGCATGGAGGCGGGCATGTGGGGGGCGGCGCGCGTGTGGAGGTGGGCTCGTGAAATCGCTCGCGTGCGCGGAGGTGGGCCCGTGAAGCTGCTCGCGATCGTGAACGCGGAGCCGCGTGACGGGGACGCGCTGCTCGTCGTCGATCACACGGGCACGGTGCCAGTCGTCGGCGCGCCGCCGCGACCGGGGCTATTGGAGCTGGACTGTCCGGGCCTCGCCGAGCCGAAACGCACCGCGCTGCTGAAGTGGCTCGCGAAGCGCGGCGAGCGCGTCAGCCACGGGACGGCGACGGGAGATGCGCTGGCCGGCGCGCTGGACGCGGTGCCCGAGCGCGCATGGCGGCGCATCACCTACGACGAGGCGATCGACCTGCCGGGGTTTCGCGAGCTCTCGTACCTCGCCGCATACGCCGCGCCGCTCGCAGAGATCGTCGCGTCTCTGCGGCGTCGCGCGCCGCAGGTGCTCGACGCGATCGACGCGGGGCTCGCGCTCGACGACCCCGCGCAGGTCGCGGCGCTGAGCGGGCTCGCGCGCGAGAGGCAGACGTTGGGCACGATCGCCTGGGCCGTGAGCGCGCGGGCCGACCGGCACGTCGCGGAGCTCGCGGAGCGGATCGACCGCGCGGCGCTCGGGGCGCTTCGTCTTGCACCCTTCGACGTCGAGGCGTGGGTGGGGGCCGCGGCGGGGATGAAGGCGGACCCTGGCCGGGTGGCGGCGCTCGTCGAGCTCGTCCAGCGCATCCCCGAGGGCGACGACGCCCCCACGCACGCGCTCGCGATCGTGCGCGCGGTCGCGCGACGTCGTGGACTCGTCCGCGCGACGGCGTATGCGCCTGCGTTCTGGAGCGGCGTCGCGCCGTTGCTGGACTGGAGCGCGACGATGCGTACCGGCTCGCTCTCGATCGAGAGCGCGACCGAGGTCGTGGTGACGGCGAGCTGGGATCTTTGGAACGCGCGACGCGTCGGTCGCGTGAAGATCGGTCGCAAGGCGCTGATGATCCAAGGGAAGCCTATGACGTACGTCCGTGGGACGCGCGCGCTCCTGAAGAAGGTGATCGACGCGGGCGGGGCGCTCCGGCATCATGGTGTCACGCTCACCTACCCGACGAGCGCGCGCCCGTTGACGCCGCGCCTCGTCGAGGTCGAGCGCATCGACACGCTCGCCTTCGTCGATCCCGAGGCCGCGCTCGCGACGATCGGTGAGCGCGGCGACGTGCCCGCGCTCCGGGCGCTCGTGGAGCGGGCGAAGGTGGATCGTGGGGTCGCGCGCGTGCTCGCGGATTACCTGATCGAGCACGCGGTCGGCATCGACGCCGACGTCGCGCGCAAGCTCGCGCGGGGACATCGCTGAGCGCGCACGCTTCCTTCGTCGGTGATGGCGTGAGCCCGTCGACGAGGGGCGCGTGTGAGCCTCGTGATCGGCGCGCGTCGCCACGCTCGCCGCGCTCGCCGAGCTCGACGGCGTGATCGGGGCCGTTCAACCCGCACGGGGCCGTTCGACCCCGCTCGACCTCGACCCCGCTCGACCCGCTCGACGCCAGCGAGGAAGCGTCAGGCGGCGGTCTCGCGCTCGAGCTCGCGCGCCTGCCGGTCGGCGCGGAGCGCGGCGATCAGCGGCTCGAGCTCGCCGTCGAGCACGCGCTCGTAGGCGTGCAGGGTCAGGCCGATGCGGTGATCCGTCACTCGGTTCTGCGGGTGGTTGTACGTGCGGATCTTCTCCGAGCGCTCGCCCGTGCCGACCATGCTCCGCCGCTCGTCGCGGATCGCGTCGGCCTGCGCCTGCTCGGCCTGGTCGCGGAGCTTCGCGCGCAGGATCTGCATCGCGCGCTCGAGGTTCTGGTGCTGCGAGCGCTGCTCTTCGCTGCGCACCATGATCCCGGTGGGGATGTGCAGCAGGTTGATGGCCGAGTTGGTCGTGTTGACCTTCTGGCCGCCCGAGCCGCCCGCGGCGGTCTTGGTGATCTTCAGGTCCTTCTCGTCGATCTCGACCTCGACCTCGTCGGCCTCGGGCAGGACGGCGACCGTGGCGGTCGAGGTGTGGATGCGGCCCTGCGACTCGGTCGCGGGGATGCGCTGCACGCGGTGGACGCCCGCCTCGAAGCGGAGGTGCGAGTACACGCGCTCACCCGTGACGATCGCGATGACCTCCTTGATGCCTCCGGCGCTGGCCTCGCTGATCGAGGTGATCTCGACCTTCCAGCCCTTCGTCTCCGCGTAGCGGCCGTACATGCGGAAGAGCGCGGCCGCGAAGAGGGCGGCCTCTTCGCCGCCCGTGCCCGCGCGGATCTCGAGCAGGACGTCGCGCCCGTCGTTCGGATCCTTCGGCAAGAGCAGCCGGTGTAGCTCCACCTCGAGCGCGTCGCGCTCCTCGCGCAGCTCGGGCAGCTCGGCCTCCGCGAGCTCGCGCAGCTCGGGGTCGCGCAAGGCCTCCTCGTCGTCCGCGATCTGCCGCGTGACGTCGCGGTAGCGCACGAACGCGGCCGCGAGGGGCTCGAGCTCGGCGCGCTCGCGCGAGAGCTTGCGGTACCGCCCGGCGTCGCCCGCGATCTCCGGGCGGTAGAGCATCTCGTCGAGCTCGCGGAAGCGCGCCTCGAGGCTCTCGAGCTTGGCGAGGGGGAGCATCAGGAGGTGCGCATCGGGCGCAGGGTGGGGAGCGCCTCGACGAAGCCGTCGAAGCTCGGGAAGACCAGGGGCTCGACGACCGCCTCGGCGCGGTCACCCACGCGCTCGCGCCAGGCGGCGGCCTCCATGGCGGCGATGGCGACCTCGATCTGATCGTCGCTCGGCTCGCGGGTGCTGAGCTTCTGGAAGAGGAAGCCCGGCCAGAGGAAGACGCGGAGCGGGCCGCGGGTGCAGTACTTCGCCGTGAAGCGCTGCAGCTCGTAGGAGACCGCGGCGACGATGGGCAAGAGCGCGACGCGGAGCGCGAAGAGCGTGATCTGTCCCGTGATGCCCTCGGCGTTCGGGAGGAGCAGCGGCGCGGCGATCGAGCCGAGGATGATGCTGATGATCACGACGACGACGAGGAAGGTCGTCCCACACCGAGGGTGGAGCGTCGTCTGCGCGCGGACGTTCTCGACCGTGAGGTCGAGCTCGGCCTCCCAGGCGTGGATCGTCTTGTGCTCGGCGCCGTGGTACTGGAAGACGCGGCGGACCTCGGGGATCCGCGAGAGCAGCGCCAGGTAGCCGAAGACGACGAGGAGCTTGAAGCCGCCGATCACGAGGTGGAAGCTCGCGTCGGCGAGGCCGAAGTCGTGCCCGAAGAGCTTGCCCGAGCCCGCGGCGAGCAGCTGCGGGAGCGCGACGAAGAGGCCGATCGCGAAGAGCGTCGAGACGAGCATCGCGAGCTTTCCACCCCCGTCACCCTCCTTGGCGAGCTCCTCCTCGGTCATTTGCTGTTCGGCGCTGAAGCGCAGCGCGCGGAAGCCGACCGAGAGCGACTCGACGAGCATCGCGACCCCGCGGAAGCCGGGCAGCTTCCAGAGCTTGCTGGAGAAGCGCTTCTGGATCTCGAGCTCTTGGAGGACGATGGCGCCGTCTGGCCGGCGTACGGCGACGGAGATGCCGCCGGGCGCGCGCATCATCACCCCTTCGATCACGGCCTGGCCCCCGATGTAGGGCTTCGTCTCGGACATCGGACGCAGTGTAATGCGCTCCGGTCCGTGGGCCAGAGGGCGCCTCGTCACCCCCGAGGCTCACGCCGCGTCACCCCCGAGGCTCACCCCGCGTCGCCGCTCACCCCACGGGGACGTCCCGGTACCCCTTCGCTCGGACCTCCTCGAGCGCGGCGTTGAGGGCGGCGGCGACCTGCGCGGCGCGCTCCTCGTCTCCGAGGGGGATCATCGTCGGCACCACGCTCCCGTCGCGCTTGGTGGCGACGACGCTGAAGGACGACAGGCGCGGTACGGGGATCGCGCCGCCGCGAAACGCCTCGAGCTCGTCGAGGCGTACGGTGCGCGCGTAGCCGTACTCCCGCAGGTGGACCGTCTCGCGCGTGAAGGTGACCCGGCCTCGCCGCACCCGGCTCAGCAAGAGGATGAGCCCGCCGAGCGAGCCGATGATCAGGCCGAGCGCGATCACCCGCGTCAGCACCGTCGCGACGAGCGCGATCGTCAGGAAGACGTACGCCGCCGTCCGCATGCGGCCGTAGATGGCGTCGTCTCGCACCACGACCAGGAGCCCGTCGGGGGTGCGGTGCTCCTCGAGCTGCAAGCCGGCGGGGACGACGCGCATGCGGTCACGCTGGGCCTCGAGGTCCGCGCTGTCAACGCGAGCCGAACGCGCGCGTCCCGTCGACGAGCGCGCGAGGCGCGCTCAAGGCACCCGCAGCGTGGCCGCGAGCCCGTAGTGATCCGAGAGCGGCACTCGTTGATCACCCACGGTGACCACGGGCTCGTCGAAGGTGAGCGCGGTCGAGAGCACGGCGTCCGCGCCGAGCCCGGAGACGAAGATGTGGTCGATCCACACCGGAGGCCCCGAGCCCCCGACGTTCGGGTTGCTCGGGCAGAAGGTGCACGTCGGCGTGAAGTCGGACGCAACCGCGGGCAAGAACGCGGCGGCGAGCCGCGCGTACGTGTCGGGCGCCTCCGCGACGACCGACGCGCCCGCCGCCGGGCCCGTGTTGAAGTCGCCGAGGATGACGGCGGGCCGCGTCCCGCTGCGCGCGGCGACGCGCGTGATTAGCTGCTCGACTTGCAGCCGCTGCTCGGCCTGCCACCCAGCGGGGCCCGTCTCGCCCTCGCCATAAGGACCGGTGTAGGGGAACGCGAGGCCCTCGAAGATCGGCGTGAGGTGGTTGCAGTAGACGTCGAGCGCTTGACCGTTCGGCAAGGTCGCGGTCGCGATCGTCACGACGCGGCGGTTCCACGTCCCCGGCAGGACGAAATTCTCGACGTCCGAGAGCGGGTGGCGCGAGAGGATCATCGTGCTGCTCTGGCCACGGAACGCGACCTCGGCGTTCACCTCGGTGGTGCAGATCTCGCGCATGTCGCCGAAGGTCTCGGTCGGCAAGCTCGTCGTCAGGCACGAATAGCAGCGGAGCGACTCCGCGTCGCCAAGGAGGAGCGCCGCGACCGCGCCGACGCAGTTGGCCTCCGCGCAGGCGGCGCTGGTCGTCTGGCCATCGTCGCTGCCCGGCATCGTCGAGCAGTTCGCGTCGAGGCAGGTGAGCGCGGCCTCGAGGTTGGCGCGCAGCGTGGCGCCCGCGCACGGCGGCGTCGTCGGCGTGGGCGGGACCATCCCGTTCTGGTCCCGCGGATCGTCGACGGGCGTGTCGAAGCCCGTCGTGAACGAGGCGACGTGTGGGAAGCGCCCCGTCGCCGCCGCGCGGAAGGCGTCCTTGTCGGTCTGTTCCCAGACCTCCTGGAGGCAGACGATGTCCGACTCGAGCGCGGCCACGGCGTCGATCACGGGCCCGCGACGCTCGGCCTCGTTCGGGACGAACGCCCCGGCGAGCGCGACGTTGAAGGTGTCGACCCGGACCTCCACCGGGTCCACGTCGTCATCCCCACAGCCCCCCAGGCCGAGCGCGAGCGCAGCCAGGACCCCCCACCGAAGTGTCTGTCGCATGCCGGGAGTGTGACACGCACCTGTCGCGCGCACCCGCCCGCGCCCGCGCCCGCCGCCCGCCGCCGACGAATGGGGCCCCGACGTTCGGGACGTACCGCCTCGCCAAGCTGCGTGCACGGCAAGGCTCGTCAACCGACGCCCAAGGCCGCGCTCTCCACCACCGCTCCGGCCCGAGGCCTGGCTTCGCGAAGGAGATGTGGACGGCAGGCCCGACAGGCGATTGCCGCAGCCGGCCTCGCCGGGTGACCCTCCTCGGCGTGACACTCACCATCGAATGGACGGACGAGGCGCGAGGGCGCGTCCGGCGACGCCGACGGGAGCCAGGCCGGCCCCTCTCGTATGACGTCGACGCGGCGTGGGCGACCGTCCGCCAGAGCTACCGGGCCGTCTACAAGGTCGTCGCGCCAGAGGTCGAGCCCTGGCTCACGTCGGTGCGCGCCCGGCTCGAGCAGCCCACCCCTCCCTTCGACCTCTCGGTCGACGAGCTCGCGATGTTGGCGCGCCTACAGCACCACCAGTTCGACGGCGTTGGGCGGCTCTTGATCGGGGGCCTCGGGCTCGAGCGCGCCGTCGAGGTGTGGGTCCGGAGCACCGCGATCGAGGTCGTCTACCACGGGCACCCTCGCGGCACCGAGCTCCGGATCGCGCCGCGCCCCGCGCCGCCCGCTTCGTTCGGGGATGCCCTGCGCGACGCGCTCCTCGCCGCGGACGACGCGACCTACGCCGCGTGCCGGGCGCGGGTCGCTCCTCTCTTCGACGAGCTCGACGTCCTCGGCAAGGCCGGCGTCGTCGACGCCTTCCCCGCCGAGGTCGATTGGGCGAACACCTTCGCCGCCGAGGTCGCCGCCGCCGCCGCGCCGACCGCAGTCGCGCATCGCCTCCCCATCCTCCGCGCGCTCTACGGCGCCAACGCGAGCGTCGAGAAGGTCCGCGAAGCCGCGCTGGTCTTGGGCGCCGATCTCGGCGACTTCGACAACCTGCTCGAAGGTCACGGCGAGGCCGCCGTCGGGCTCCTCATCGAGCTCGCCGATCGAACGAAGGCGCCCCATGAGGTCGAGCGGCTCGTCCGCACCCTCTCGATCGTGCGTTCCCCCGACGTAGCCGCGCTCATCGCCCGCCAGATCGGTAAGGGCCCCGTGCGCAAGCACGCCGGCGCCTACTTCCGCCGCTTCCCCGAGCTCGCCGAAGCCGCGCTGCAGCCGGTCGCGGCGGGGAAGGGGCGCGCAGCGACGATGGCGGAGGAGCTCTTGGCGCAGAGCGCGCGAGCGGAGCAAGCCGCCGCGCTCGTCGAGGCGCCGCTCGACGCCTTGCCCGCCGTGCTCACGGCGCCCCCCTGGGCGGGCGGAGCACGCCCGACGCGAAAGCCTCTCGTCGTGAAGGACGCGCAGGTCCTCGACGCACCGCGGGCGTATCACGGCCCGAGGGCGCGGTCGCAGCCACACCCTTCGCTCCGGATGATGACGCCCGAGGAGGTCGTCGCGTGGGAGGCGACCGTCGACGCCTACGACCCGACGCGCAGCCGCACCGGGCCGCCGCCGCTCTTCTTCGATCACCGCGCGCAGCGCCTGGTCCCGCCGGACGCGCGCCTCCGCGTCTGGAACGAGGGGCGCTGGCGCGCCTTCACGCCGCCGCACGTGATCCGGGATCTCTTCATCGACGAAGGCATGGACGCCCTGCCGGGGTTCGTGTGCTGGGCGCGCCAACTCCTCTCCCGCGTCACGCACACCTATCAGCTCGGCCCGCTCGTCGAGCTCGAGGCGCCCGAGCTCGCGCCGGAGGTCGCGTTGGCGTTCGGTCGCCGGCCCCTGCGCGACTTCGCGAGCGCGTGGTTTCGGCGGTACGACGAGGCGGCGATCGCGGGGCTCGTCCCGGCGGCGATCGGTGAGAAGAGCGCGCGTCGCACCGCGGCCGAGCGCGCGCTACGGTGGCTCGCCGCACAGGGGCACGAGGCGCGCATCCGCGCGCGGGCCGCCGAGCTCGGCGCCCGCGCGAGCGCGGCCATCGACGAGGTGCTCACCTGGGATCCGCTCGGCGACTGTCCGAAGTCCGCGCCGAAGCTCTCGGCGCGCTATCGCCCGGAGGGGCTGGTCCGCCCGCTCACCAAGGACGGGCTCGCGCTCCCTCTCTCCGCCGTGCGGCACCTCGACGAGATGCTCGCGTTCTCTCTGCCGGACGCGCCCTACGCGGGGCTCGCGCTCGTGGCCGAGGTCTGCGACGCGCGGTCCCTCGCCGAGCACGCGTGGAGCCTCGCGCGGGCGTGGGAGGCCAGCGGAGCGCGCAAATCCGACGCCTGGATGATGCGCTCGCTCGTCCACCTGGCCGACGACGAGGTCGTGCGCCGGACCACACCCGCGCTCAAGAACGCGCTCGTGATCGACGTGCTCGCGGACATCGGCACCGACGCGGCGGCGATGGAGCTCGCGACCATCGGCGCCCGCCCAGGCAAGCTGGGGCAGCTCCGGGACCTGGCGGAGAAGGCGCTCGATCGCATCGCCGAGGCGCGCGGCATCGATCGCGAGCGTCTCGACGAGCAGCTCACCCCGACGCTCGGCCTCGGCCCCGACGGAGCGCTCGAGCTCGACTACGGCCCGCGCTCGTTTCGTGTCGTCTTCGACGAGCACCTGGCGCCCGCCGTGCTCGACGAGGAGGGCAAGCGCTCCGCGGCGTTGCCACGCGCGCGCAAGGACGACGATGACGCAAAGGTCGAGCAGGCGCGGCAGCGATGGGATGAGCTTCGCGAGGACGTGAGCGCGATCGCGGTCTTTCGGATCCAGGCGCTCGAGCGCGCGATGATCTCGGGCGCTGATTGGGCGGTCGAGGACTTCGAGGCCGCGTGGGCGCACCACCCGCTGATGATGCACCTCGCGCGCCGCGTCGTCTTCGCGGGCCGCCGGCCCGACGGCGCGCAGACCTTTCGCGTCGCCGAGGACGGGACCTACGAGAGCTGCGACCACGAGCCCGTGACGCTCGAGGTGGGGGCGCGCGTCTTCGTGCCTCACCCGCTGCGGTGGCCGGACGACACGCTCGGGCGCTGGGCCGACACGCTCGCGGACTTCCGGATCATCCAGCCCTTCCCGCAGCTCGGTCGTTCGCTGCCGCGCGTGTCGTCCGAGGAACGCGCGGGCCCGACCGTGGCGCGCACGATCGAAGCGACCTCTTGGTACGACCAGGTCTTCCTGCGGAGGCGCCTCACGCGTTGCGGGTGGGTCTCGCCTCCGCAGGGCGAGCCTTTTCTCCCCCTCGAAGGAGAGTGGTTCGTCCACCTCCGCGTCCACTCGACCGCGGGTCCGACCCCGCGCGTGGAGCATCGGGTCACCCTGCGCGAGGGCACCGAGGAGCGCCCGTGGACGGCGGTCGGCGAAGACGTCCTCCTGCGGGTCCTCGACGATCTCACGCCCTGAGCACTCGTGACGCGTTCGTTTTGGGGCTAGCATCGCGGCGTCTCGATGGGAGTCGCCCTCCTCCTCGCGCTCGTCTTCGTCGCGTGTGTCGCCTTCGTCGTCGGCGTCGTCTACCTCATCGTGAGGAGCACGATGCGCGCCGAGCGCGAACGAGAGGCGCGCTGGGCCGAGTGGGCCGCTGGGCTCGGGGGTCAGTTCGTGCCGGGGAGTGGGGGCTTCTTCTTTCGGACGCCCGCATTGGTGGTCGTTCCGCACGGCTACGCGTGGGTGCGGCTCGACAAATACGTCGTGAGCACGGGCAAGACGTCGACCACCTACACACGCGCGCGCGCCCGCTTCACGCTGGGCTTCGGGCCGCGCTTCCGCGTGTCGGCCGAGGGGATCCTCAGCGCGGTCGGTAAGGCGCTCGGCGCGCAGGACCTGCTCCTCGACGATCCTGCCTTTGATCCGCGCTTCGTCATCAAGGGCGACTCTCCCGACGCGATCCGCTGGGCCTGGACGCCGCTCGCGCGACAGGCCGCGCTGCACCTCGGCGGTCCGAACGTGACGTCGACGGGCGACGAGCTCACCGCGCTCGTGCTCGGCACCCTGAATCGGCCGGAGGATCTTGGCGCGATGGTGGCGATGGTCGGCGAGCTCGCGAGCTTTCGCATCCCCGAGCTGGCGGCGCTCGCGAGCGCGGCGGAGGCCACGCTGCAGTTTCCGACCGACGGGTCGACGCCGCCGACGATCCGCCTCGCGACCTCGCGCGGCGAGGTGATGGCGGCGCTCGGTCGCGAGGGGCTCGCGATGCGGATCGTCGACGAGCGGGGCCTGCCTCCGCTCGAGGTGACCATCGAGGGCGGGCACGCCCACGGGCTCGCGGGTGGCCTCCTCTCCGACGACGCACGCGCGCTCTTGCCGCGCGTCGGGGTGTGCCGGATCAAGTCGGGCGACGGGCTCGTGTGGCTCTCGTGGCGGGGAACGCCCGACGCGCGGACGTTCCGGGCAGGCGCGGAGCTCCTCGTGGAGCTCGCGGGGGGCGGCGCCGCTCGCGGCGCGTTTCGTTGACCGAGCCGACCCGCAGACGCGTTTCGTCGACCGAGCCCGCGGCGCGTTTCGTCGACCGAGCCCACCCGCAGACGCGTTTCGTCGACCGAGCCCACCCGCGGCGCGTTTCGTCGACCGAGCCCGCTCGCGGCGCGTTTCGTCGACCGAGCCCGCTCGCGGCGCGTTTCGTCGACCGAGCCCGCTCGCGACGCGTTTCGTCGATCGAGCCCACCCGAGCTCGAGGGCCGTGCCCACGAGATGGCTTCGCGCTCGCGTCGTCGGGGCTCACGAAATCGACCGAGCTTCTTTTCGCTTCGGTGACGTCCGCACGTTCGGCTTGCGGCGCCGCCCATCCTGGGAAATTCTCCGATCGTGGCCGGAGGATTGGAAGCGAGGCTCGCGAAGTTGCGTGAAGGGTACGCTGCCAAGATGAGCGAGAAGCTCGACGCGCTCGACGGCGCGGTCCGCGCCGTCACTGGCCAGCACGCCAGCGCGGACGACATCGAGCGACTGTGGGGCCTCGCACACAAGCTCGCGGGCACCGCGGGCAGCTACGGCTTCGCGCCGCTCGGGGAGGTGGTCCACGAGATGGCTTCGCTCGTCGAGCCCTTCCGCACCCACGGCGATCCACCGCGGCCGGTCTGTGATGGCCTCGCGCTCCTGATGGCCGAGGCGCGCCGCATCAGCCGCGAGGAGTGATGGGACTCGTCCTCGTCGCGCTCGCCGGGCTCGTCCTCCTGCTCATCGTCGGCGGCGTGGTGCTCGCGATCGCGAAGAGATCGGGCGCGACGTCCCCGTCACGCGAGGGGCCGTCGCCGTCGCACGAGGGGCCCGCGCCGACGCAAAAAAGCCCCGAGGTGATCTTCTTCCTGCGCTTCGAGGGGCAGGACGACGAGGCCTACGTGCGCGAGCTCGCCAGCCGCCACGCGCACATCGGCGGCGCGAGCCAGGCGCGTGAGGCTGCGCTCGATCTGGTGCGCGCGGCCCCGACGGCGACGCACGCCTATTGCGGCCCCGCGAGCGCGGCGCCGCACGGACCCGGCGTCGCGCACTCCGGGTTGCCAGGCGGCTTGATCGTCGGCTTCGTCGCCCGCGGTCGGCGTCCGCTCGACACGGCGGACGGCCGCGACCTCGCTGCGGTCGTCGCGGAGTTGCGCAAAGTCAGCGGCTGGGTGGACGGGGACTTCGCGGGCGCCGAGCTCCGGCTGGCGCAGGCGAGCGTCGACGCGCCCGCGCCCGCCCTCTCGGCGGTCCGGAAGGAGACGCGACCAGGTCATCAGCTCTGCCGGTACTGCGACCACGCGTTCCTGGCGCACGACACGCGCTGCCCGAACTGCGGGGCGCGAGCGGAGCGCTGACCGCGCGAGACACGCTCGGACCGCTGAGAGACGCAGTGAGGCTGGCCCCGGTCGCGGTCCCGGCCGGGAAGTGCGACCGACCGCCACGAGTGAGCTGGAATCTGCCGCTTCCCTGGTCGCCAGCATGCTGCGATGATCTGGCTGGTGGTGGTTTTCGTCACGGGGGGCTCGGGCTTCGTCGGCGGGCACGTGATCGAGGGGCTCGTCGCGGCGGGTCACGAGGTCCGCGCGATGGCGCGCAGCGCCGCGAGCGAGGCCAAGGTGGCTCGGTACGGTGCGACGCCGGTCGCGTGCGGCCTGGATGACGTCGCAGCAGAGGCGTTGCGGGGCTGCGACGCGGTGATCCACGCCGCCGCGCACGTCGCTGACCACGGCCCGCGAGAGCCGTTCTGGGCGGTGAACGTCGAGGGCACGACCCGCCTACTCGGGGCGGCGCGCGGCGCGGGGGTACGTCGCTTCGTGCACGTCGGGACCGAGGCGATCCTGATCGACGGCAGCCGCGATCTCGTCGACGTCGACGAGACCGAGCCGGTTCCGCCGCGTCACCGCTTCCACTACGCCGAGACGAAGGCCGAGGCCGAGCGCCGCGTGCTCGCGGCGGACGCTCAGGGCTTCACCACGATCTCCATACGACCGCGCTTCGTCTGGGGCCCCCGCGACGAGACGATCTACCCCCAGCTCGCGCGGATGGTGGCGGCGGGGACCTTCGCGTGGATCGACGGCGGTCGGGCGCGCACGTCGACCACCCACGTCGCCAACCTGGTCCACGCGCTGCTGCTCGCGCTCGAGCGCGGCAGGGGCGGCGAGGCGTACTTCATCGCCGACGACGGGGAGCGCACGATGCGCGAGATGCTCTCGGCCATCGCGCTGACACGGGGGTTGAAGCTCCCTTCGCGCAGTCTACCCAGCGCGCTCCTCCGGCCCGCCGCGCGCGCGCTCGAGCGCGCCTGGACGACGCTCCGTCGCGCCACTCCGCCGCCCATCACGCCCTTCGCGGTGGCGATCACGAGCCGCACGGTCACGGTCAACACCGACAAGGCCCGTCGAGAGCTCGGCTACGCTCCCGTCGTGTCGGTCGCCGAGGGGCTCGCCGCCCTGCGCGCCTCGTGATGCGGCGAGGTCCTGTGCGCCGCGTGGTGCGGGAGTTGTGTAGACGCTGCCGGAAGAGCGCGTTTCGCGGGCGGAGGGAGCTTGTTCCTGCAGCCGAGGCGCAAAGCGAGCGCGAAGCGTTGGATGGGGGGATGGTGGACGTCGAGGTGGGACCGGATCGTTCATCGCTCGACTCGTGACGCGCGGGTCGATACCGTCGCGGCATGGGAGCGCCGGTCGTGGGGGTCGTCGAGGCCGTTACCGTCTTTCGTCGCGGCGCGACCGTGCGGCGCGCGTTTGCGCTGCCCGCTGGCGTGTCGACGGTTGCGCTCGGGCCGCTGCCACGCTCGTTGGAGGACGGCTCCGTCCGCGTGCACGAGGCGGGCGGCGTCGAGGTGCGGGAGCTGACCGTCGCGCTCGGCGTCTTCGGCGCGGACGAGCGCTTGGCCCCCGCCGACTCGGAGGCGCTCGAGGCGGCGCGGCTCGCGCTCGCGCAGGCCGAGGCGCGCGTCGCGACCCTGATGGGGACGCTGGGCGAGCTGGCGAAGGTGACGATGCCCGCGCGGCGGCGCGCGAAGGACGCCGCCCCCGGGCCGATCCCCGCCGCCGCGCGGCTCGAGCTCGCGAGCTTCCGCGCGGAGCGGACCGAGGCGCTGCGGGTCGCGCTGCTCGAGGCCGAGACGGCGCGAGCGCAGGCCTACGATCGCCTCGCGGTGGAGGAGGTGCGCGAGCGGCGGGCGTCGAGCGCGCGGCAGACGCGTGCCGACGAGCTGCGCAAGCGGGTCGATCTCGTGCTCGCCGCGCCGGCCGCCGAGGGCGCGCGGCTCGTGCTCGAGTACGCGGTGCCGGGCGCGTCGTGGGCGCCGAGCTACGCGCTGCGCTTCGACGCGGGGATGACGGGGGCGCGGCTGGATCGGCGCGCGTACGTCGCGCAGCGGAGCGGCGAGGATTGGAGCGGCGTGCGGCTCGTGCTCTCGACCGCCGAGCCGACCCGCTGGTGCGAGCTGCCGGAGCTGCCGTCGCTGCGCATCGGGCGCCGGCAGGAGGTCCCTGCTCGCCGCGGGTGGCGCGCGCCTCCAACCGGTGCCGACGCGCTCTTCGCCGACCACGACGCCGCGTTCGGCGGGCCGGGCGCGCGGCAGGGCGTGCGTGTCGCGCCCGAGCCGCTCGAGGTCGCGGTGCCACGGGGCGTGGCGCTCGCCGAAGAGCTCTTCGAGACCGGCGCCAGCTTCGACGACGACGAAGCGAGCCCCGCCCTCGGCGGCGCGGCGCCGCCGATGCCGCGCTCGGCGCCGATGCCGCCGGTGGCGTCGCCGATGCCGCCCCCTCCCGCGGCGCCCGCGCCGATGCGGTCCGCCGGCGCGCCGATGCCCCAGGCCGCGGCGGCCCCGATGAGGATGGAGATGGCCCGCAAGAAGAGCCGCGGGATGCCGCCCGGCTTCGGGGGCGGAGGCGAGCAAGCCAAGGAGAGCCTGGCGCTCGACGCCGCGCCGGAGCCGGAGGCGCCGAGCGGCGTCGCCATCGACGTCGAGCTCCTCGCGTACATGCGGCTGCGGCTCGCGGCGATCGACGAGCCAGCGCGAGGGAAGCTCGCGCCGATGGGGCGCGTCGACGCGCTCGTCGAGGCGCTCGAAGGCCGCGTGGTCGGGGATCCGCGCGCGAGCCTGTACGAGGCCGAGCGCGTCGCGACCCAGCTCGCGCCCTTGCCTGCGGGCGCGACCCTCGCCGCCGCGGTCGACGGCTTCGACCACGCCTTCGAGGTCGGCGCGCGCGCGGACGTGCCCTCCGACGGCCAATGGCACGGCGTGCGCGTCGTCGAGGAGGAGCTCGAGGCCGAGGCGCGCCTCGTCGTCGTGCCGCGCGAGAGCGACGACGTCTTCCGCTTCGCGCAGCTTCACCTGAAGGGCGCGCCCCTGCTGCGCGGACCCGCCGATGTCTTCGTCGGCGACCGGTACCTGCTCGCGCGCGAGCTCGGGCCGACGCCGACGGGCGGCGCGCTCCGGCTCGGGCTCGGCGTGGAGCCCGCGGTGAGGGTGGCCCGCAACGTCCGCTTCGAGGAGCGCTCCGCGGGCCTGATGGGTCGCTCCAACGAGCTCGTCCACGACGTCGAGGTCGAGGTGCGCTCGAGCCTCCCGCGCGCCGCCGCGCTCGAGGTGCGCGAGCGGGTCCCGACGCCGCGCGAGGGCGACGACGACGTCGAGGTCCGCGAGGAGGAGGTCACGCCCGCTTGGGAGGCGTGGGAGCCGGACGCGAGCGACGCGCCGCAGGGCCGCTTCGACGGAGGCCGCCGGTGGCGCCTGCGCCTCGAGCCGAGTGCGACGCGGACGCTCCGCGCGCGCTGGGTGATCCGCATCGCCGCGAAGAACGAGCTCGTCGGCGGGAACCGGAGGGAGCCGTGACCGAACGACGAGAGCTCGAGGCGCCGGTGGTCGCCGTTCGTGTGCTCGAAGACCGCGCGTTCGTGCGGCGCGAGGCGGCGGTCGCGCTCGAGCAGGGGCTCACGCGGTGGCGCATCACCGGCGTCGCGCCGGTGGTCGTCGACAAGACGCTCGAGGTCCGCGTCGAGGGGGCGACGCTCGCCGCGTCCCGGGTACGACGCGCGCGCGTCGCGAAGGACGACGCCACGGGCGCGCACGCCGAGCGCGTCCGCGAGCTCGAGGAGGCGCGCCGGGCGCACAGCGCGATCGTCGTCACGCACGAGACGAAGCAGACGGAGCTCGCCGACGTGATCGCGAGCAAGGCGCTGCTCTGCGCGGAGCTCGCCGAAGACGTGGGCTGGGGCCGGGCGGAGCTCGCCGCGGCGGGGGCCGCGCTCGACGCGCTGATCGCGCGCGAGGACGCGCTCCGCGCGGAGCTCGCGGAGCTCGCCGCCCGGCGCCGAAAGGCCGAGCGGGTCCTCGCGGATCGGAGCGAGCGCGAGGCCGCGGCGCGCCATCCGGCGACCCATCGGCGCACCTGGATCGAGCTCGATCTCGACGCGGGGGCCGCCGCCGAGGCGCGCGTCCACGTCGCGTACTTGGTCCCCAACGCGGTGTGGCGGCCTCGTCACCGGGCCACGCTGCGCGGCGAGTCGCTCGAGGTCGAGACCGAGGCGATCGTCTGGCAGCGGACCGGCGAAGACTGGGATGGCGTCTCGCTCACCCTCTCGACCGAGCGACCCTCCCTCGGGGTTCACCCGCCCACGCTCGAGACCGATCGGGTCACGGCGCGTCGCAAGCCCGAGCGCGTCGAGGTAGAGACCCGCGCGCAGGTCGTCGCGACCACCGGGCTCGGGCGCGACGAGGCCGTCGCGGCCGAGGTGCCAGGCGTCGACGACGGCGGCGAGACGCGCGAGCTCGCCGCCGAGGGGAGGGTGCGCGTGCCGAGCGACGGCCGACCGCATCGCACGTCGCTCGGGCGCGCGACGACGCCCGCGACCGTCGATCGCGTGCTCGCCGCGCCGAGCCCCTTCGTCATCCTCCGCGCGCGCGCGACCCACGCGGGCGCGCTCCCCCTGCTGGCCGGGCCGGTCGTGCTCGTGGGGCAGAGCGGGCCGATCGGGGAGACCGAGCTGCGCTTCGTCGCACCAGGCGACCGCTTCGAGCTCGGCTTCGGCCCCGACGCGGCCGTGCGCGTCGTGCGCGAAGAGGAGCGGCTGGCCACCGAGACCAAGCTGCTCTCGAGCTGGGTGCGCACGACGACGGTGGTGAAGAACAAGCTCAGCCACGTCGGCGACACGCCGGCGCGCTTCGAGCTCGTCGAGCGCGTGCCCGTCTCCGAGATCCCCGACGTGGAGATCGAGCTCGACGTGGAGGGCTCGACGGCGGGCGCGAGGCTCGACGCCGATGGCTTCGTCCGGTGGGACGTGACGCTCGCGCCGTCGAGCACGAAGACCATCGAGCTCCGCTGGGTGCTCGCGAAGAAGAGCCACGTGCAGGGCGTCTGAGAAAGCGTCGGTATCCGCTTCTCGGACCGGGGTTGCAGGTCGCGCCCGCGTGCAGCGTCGGCGGCCACCAGCGTCGCGCGCGCATGCCCCGCGGTCAGGCGCGCGAAGCGTCCGTCGCCCGGCCTCCGCGTGCGCGCTCAGGGGTTGCGTCGCGCGCGGCGGGGTCGCTTCACGGCGTCGCAGCCGCAGGCCTCCGCGTGGGCCCGCAGCGCCGCGTCGAGCGCGACGTCGTCGAGCGGCGCGGCGTCTTCGCGCCAGAGCCCGTCGACCACGAGCGTGGTGCCCTCGACGCGACCCGAGAGGCGCCCGACGAGCGCGCCGCGGTGGAGGAGGGGCATCACGTACCAAGCGAATCGTCGCACCGACTCGGGCTTGTAGACCTCCCAGACGTACTCGAACCCGAAGAGCTCCCGGACGAGCGCGCGATCCCAGAGCAGCGGATCCAGCGGCCCGAGGATGCGCAAGGCATCGTCCGGCTCGCGGACCTCGCGGTCACGCAGGCCAGCGGGCGCGAGGAAGGCGCGCTTGCTGCCTTCGACGCGGACCGCCACGAGCGCGCCCTCGTGGACGAGCGCGTCGGGGAGCGGGCTCGTGCGCGCGTCGGCCAACATCGACCACGTAGGCCCGCTCGTCCGCGCGAGCAGGCCCGCGGCCTCTGCGCGCTCGATCAGGGCCCATCGCGCGAAGGGATCGTCCGGACCGGGCCGCGACCGAGGTGTTTCGCTCGCGCGCGCCTTTCCGGGTCCCGCCGCGCCTCGGCGGTGGACGCGCAGCGCGCGCTCGACCGCCTCTGGCTCCGGTGCGGGCATGCCCAGCGCGCGCTCGGGGACATCGTAGAGCTTGCCACCCTCGCTTCGCCCGCAGACCACGACGCGGCATTGCGTCCACAAGACCTCGAGCGCCATCGAGGTCGCCTTCGAGGTCCCCTTCCACCCGCTCCAGTCGAGCGCCTCCACGCGCCCGCGATCGGAGAGCGCCTTCGCCGTGATCGGTCCGCGCTCGCGCACCTCGGCCTCGACCTCGCGTACGACGCCGTCGGGGAGGCGCTTCAACCGCTCGGTCAGGCGCCACCAGGGCGTCTGCACCATGCGATCGCGGTACCAGGGGAACGCGGCGCCCGGCAGCAGGCAGCGCTCCTTCGCGAAGT
The DNA here is from genome assembly GCA_019637115.1 of Myxococcales bacterium. Classification (GTDB taxonomy): domain Bacteria; phylum Myxococcota_A; class Polyangia; order Polyangiales; family Houyiibacteriaceae; genus JACKEH01. The sequence goes on along the minus strand of JAHBWH010000062.1, from coordinate 14,763 downwards.
GCTCGAACGCGGCGCCGTCACGGTAGACGTGCGCGTAGACCTCTCCGCGCCGCAGCCCGGAGAGGCGCGCCATCGCGACGAGGTCCGCGTTCGTGCCCATCGGGTCGAGCGGGTCGAGCTGGACGCATCGCAGCCGCGCGAGGAGCGCGCGCACCGACGCGCCAGACGCGGGAGCGCGCCGGTCGAGCGCGAGCTGCGTCAGCAGGTAAGCGCGCGCCTCTGCGCGAGAGAGCTCGATCGAAGGCGACATCCGAGGCGCTCGATGCTGGGGCGCGCGTCGCGACGCGGCAAGGCGAGCGTCGCCAGACACTCGGACGGCTGGCGGATCGAGGAGGACGATCTCGGGGGCGATCCGGGCCGCGCGCCATCGTGGGTGGGTCGAGCTCGCGAGACGGATGTCTCGCTGCCCTTCCAGGTGGTCCAGCGCCTCCGCGCCGTCGTGCGCAGGCCGAGCTCGCGAGACGGCTGTGTCGCTGCCTTCCAGGTCGTCCAGCGCCTCCGGGCCGTCGGGTGCCGGCCGAGGGGGGCGCAGACGGCAGGAGCATCGAGCGTTACCCTGCGTGCATGCGTCGTCTCTCGCTCGCGCTCTTGCTGCTCGCGCCATCGTTCGGGGACGCAGGCGCGCAGCCCACGCCGACCCTCGAGCTCCGCATCGCGACCGTCGCGCCGGATGGCTCGCCGTGGATGCGCGTCTTTCGCGCCTGGGACCGGGAGCTGCGGCAGCGCACGCAGGACCGCGTCGGCCTGCGGCTCTACCCGGGCGGGAGCCAAGGCCAAGAGTCGGACTACCTCGACAAGATGAGCGCCGGGCAGCTCGACGGCGCGGCGCTCACCACGACGGGTCTCTCGCAGGTCGTCCGGCCCGTGCTCGTGCTGGGGTTACCAGGCATCTTCGAGGACTACGAGACGCTCGATCGTGTGCGGCGGCGGCTCGGACCGCGCTTCGAGCGCGAGCTCGATCGCGCGGGCTACGCGCTGCTCGGCTGGGGAGACGTCGGCAAGGGGCGTCTCTTCTCCACGCAGCGCATCGAGCGCCCGGCGGATCTGCGCCGCGCCCGGCCGTGGGCGCCGCGCGAGGACGCGATCTTCAGCGAGTTCCTCGGGGTGGTCGGCGCGCAGCCCCGACGGCTCGGCATCCCCGAGGTCTACCCGGCGCTGCAGACCGGCATGGTCGACACGGTGCCCGCGTCGGCGCTCGCCGCCGTCGCGCTGCAATGGCACACGCAGCTCCGCTACTACTCCCGCGACAGCGCGGGCATCCTCATCGGGGCGACCGTCATCCGGAAAGAGCGCCTCGAAGCGCTTCGCCCCGACGACCGCGAGGTGCTCCTCGAGACCTCGCGGCGCGGACACCAGCTCGTCGCGCGGGCGATCCGCCGCGAAGACGAGCGCGCGCTCACCGTGATCGCCCAGCGAATGACCGCCGTCGACACCACGGCCCACGAGACCGAGTGGCGCCTCGCGGCGCTGCAGACCCGCGACCGCCTCGTCGGTCGCGTCTTCCCGCGCGCGCTCTTCGACGCCGTGGTCCGCGCAGCGCTCGAGTGAGCGTCGGGAGCGCGTCGGGAGCGGCTCGCGCGGTCAGGGCAGCGGATCGGCCGCGCGCGCCGCGAGGACGGCGGCGAAGGGCTCGAGCGGCTCCCAGGTCTCGCTCTGCGTGGCCTCGAAGTCGCGCGCGATCCCGTCGGCGTCCTGGGTCGTGAGGTCGATCCACCGGCTCGTCGTCGGGTGGTAGACGCCCCAGACGCTGTCCGCGCGGCCGCCCGACTTCCACGTCCAAGTCGTCCAATGCACCCCCCGCTCGTTGAACGCGCGGATCGCACGATCCATCGCCTCGACCCGGAGCGGCATCGCCGCGGGAGAACCGTCGGGTCCGGTCGCCTCGGACGAGAACTCGCCCATCAGGATGGGGGCGTCGAAACGCTCCGTCAGCTCCCACCACGAGTCGACGACGCTCATGATCTTGTCCGCGAAGTCCTGGGCGGACGTCCAGGTGGGGTACTCGTGAATCTGCCAGATGGTCTGGGTGAACCCCAGCTCGCTGGGCGAGCGCACGCCCTCGACGCCTTGGTAGCCATCCTCGATCGTGATGATGTGCTCCGGGTCGACCTCGCGAATCGCCTCGTAGAGCGCGGTGTGCACGCGCGCGTATCTCTCGACGCCGCCCGCGGCGGGCTCGTTGAGGAGATCGTAGGCGAGCACGTGAGGATCGTCGCGGAAGTAGCGCGCGAGCGCCTGCCACAGCGAGGCCGCGCGCTCGACACACTCGCTGCGCGTCCAGAGCGAGCCTCCGTTGCGCAGACCTTGATGGTCGTAGTGGCTCTGTCCTCCTGCGGCACCGTGCATGTCGAGGATGAGGTAGACGCCATGTGTGCGCGCCCAACGCGCGACGCGGTCGAGGAGCTCGAACCCCTCGGCGCGATACGTCGCGCGGTGACCGTCGTCGGTCTCGAGGTTCTGATGCCAGAAGGGCACCCGCACGACGTTGAGGCCGAGCGCCGCGACCCGCTCCATGTCGACCTCGGTGATGAAGTGCGCCTGGTGCGTGCGGCGAAGGCGCTCCGCCTCGGCCTCTCCGAAGCGTCGAGAGAGGAGCGCCCACAGCGACTCCTCCTCGAAGACCCAGGGTTGCCCATCGACATAGGCCCAGAAGTCCTCGATCGCATCCGCGTTGGGCAACCCTCGCGCCCACATCGCGTCGCGCCACGACTGCACGATCGGCCACCGCGCGAAGCGAATCGTGAGCCACTCGATCTGCGTTCGCCCGCGGGCCCAGTCGAAGTCCGCCAACAGGCCGCGTCGTTCCGCCTCGGCTCGCCAGTCCTCGACGAGCAAGTCGTGGAAGCACGGCGCGTGCGTGTTCGTGCAGTCGTCGGGGCCAGGCTCGCGTCCGTAGGCCGAGAGCCAAGTCTCGGCCTGCAACCACGCCCCGAAGTTCGTCCCGCGCAGCGCTACATCCTCGCCTTCGTCGTCGATGATCCTTCGCCCCACGACGCGCAGCTGCGGGAGGGTGGGCGGCGCGTCCAGCGCGGGTCGCGTCGGAACCGAGTCGGTGTTGGGGGAGCACGGAGGCAACGAGACCTCCTGCCGACCCGGCGCGAGACCGGCGTCCCGGCGGGTCGTCGCGTCGGTGGTGGCGTCCGGCTCGTCGCCCGCGTCGACGTTCGATCCCGAGGTGCCGCAGGCGATCAAGAGCAGACAGCTCGCGACGGAGCACACGACGTCTCGCACCATCCCCCCATCGTGTGCGGTCGAGACCGCTTGGCAAGGGAGAATGAAGGTGGGCGAAGCAGGTGTGAGGCGCTCCGTTGCATGGCGGCATGCGGCAGCGTGCCGCGATTGGCGAAGCAAGAGAAAGAATGTTTGAACGCTGAGACCCTGGGTTGACGATCGTGAACGTGAACGCACATCACGAACGCGATCGCGCGACGAAATGCGGCAAGGCGAGCGTTGCGCATGGCTGGCACGAGCCTCGCACAGGCGGCGCGTGAGCTCGCAACGATGCGGCTCATTTAGATATTGCGTCTGCGCATTAGAGCCATTGGGAAGTCACATGAAGCAACGAATCTACACTCGCGTCATCCTCTCTTCGGTCGTTGGAGCGCTCGCGTTCGGGTGCGGGAGCAGCCGTGAGGTTGCCCTCGTCGACGACGCGGGACACTCGACGCACGACGGGGGCGTGCGGCCGATCGACGAGGCGGACGGGGGGCGAGCCCCCGATCCGTCGCGCGTCATCACCGACGAAGATTGGCAACGAGCCGTCCGCGCGTTCTGCCAGTCCTTGGAAGCTTGCGAGGCTGACGGCCCCTTGCCGCTCGAACCTGGGGCCGACGACGGCTTCGACGACGGCTTCGACGACGACGGTGATCCCTTCGGCGACCTGTGCGATGACCCGGCGGGTGCCGGCAGCATCGGCGGCGAGCTCTGGCGGCGCGTCTTCGAGTCGCAGGCGTGCGCCGAGGCGAACACGCTCCTCTTGGAGTGCGCGGCGACGGCGCTCGGCGAGTCGTGCTTCGACGACGTGGACGCCGAACCCTGCGCGGCCGAGGAGCAGCAGCTCGTCGACTCGTGCTCTTGGGGCGCGCTGCTCTCCGAGTAGTCACACGCGACGGCCGCCGCCGGGTCCGCGTCCCGGCGGCGGAGGCGACGCCTGCCCCTCGTTGCGCAGCACGCGGCCGTCCACCGCATCACATCGGGAAGGTCTTGGATGGTGAAGCGTCGGCCTTCGGGCCTCGAAGAGATCGGGCTCAGACGCCCGCGCCGATGTGCGCCGCAGCGTGGGTGTGAAGGTCAGCCGGTGCCGCCGAGGCCCATCGCGAGCGCGTTCACGGTGAGCAGCAGCTCCGTGAGCAGCTCCGGCGCCTCGTCACCCGACGCCCGCGCGGCGCGATAGCGCTCGAGGAGCTGGACCTGGCGCTCGTGAAGGGTCGCGAGCGGTGCCTCGCGCGCGCTCACGGCGGCGTGCACCCCGGGCCGGCGCTCGGCGAGCGGGCCGCCGTAAAGGCGCTCGAGCATGCGGTGGGTGCGGGCGTGCTCGTCGAGGATCGCGCCGAGGAGGGGCTCGCGGAGCGCGGGATCTCGTACGAGGCTCGCGTAGCGACGCATGACGTCGGGGCTCGCCCACGCGACGGAGGTCGCCGTGTTGCTGAGCGCGTAGTGGAGCGGCGCCCAGGTCAGTAGGTGGTGCCGGAAGCGCTCGAAGTCCTCGGGAGATTCTTCCGCGAGCGCCTCGAGCGCGGTGCCCGCGCCGTACCAACCCGACAACAGGAAGCGGGCCTGACCCCAGCTGAAGACCCACGGGATGGCGCGCAGATCGTCGAGCGTCTGCTGACCGCTGCGTCGCGAAGGACGCGAGCCGATGCGGCTCTGCTCGATCACGTCGATGGGGGTCGCCTCGCGGAAGAAGCGCACGAAGCCCTCGCGCTCGACGAGCGCGCGGTAGGCCGCGAGGCCGCGCGCCGCGAGCGTGCTCATCGCGGCCTCGAGGCGCGCGCGCTCGGCGTCGTCCGGCTGCCCGAGCGCCTCGCGGGCGCGCGCCGGGTCGACGCCCTCGACGAGGTGGCTCGCGCGAAAGACGTTGGCGACGAGGAGCTCGGCCTGGTGGATCGCGGTGGAGGGGTTCGCGTACTTCTGTGCGATGGTCTCGCCCTGCTCGGTCATCCGCAGGTCGTGGCGCAGCGCGCCTTCGGGCAGGCTCTTGACGAAGCGGTGCGTCGGCCCGGCGCCGCGGCTCGTGGTGCCGCCGCGGCCGTGGAAGAAGCGCACCCTCACGCCGCGTCGCGTGCCGACCTCGGCGAGCGCCGCCTGCGCGCGGTAGAGGCCCCAGAGGCTCGCGAGCGCGCCGCCGTCTTTGTTGCTGTCGCTGTAGCCGATCATCACGTCCTGCATCGGCTCGTCGCCGTCGCCGCGCAGGCGGCCCTGAAGCGCGAGGCTGCGCCGCGTCCACGGCTCGTCGAGGAACGCTGCGAGGATCTCGGGGCTCGCCTCGAGATCCGAGATCGTCTCGAAGAGCGGGACCACCGGCAGCAAACAAGCCGGGCCCTCGGGCTCGAGCGCGACGAGCCCGACCTCGCGCGCGAAGAGGTAGACCACGAGCAGATCCGAGAGCGAGCGCGTCATGCTGACGATGAGCGTCCCGAGGCCCGCGGTGCCGTGCCGGCGCGCCTCGTCGGCGAGCACGCGGAAGCACGCGATCACCGCGCGCGCCTCGCCCTCGAGCTCGACGTCGGGGCTCGTGAAGGGGCGCAAGGAGCGCAGCTCTTCGCGCAGGAAGGCGAGGCGGCGCGGCTCGTCCCACGCGGCGTAGTCGGTCTCGCTCGCGCCGCTCGCGCGCAGGAGCTGTGAGATGGCGCGCTCGTGGAAGGCGCTGTTCTGCCGCACGTCGAGGACCGCGAGGTGAAAGCCGAAGGTCTCGACGATCCGGCGCACCGGGCGGACCCAGGCGCGCGCGAGGTCGCCGACGCCCGCCGCCACGAGCGAGGCCTCGCAGGCGCGGAGCTCCCGCGCGAGCTCCGCGGCGCGTGCATACGCGGCGACCCCCGGCGCCGCGCGGCTCGGCAGGCGCGCGCGCATCGCGCTCACCCACTGCCGCCAGGGCTCGTCACGGTTGCGTCGGAAGATCGCCTCCGCCTCGGGCCCGAGCGCCTCGCGCGCGGCCGCGAGGCCCGCCTCGAGCCCCGCCGGTCGCGGCACGGCGCCGGCCGAGACGCTGAGCACGCGGCCGAGCTCGTCGAGGCGCTCGTCGAGCAGCGCGAGCGCGCCACCCCGCAGCTCACGAAGGCTCTCGGCCGTGACCTCGGCGGTGACGAGCGGGTGACCGTCGCGATCGCCACCCACCCAGGTGCCTAGCGCGAGCCGCGGCAGCGCGGCTTCGGCGTCGTAGCCGAGCGGCGCGCCGAAGACGTCTTCCCACGCGCGCGCGAGGCGCTCGTCGAGGCCGCCGACCACGGCCGGGAAGACGTGCTGGAGGTAGTGGAGGACGTTGCGGCGCTCGGAGGCGACGTCGGGCTTCTCGAGGAAGAGCTCGCCCGTGACCCAGAGCAGGCGGAGGAGCGCCTTCACCTCGTCGCGGATGCGCCGCTGCTCGGCGGGGGTCCACATCTGGTTCTCGCGCTGGACCAGCAGGAGGTAGAGCCGCCGGTGGTGCTCGAGCACGGTGGCGCGCTTCGCCTCGGTGGGGTGCGCCGTGAGCACGAGCTCGACGCGCGCGCGCCCGAGCGCGGCCGCGATCGTCTCGGCGGAGTGTCCGGCCGCGTGAAGGTCGTGCAGGCAGCGGCCCCAGAGGGCGGGCACGGCCGCGGCGCCGCCCTCGCGCTCGAGCGCGCGCCGGTACTGCATCGCGCCGTTCTCCTCCGCCATGCTGCGGAGCTGGAACGCGACCGAGAGCGCCTGCGCGAGCCGCTCGGTGGGGAGCGAGGCGTCGAAGTCGCGGGCGTCGGCGTCGGAGCGCCAGGGGAGGGTGGCGACGAGCGCGTGCTCGCCAGCCTCTTCGAGCACTTCACGGAAGCAGTCGACGAGGTAGCAGACGTCACGGTCGATCTTGTCGGCGTCGGCGGCGGGGATGTCGGCCTTCATGAGGCCGTACTCTGCCTCGTCCGTCACTCACGCGCGAGCGACGGATTCGTGCGATCCCGCGGTTGGGGCAGCCCCCGCTTCAGTGCGCGGCGGCGTTCGGGTCCGGCAGGTCGTGCATGTCGACCTCGATGCGCCGCTCCTTCGCGCCCGCGGCGAAGCGCTCGAGCTCCTCGCGGATGTCGGGCGCGAGGGTGTCGGCAGAGGAGCCGTCGATCTCGACGACCGCGCCATCCGGGACGCCCGCGAGCGAGTTGCGCAGCAGCGTCTTGCTCAGCCACGGGACGGTGGGCCCGAGGCGCAGCTGCACGCGGCCGTTGCCGGCGCGGACTTGGTGGCGGGCGCGGAGCGCCTCGTAGACCATGAAGACGAGCGAGGCGCCGAAGCCGACGAGCACGCCCGTGAGCAGGTCCGTGAACATGATCACGCCGACGGTCACGACGAAGGGCACCGAGTGCGAGGGAGCCCGTCGGAGCATCTGCTGGAAGATGCCGGGGCGCGCGAGCTTGTAGCCGACGTGGAGCAGCACCGCGGCGAGCGCCGCGAGCGGGATGCGGTTGAGCGCGGGGGCGAGCACGAGCACGGCGGCGAGCAAGAAGAGGCCGTGGACGAACGAGCTCATGCGCGTGCGAGAGCCCGCCTGGATGTTGGCCGAGCCGCGCACGATGACCGCGGTCATCGGGATGCCGCCGAGGAAGCCAGCGACGGTGTTGCCGAGGCCCTGCGCGACGAGCTCGCGGTTGCTCGGCGTCTTGCGCTCGAGGGGGTCCATCGTGTCGAGCGCCTCGGCGCAGAGCAGCGTCTCGATGCTCGCGATGACGGCGATCGTGAACGCCGCGGTCCACACCGCCGTCTGTCCGATCATCGTGAAGTCGGGCATCGAGAGCTCGCGAGTGACGGCCTCGACGCCGCCTGTCGGCATCTGGACGAGCAGGCTGCCGCTCACGGCGAGGGTGGGCGCGACGGCGAGGAAGAGCTCGTTGAGCGCCACGCCCGAGAGGACGGCGAGGAGGGGACCTGGGAGCCACTTCATCTTCTTGAGCCAGGTCAGCTTCTCCTCGAGGAGGATGAGCGCGAGGCCGAGCATCGTGATGAGCACGGCGCCGATGTGGAAGTGGCCGACGGCGTAGGGGATCTCGGTGAAGGTGTTGCGGCCGTCGGCCTGGAAGAAGGCCTCGTCGCCCTCGAAGTCGCCCGAGTAGCCGACCCCGTGGGGGATCTGCTTGAGCACGAGGATGAGGCCGATCGCGACCAGCATCCCGCGCACCACGGCGCCCGGGAAGAGTCGGGCGATGCCGCCGAAGCGCGCGACGCCGAAGAACAACTGCATGCCGCCGGCCAGCACCGTGGCGAGCAAGAGGCCGCCGTAGCCGAGCGTCTCGTAGGCGCCGAGGACGATCACGATGAGGCCCGCGGCCGGGCCGCTCACGCCCGTATGAGAGCCGCTCGCCAGGGCGACGAGCAGGCCGCCCACGATGCCGGTGATCAGCCCCGCGACGGGCGGGGCCCCCGAGGCGTGCGCGATGCCCAAGCAGAGCGGCAGCGCGACGAGGAAGACGACCAGGCCGGCGGGGACGTCGCGGCGGAGGTGTTGGAAGTGCTCACGGATCGTGAGGTCTTGACTGTCGGTGGACACAGACAGTCCGACAGCACGTTCCGTGCCCGGATTTTTTACGTAATTACGGGGCTTTTGAGTTGTCTTGGTCGCGCTGTCGCGATGTATTCTTGTGGGCGACTAGAAAGAAATTTGAGTGCCTCGGATCTGGCGAGCGCCCGCTCGAGCGCGCCGACCAGGGCTCCCGAGGCCGCCCTGTCCCCGTTTGGTAACTCCATGTCGCGTCACGCCTTCGTCGGGTCGAGGCCTGTGGTACCGTCGACCCGCCATGACCGACACACCGAGCTTCGAGACCAACCCGAACCTGATCATCGAGGACGACCGGACGGGCATGAGCCCGAAGACGCTCCAGCGCGCCGTGCTGGACCACCTCTTCTACACCTGCGGCAAGGATCTGCCCTTCGCGACGCGCGACGACACCTACCGCGCGATGGCGCATACCGTCCGCGACCGCCTCATCCACCGGTGGATCCAGACTCAGCGCGCCCACCACGAGGCCGACGTCAAGCGCGCCTATTATCTGTCGGCGGAGTTCCTCCTCGGCCGCGCGCTCGCCGACAACCTGCACAAGCTCGGCCTCTGGAAGGTCGCCGAGGCCGGCCTGCGCAGGTATGACGTCGAGCTCAACGACGTGCTCGAGACCGAGCACGATCCGGGGCTTGGCAACGGCGGCCTCGGGCGACTCGCGGCGTGCTTCCTCGACTCGATGGCGACGCTCGGCGTGCCGGGCATGGGCTACGGCATCCGCTACGAGTTCGGCATCTTCGAGCAGCTGATCCGGGACGGCTGGCAGCTCGAATCGCCCGACGCCTGGGCGGCGCTCGGCAACCCTTGGGAGATCCCGCGTCACGAGTTCACGCAGCCGGTGCGCTTCTACGGCCACGTCGAGCACTCGCGGACCGACGACGGACGCACGATCGCGCGCTGGGTCGGTGGCACCGAGGTCCTCGGGGTGCCCTACGACATGCCGATCGCCGGCTACGGCAACGACACCGTCATCACCCTCCGCCTGTGGAGCGCGCGCGCCTCGAAGCTGCTCGACTTCGAGCGCTTCAACCGCGGCGAGTACCAGGCCGCGGTCGACGACAAGGTGATCGGTGAGACGATCTCCAAGGTGCTCTACCCCAACGACGTCCCGCCCGAGGGTAAGGAGCTGCGCCTCAAGCAGCAGTACTTCTTCGTCGCGTGCTCGATCGCCGACATCCTCCGGCGCTACAAGCGGACGCGGAAGACGTTCGACGACCTGCCCAAGAAGGTCGCCATCCAGCTCAACGACACCCACCCTGCGATCGCGGTGGCGGAGCTGATGCGCGTGCTCGTGGACGTCGAGGGGCTGACCTGGGAGGAAGCCTGGAACATCACTCGGCAGACGGTGGCGTATACGAACCACACGCTGCTCGCGGAGGCGCTCGAGAAGTGGCCGGTGAGCCTCTTCGAGCGGCTCCTGCCGCGCCACCTCGAGATCATCTACGAGATCAACGCGCGCTTCCTCCGCGAGGTCCACGTCTTCGCCAAAGGCGACGTGGGACGCGTTCGCCGCATGTCGATCGTCGAGGAGGGCGGCGAGAAGCAGATCCGCATGGCGCACCTCGCGGTCGTGGGCTCGCACAGCGTCAACGGCGTCGCCGAGCTGCACAGCCACCTCTTGCGCGAGCGCGTGCTCAAGGACTTCGCCGAGCTCTGGCCCGACCGGTTCAACAACAAGACCAACGGCGTGACCCCGCGGCGCTGGTTGCTCTCGGCCAACCCCAAGCTCGCCGACGCGATCACCGCGCGCATCGGCAACGGCTGGGTGAAGGACCTCCGGCGCCTCGAGGAGCTCGACGCCTACGCGGACGACGCGGCTTTCCACGAGGAGCTGCGCGCGATCAAGCGGGACAACAAGGTGAAGCTCGCGAAGATCATCGCGAAGCGCTGTCAGGTGACGGTCGACCCCGACTCGATCTTCGACATCCACATCAAGCGCCTGCACCTCTACAAGCGCCAGCTCCTCAACGCGCTGCACATCGCGTGGCTCTACTGGCGGCTCAAGGACGACCCGAGCGCCGACATCGTGCCGCGCACCTTCCTCTTCGCGGGCAAGGCGGCGCCCGGCTATTGGATGGCGAAGAAGATCATCAAGCTCGTCGGTGACCTCGGCAAGGTCATCAACGACGACCCGGTCATGCGCGACCGCATCAAGGTCGTCTTCCTGCCGAACTACTCGGTGTCGCTGGCCGAGCGCATGTTCCCCGCGGCCGACGTGAGCGAGCAGATCAGCACGGCCGGGAAGGAAGCGTCGGGCACTGGGAACATGAAGTTCCAGATGAACGGCGCGCTCACCGTGGGCACGCTCGACGGCGCGAACGTCGAGATCCGCGAGCGCGTCGGCGCCGAGAACTTCTTCCTCTTCGGGCTGACCGCCGAGGAGGTCGACGCGCTCGACAGCCGCGGCTACCGCCCGTCGGCGTACATCAGCGAGAGCCCGCGCCTACGTCGCGCGATCGAGAGCATCCGCGACGGCTTCTTCAGCCCCGAGGATCCGGGCCGCTTCCACGACCTCGTGCAAGAGCTCACCGGCTGGGACACCTACAAGCACTGCGCGGACTTCGACGCCTACGCCGACGCGCAGGCCGAGGTCGACCGGGTCTACCGCGACCAAACCGAGTGGACGCGCCGGGTGATCAAGAACATCGCGCACTCGGGCCACTTCTCGAGCGACCGCACGATCCGCGAGTACGCGCGGGACATCTGGGGCATCGAGCCGATGCACCTCTCCTTCTCGCCGAAGCCTGGCGAAGGGGAGTGAGGCGCGCCCGTTCGCGGGCGCGTCCGTTCCGCTCCCTTCGGAGGGCGGCGCCCTTCGTTCGATCGTTGGGCCGTGCGGTCGGGCCGTGCGGTCACCGCCGCCACAGCCGAACCGCGAGGTGGTTCGCGACGGGGCGCTCCCGCCCTGGAATGGACGTGTGGCAGGGTCGACTCGCCAACGCGACCGCGCCGCCCTTGCGCAACGCGAGCACGCTCGAGCCTCCTCCGTCCAGCTCGATCGCGTCGGCGACTCCGCGCTCGACGAGCCAGCGTGAGAGCTCGTCCAAGGTCATCCCCTCGCTGTATCGGGGCTGTTTGCCGTCCACGACGACCAGCCACAGATGCTCGCGAGCTGCGTCGAGGCCGAGCGCGGTGCGAGGATAGGGCTCGGTCTCGGGGACGTCGGCCTGCTCGCCGCCGCACACGAGCCACCGGCGCCCCGAGAGCGCGGCGTAGCTCGATGCATCGGGCGCGATGAACTCGGCCTGCACCCCTGACGCACCCATCGTCACCGAGAAGGCCGGCCACCCGGCCTCATCGATCCCATACCGCACACCTCGCCCCACGGTGGCCCCGACAACCTGCACGAGGTCATCCACGTGCGGCCCGTAGCTCAGCGGGTGCTCGCTCCAGAAAGGGAAGAAGAAGCTCCCGTTGATCACGACGTCCCCGTCGAGGGCCGCCGCGGCCTCGACCGCCTTCGTTGCGCGCACGCGGAGGCCCTCATCGGTCTCCTCTGGCGGAGTGACCTCGATCGATGCGATCTCGCGCATGGGAATCTTCACGGCGTGGAGCACGATCCGACGTGGGGTGGTGCGAACGTCGCGCTCGATTCGCATCCCCGCTCGCGGCTCACGCACCGAAGGCTCCGGCTGTCCCATCACGAGATGCCACGAAAGGTACACCCCCAGCCCGGCTGCGGACGAGCCGACGAGCCAGAGGGACGCCGCGATTGTACGCCCGACGCGGCGGGTGCGCGCAGCTTGGCGTCCGGCGAGGCGCCACACGACCGCGCCAGCCCCCGTCGTCACCAGCACGATCACGACGCACGCGATCCAAACGCGCCACATCGAGTGCAGCCTGTCCGCTCAGGCGGGGGACTCGTCGAGTGGTGGAAAGAGGCGCGTGACGTCGAGCTCGATGTCGTCGAAGGGCGCAACGCGCATGTCGTCATCATGACATGGGCGCCAGGCCGCGGAAACGCGCTTCGCTGAGCCGGCCCAACCCCGTCGTGGTACTTATCGCTACCGAGCCCGTCGCGGGCCCATCCGTGGGAGAGCGCCAATGAACCGAGCGGAAGTGAGCCGAGCGGAAGTGAGCCGAGCGGGCCAAGCGGAAGTGAGCCGGGCGGACGTGAGCCCGGCAGGCGTGAGCCGCGCGGACCTGAGCCGAGCGGGCGAGAGCCAGGCGGACGTGAGCCAGGCGGACGTGAGCCAGGCGGACGTGAGCCAGGCGGACGTGAGCCACGCGGATGTGCGCGACGCAGGGAGTCCACCCTTCGAGCGCTTTGGCCTCGCCATCACCCTCGTGATGGCACTCGCGTGCGGTGGGGGCGGCGGCGGAGAGGTCGACGCGGGCATGGGCGGCGGCCGCGACTCCGGCGGGACGACGCCGATGCGCGACGGCGGCAGCGTCGACGCGCACAACCCGCTCACCGACCCCGAGGATGGCCCAGCTGCGGGCAACCCCGACGGGAGCTGCGCGATCCCGGGCGAGGCGGGGCCGGAGGATACGTCGAGCCCCAGCCGGGTCGTCGGCAGCGGCACGCCCGCGAGCTGCACGGCGGAGGCGTTCATCGCGGCGGTCGCCCAAGGCGGCGTCATCACCTTCGACTGCGGCCCCGACCCCGTGACGATCACGCTCGACCGGCCGGCGAAGATCTTCAACGACACGGGGCCCCGCATCGTGATCGACGGCGGTGGCCTCGTGACGCTGAGCGGCGGCGGTCGCACCCGCATCCTCTACATGAACACCTGTGACGAGGCGCAGCGCTGGACGACCGCGCACTGCCACAACCAGGATCACCCGCAGCTCACGGTGCAGAACTTGACCTTCATCGACGGCGACGCGAGCGCCGAGGGCGAGGAAATGCTCGGTGGCGGCGGCGCCATCTGGGTGCGCGGCGGCCGCTTCAAGCTGGTCAACACGCGCTTCTTCAACAACGTCTGCGCGCCCGTGGGGCCCGACGTCGGCGGCGCGGTGCGTGTGTTCAGCCAATACGAAGGCCGCCCCGTTTACGTCGTGAACAGCACCTTCGGCGGCGCCGATGGATACGGAAACCGCTGCTCGAACGGCGGCGGCATCAGCAGCATCGGGGTCTCCTGGACCATCCTCAACAGCCTCTTCTCGCACAACCGCGCCATCGGCAACGGCGGCAACCCGAGCATGCCCGGAACGCCCGGCGGCGGCAGCGGCGGCGCGATCTACAACGACGGCAACGAGATGACGCTCTCGCTCTGCGGCACGCGCATCGAGGACAACGAGGTCGTGCAGCACGGCAGCGCGATCTTCTTCGTCTCGAACAACCGCACGGGCGACGTCCGCATCGACCGCTCGGTGATCCGCAACAACCGAGGCGGCTCGTGGTACCCGACGTACCCGCAGATCTCCGGCCACGCCGAGACCCCGATCGTCGTCACGGACTCGATCATCGAGTGAGCGGGAGAGGGGTCATCGAGTGAGCGGAACGAGGGCTCATCGAGAGACCCCTCGCTCACCGATGGATACGTCGCTCCATCGTCCGCGCAAGGCAGCTCACGTCGGCGCGTTTCGGCCGCTCGGCTCTTCGAGGGGGCCGCCATGAGCGCGTGGTGAAGGCGCTTCTGTGAGTCCGTGCTGCATTGCGAAACCTGGGAGCGGGTGGTCATCGTGAGCGACTCCGAGCTGAGCAGCATCGCCGCGTGGATCGCGGCTGGCGAACAGTGGCGACGCGAGATCGCCGAGGAGGTGGCCTCGAGGCATGGTCTCGAGCTCGAGTCGCTCGCGCCATTCCGCAGGCACGACCTCCCGCTCGCGAGTTATCGCGCACTCGATGGTCTGTTCCGGTTGGTGCTCGTACCGAGCGGGACGACCGAGATGGGCTTCGGCGATCGCGAGATCGCCATGTTGCACTCTGCGGCCGACGCACAGCGCCGAGGGGGCTCGTTCACGGAAGTTTGGCGCTCGTTGCTGGAGACCGCCTCGGGCGCGCGAGGGTGCAGCCGGGTCGTGCGGCCTCTACTGGTCGCGCAGTGTACTGTTCCCGCTTCGTCAAGACACTCGGCCACCGGGGAAATCGGGTGGGTTGCGGC
>JAHBWH010000061.1 GCA_019637115.1 Myxococcales bacterium | reverse complement strand
TCGCCTCGACGCCCTCTCGCCTCTGCGCGTGCTCGAGCGGGGCTACGCGATCGCGTTCGACGCCGACGGCCGCGCGCTGCGCGACGCCGGAGAGGTGTCGCGCGGCGATGCCCTCCGCGTACGGCTGCACCGCGGCGAGCTCTCGGCCACGATCACCGACGTGCACACCGACCCACACACCGACCCACACACCGACCCACACACCGGCCCACACGCCGACGAAGCGCCGCGAGGAGAGCGATGAAGGTCTACGGCATCCTCGGGTGGCCCGTCGCGCACTCGCGCTCGCCGGCGATGCAGGAGGCCGCCCTGCAGGCCGTCGGCCTCGACGCGCGCTACGTCCGCTTCCCGGTGCGCCCCGAGGCCCTCGGGGACGCCATCCGTGGCCTGCGCGCGCTCGGCGTCGCCGGCGCGAACGTCACGATCCCGCACAAAGAAGCCGTGATGGCTTGGCTCGACGAGGTCGACGCCGACGCGCGCCTGATCGGCGCGGTGAACACCATCACCCGCGACGGCGACCGGCTGTTCGGCACCAACACCGACGCCCCCGGGCTCGTCCAGAGCCTCGTCGAGGCCGGCGTCGAGCTCCGGGGCGCGGACGTCGTCGTGCTCGGCGCGGGCGGCGCGGCGCGCGCGGCGGTGGTCGGGCTCGCGCGCGCCGGCGCGTCGCGCGTCACCGTCGCGGCGCGTCGCCCGGAGCGCGCGCCGGCCCTGGCCGCCGAGCTCACGGCCGGTCTCGCGGCTGGTGACGACGGTGCCACGACCGTCGCGGCCGTGGGCTTCGATGGCCTCTCGGCTCCCTTCGCCCACGCGACGCTGCTGATCCAGGCGACCTCGGCGACCCTGGGCGCCGACGCCGACGCCTTCGTCGCCGCGCTCCCGCTCGCCGCGCTCGCCGAGGACGCCGCCGTGGTCGACCTCGTCTACACGCCGCGCGTCACCGCGCTGCTGCGCGCGGCCGCTCCGCGTCGTCGTGTCGACGGCCTCGGCATGCTGCTCCACCAAGGCGCGCTCGCCTTCGAGCGCTGGACCGGCCAACCCGCGCCGCTCGACGCGATGAGGCGCGCGCTCGAAGCCTCACTCTGAGCGCCGCCTCACGACTATCGCCTCACGCGACGCTGCCGAACGTTCCGCATGTGTCGAGCGCTTGGGCGTCAGAAGATCTCGACGACCTTCCCACCGTCCAGCTCGCACGCGCCGTCGCGGGGGTCGCCGCCCGCGCGGATCACCTGCGTCGGCTCGGGCTCGCGGTAGACGCCGGTCATCTCGATCTCGATGACGCGGAGCATCGCGTGGCTGAGCAGGGTGACGAAGTAGCAGGGGATGGACGGCTCGAGGTGGCTGCCGCCGACGCCCGAGTCGTCGGTCAAGAAGAGGTAGCGACCGCCCGTCAGCTGCGCGGCGCCGCGCATGGTCAGCTCGGTGAGGAGGTCGATGCCGCTCGACGCCACCGGGTAGAGGTGGACGTCGGCCCGCGCCGCAGCGCGGACCGCGGTCGCGAGCGCCTCGGCGTGCTGCGCGTGGTGCGGCGCGTCGGCCACCCAGAAGGCGAGCCGCGCGACGTCGTCGCCCGCGCGCCAGCGGAGCTGGTTCATCGCCGCGAGGGCCGCGTGCGAGGCCTCGGGGTAGTCGCCACCGCCGCCCGCCGACTGCGCCGCGAGGCGCGCCTGGAAGGTCCCGACGTTCGCGTCGAAGTCGAACTCGCGCACGACGTACTCGTCGCCCTCGTCGCGATACAGGATGAGCGCCCACCGCGCCTCCGCGCCCGGGTGCGTGGCGATCACGCGCGTCGCGATGTCGTCGATCTCGCTCTGCAGATAGCGGATCTCGTCGCCCATGCTGCCGGTCGTGTCGATCACGAACGCGATGTCGAGGCGCGCGTTGGCGGCGCGCTCACCCGCGAAGCGATCGTTCGCGGCCTCGCGCTCGGCGTCGGTGAAGGGCGGCGCGCCGCGCTGGCCCGCGTTCTCCGTGAGGAAATCCGTGAAGTGGTCGAAGTTGCGGTTGTCGTCCCAGACCCCCGCGGTGAGCGTGCCGGGCGCCGGGCGGGTCCCGGAGCCCTCCCCCGGACCGTCCGGCCCGACCGGCGGCGCCGCTCCGTCGAAGGTCCCGTCGGACCGCCCCGCCTCACGAGACAGCGTGCTGTCGGCCTGCCCACAACCGACCAGGCCCATCACCAACGCCACCCACCCACTCCATCGAAGCGCTCTCGTCACGGCTCACCTCCGGCGATCTCCAAAGACCCGACCCCGCGGAGGTCAGCACAATTCATGCCGAGGCGCGCCCCGAGACGCCGGCCCCACGATTGCTCGGATTCGCGCTGTTTTCGGCGACACGTGCCGAAGCGGAGCGCGCAGGCGTGAGCCAAGCTGTGCCCACGCTCAGCGCAAGGTCGCGACCAGCCGGACCTCCGAGAAGTGCTGCCCACGATCACCCCTCAGCGCGTCCATCGCGCTGAGCAGGCTCTGGAAGGGCACGTCCGCGTCGGCCCCGATGTCGACGTGGCGCGCGTCGGGGTGCGCGGCGCGGAGCTGCTCGGCGCAATAGCGCAGCGCCGACCAGTCGTAGTCACCCGCGACCTTCGGCAGGGTCAGGCCCGCCCCCCGAGTGGTGCACCCAGCCGCGTACGCCCCGCTCGCGTCGCGCACGTGCACGCCCTCACGCGTGAGCAGGACCGTAGGGCTCCAGCTCGGCGCCCCTGGACCGTATTTGGGCAGCTGCGCGTCCACCTGCGAGAGGAAGAGCGGCGTGCCGATGACGATCAACATGAAGCAGACCAGGTTCACCAGGACGTCGAGCAGCGGGACGATGCAGAGCTCGTCGTCGGTCGAGTCGGGCGGGGTCTCGGCGCGTTGCGAGGCGCGGCGGATCGTGCGCCGCTGACGGAGGCTGAGCATGCCGCGTCCGACACCGCAGCCGCGCGTGAGTTCCAGCGCGACCCGGCCGCGTGCGCTACCTTCGGCCGCCCATGGCCGCCGGAACCCTCGAGAAGCACCTCCCGCCCCCTGGCGTCCGCGTCGACGCCGACGTCTTGCTCGAGGGCTTCCTCGCCTACGCGGATGAGGTCGGCCTCTCGCTCTACCCCGCCCAAGAGGAAGCGGTCCTCGAGATCTTCGCCGGCAAGAACGTCATCCTCGCGACCCCGACCGGGAGCGGCAAGTCGCTGGTCGCCCTCGCGATGCTCTTCAAGGCCCTCGCCGAGGAGTCCACCGGCTTCTACACGGCGCCCATCAAGGCGCTCGTGAACGAGAAGTTCTTCGAGCTCTGCCGCACCCTCGGCGCCGACAACGTCGGCCTCATGACGGGTGACGCGAGCGTGAACGCCGACGCGCCCGTCGTCTGCGCGACCGCCGAGATCCTCGCAAGCCTCGCGCTCCGCCAGGGGCGCGCGCTCGACGTGGGCTACGTCGTGATGGACGAGTTCCACTTCTACTCGGACCCCGACCGCGGGATGGCGTGGCAGGTGCCGCTGCTGACGCTGCCCCAGTCGCGCTTCTTGCTGATGAGCGCGACCCTCGGCGACACGCGCACCTTCCTCGACGCCATGACATCGCTGACCGGCGCCGAGTCGGCGCTCGTGAAGACCAAGGAGCGCCCCGTCCCGCTCGACTACGAATACCGCGAGACGCCGCTGCACGAGACCATCGGCGAGCTCCTCGAGGCGCGCATGGTGCCGATCTACATCGTGCACTTCACCCAGCGCGAGGCCGCCGAGCAGGCGCAGGCGCTGATGAGCGTCGACTTCCTCACGAAGGACGAGAAGCACCGGATCAAAGAGCGCCTCGCAGGCCGGCGCTTCGACACGCCCTTCGGCAAGGAGCTCAAGCGCTGGGTCTCGCACGGGGTGGGCGTGCACCACGCGGGTCTGCTCCCGAAGTACCGCCTGACGGTCGAGAAGCTCGCGCAAGAGGGCCTGCTGAAGATCATCTGCGGCACCGACACGCTCGGCGTCGGCGTGAACGTCCCGATCCGCACGGTGCTCTTCACCCAGCTCTGCAAGTTCGACGGGAAGAAGACCGCCGTCCTCACGGTGCGCGACTTTCAGCAGATCGCCGGCCGCGCCGGCCGCAAGGGCTTCGACGACCGCGGCCTCGTCATCGCGCAGGCGCCCGCGCACGCGATCGAGAACCGGCAGGCGCAGCTCAAGGCGGTGGGCGACGCCAAGAAGCAGAAGAAGCTGCGCCTCAAGAAGCCCCCGGACCGCGGCTACGCGCACTTCGACGCCGAGACCTTCGAGCGGCTCGCGCAGGGCGAGCCCGAGTCGCTCCAGAGCCGCTTCGAGGTCAGCACGGGGTTCGTGCTCAACGTCCTGACACGACAAGACGCGCCGGGCGCCGCGCGCGCGGCGGGCTGCCGCGCGCTGAAGGACATCATCCGGCGCTCGCACGAGCCGCTCGCGATGAAGCGTCGCCACGGCAAGACGACGATCCAGATCCTCCGGTCGCTCGTGAACGCGAACGTCGTCGAGCTGTCGAAGGCCCACGGCGCGCGGATCGCGGGCGATCTCCAAGAGGACTTCTCGCTCAACCAGGCGCTCGGGCTCTACATCGTCGAGGCCGTTCAGGTGCTCGACCGCGAGGACCCGGACTATCCGCTCGACGTGCTCACGGTCGTCGAGGCCACGCTCGAAGATCCGGGGGCCGTGCTCCGCAAGCAGCTCGACACGCTCAAGACCCGCGCCGTCAACCAGATGAAGGCGGAGGGGCTCGAGTACGACGAGCGCATGGCCGAGCTCGACAAGATCGACATCCCACGGCCGAAGGCGGATCTGCTGAACGCGACCTTCGAGGTCTTCCGCCAGCACCACCCGTGGGTGCGCGGGCACGGCGTCCGCCCCAAGAGCGTCGCGCGGGACCTCTTCGAGCTCGGCGCGTCGTTCAACGAATACGTCAAGGAGTACGGGCTGAGCCGCAGCGAGGGCGTGCTGCTGCGCTACCTGATGGACGCCTACAAGACGCTGCGCCAAGCGGTCCCCGACGACGCGAAGACCGACGCCGTGCTCGACCTCGAGGAGTGGCTCGGCGGCACCGTGCGCGGGGTCGACGCGAGCCTGCTCGACGAGTGGGAGCGGATGACCGACCCGGAGGCGTTCGCGCGGCGGATCGTCGAGGCCCCGGACGAGGAGAGCGTCGAAGACGTCACGCGCAACCACCGCGCGTTCACGGTGCTGATCCGCAACGCGCTCTGGCGGGTGATCCAAGCGCTCGGGCGCGGGCAATACGAGCGCGTGGCCGAGCTCGTCCGCGCGCCCGCGGGCGAGCCGGCTTGGGACGCCGAGCGCGTCGAAGCGCTGCTCGCCCCCTTCGCCGAGGAGTACGGCCGACCGCGCCTCGACCCCGACGCACGAAGCCCCAAGCACCTCGTGGTCGAGGTCGGCAAGGAGCTCTGGAGGGCGCGCCAGACGCTGCTCGATCCCGAGGAGAACGGCGACTTCCAGCTCTCCTTCGAGGTACCGATCGCGGCCTCGCGGGAAGAAGGCGACGCGGTGCTCGTCCTCCTCGGCCGGGCCGACTGAGCTCCGCCGAGCGAGCGAGAGCACCCCACGAGGGCGCGCTCGCTCGAGCGCGGCCCGCGACCGCGACACGCGGCGCGCAGAGCGAAGCGAGCCGTGGTCGGCCGGTCGCGACGACGGCCGAGACCGTTGGTCTCCGCCGCCAGCCGGCGCATGCTGCGCACCATGCGCTCCGTTCAGACGCTCCGCGCGCTCGGCATCATCGAGGGCCTCTCGTTTCTCCTCCTCCTCTTCGTCGCGATGCCGCTGAAGTACGCCTTCGCGATGCCGCTCGCGGTGCGCGTCGCGGGGATGGCGCACGGGGTGCTCTTCGTCGGGCTGGTCATCGCCCTCGCGCGTGTCCACGTCGAGCGGGACTGGACGATGCGCACCTCCGCGCTCGTCTTCCTCGCGGCGCTCGTCCCCTTCGGCTTCCTCTTCATCGACCGAAGGCTCCGCGAGGAAGCGGCCGCCTGCGCCACCCCCTGAGCCCGAGACGCGGAGGGCCCCCGATCCTAGGGCGACTGTGCAGCGTCCGTACTGCCATTGCCGATGCTGCGAACCGCGTGCGCAATCACCGTACTGGAAAGCGGGCCATCCACGGCGACCGGCCTGACCGGTCGGCTTGGCGCGACGCGACGCATGGACCCCCGAACGAGGACACACGATGCGAGGCCGCAGCACTGCGCGAAAGGATGAAATCGTCGTTCGCGACATCCCTCACGAGCCTCGGGCACGGCCTTTGTATAGGCCGGCGAACGAACTGCAAGAGGGGCCCGCGCACACGCGCCTCACCCGCCCCTCGAGGGGAACCATGAAGAGAGCTTCCATCATTCTTTGCATCGGTGCGGTCGCGGCCTGCGCGGCGGAGCCGGGGGTCAAGGACGGCGACGCGGTGATGACCGAGTCGCTCGAGCTGCGCGGCGCCTCGCGCGCCGACGGCCGCACGCCTTTCCAGGGCGAGCTGCCCTGGTGTGATCTGCAGGCCACCGGTCTGACGGCGGCCGCGCCCTACCACACGTGGACCTTCTCGACCGAGGCCGGCTGCGGCGACGCCTTCATCGACCTCGCGAGCCGCGAGGGTGCGGACACCTACCTCCTCCTCTACCGCGCCACGCGCGCGGGCTGGCAGCTCATCGCACAGAACGACGACTGCTACTCGGGCACGCTCAACAGCTGCCTCACGCGCGCGCTGCCGGCGGGCGACTACCTCGTGGTCGCCTCGACCTACCGCTACATGCGCTGGGGCATCCCCACCGCGGCGGGCTATCACCTCACCCTGAGCTGCCGCGCGGGAGACGCCTGCGTCGACCCCGACGGCTCGAGCGCCTGCGGCACGAGCGACGACTGCGGGGCGGACGAGTACTGCCACCACGAGCCCGAGGGCTCCTGCGGCGGCGTCGGCGAGTGCCGCGTCCGCCCCGAGATCTGCACGCGCGAGTACATGCCGGTCTGTGGCTGCGACGGCCAGACCTACGGCAACCGCTGCGGCGCGGCGGGCGCTGGCGTGAGCGTCGACTACGAGGGCGTCTGCACCCCCGCGCCCGGCGCAGCGTGCGGCAGCCGCGGCCTGCCGCCCTGCCCCGAGGGAACCTTCTGCGCGTTCCCCGTCGAGGCGATGTGCGGCGCGACCGACCTCCCCGGCACCTGCGAGGTGGCGCCCGAGGCCTGCCCCGCCGTGTACGATCCGGTCTGCGGCTGCGACG
This sequence comes from Myxococcales bacterium, assembly GCA_019637115.1. Lineage (GTDB taxonomy): Bacteria > Myxococcota_A > Polyangia > Polyangiales > Houyiibacteriaceae > JACKEH01. The sequence goes on along the minus strand of JAHBWH010000061.1, from coordinate 34,237 downwards.
GCCGGAGCTACAGCAACGCCTGCATGGCCGCCGCGCACGGCATCTCCGTGCAGCACGCGGGCGAGTGCGAGGTGCCGGGCTGCACGACGAACGAGGAGTGCGGTCGCTCGGGCTATTGCCACCGCGAGACCTGCGGGGGCGCCGGCGAGTGCCGCGCGCGCCCGCGCGGCTGCGAGCGCATCGGGCAGATCGTGTGCGGCTGCGACGGCCGCACCTACGGCAACCCTTGTGAGGCGGCGAGCGCGGGTGTGAGCGTCGCGCACGAGGGCGAGTGTGGGCTCTCGATCGGCGACACGTGCCTCCGCGACGGCGCGCTCGCCTGCCCCGAGGGCAGCTTCTGCGCGTTCGCGCCGTCCGCGATGTGCGGCGCGTCGGGCGCGGGCGTCTGCGCCGCGCGCCCCGAGGCGTGCATCGCGCTCTACGATCCCGTCTGCGGCTGCGACGGGCGTACGCACGGGAACGCCTGCTACGCCGCGAACGCAGGCGTGTCGGTCGTTCACACGGGCGCGTGCCGAAGCGCGCGCTGAGCGCGAGCCACGCGCGATGAGCACGAAGGCCACGCTCCTCGGAGCGTGGCCTTCGTCGTCTTTGGGTGCTCGCGGAGCGCTCGAGCAGGGATCGCCGCCGCGGCTCACCGCCTCCTCAGCGCGCACCGCGTCGCCACGGCTCACCTCGCGCAGGCCGTCGAGCACGCTCAGCGCGCTACTCCCAGGTCCCTTCGATCGTCGTGTCGATGTCGCCGTCTCCGCCGCCTTGGAGGACGCGAGATCGGACCGAGCGCGCCCCCGCGATGCGCAGGGTCGCCTCGGCGCCCGCGAGCAGCTCGCTCCAGACGCGCCGGTCGAAGCCTTCGCAGCCGCGGTACTCGATCCGGGCGAAGCCTCGGCCGCGCTCCGCGACGGAGAGGGTCCCGGTGTCGTAGTATTGATTGAAGAACTTCCCGGAGAGCCCGAGCACGGTCTCGGGTGAGAGCACGCGGAAGAAGACGCGGTACACGGTCTTGATGTCACGATCGACGCTCGCGGCGCCGAGCTCGCGGAGGAACGCATCCCCGCGCCCCGACGCGCCCTCCAACGACGCGAGCAGGCGCCGGTAGAGCGCGAGCGGGTACCAACCGATCGGGACGACCTCGAGCTGGAGCATGTTCGCGTCGTCGGGGCCGAGGGCGTGGAGGGCGGCCGCGACGACCTCCGGTCCGGCGAGGGCGTCGGCAGCCCCGAGCACCGAGCGGAACGCAACGCCTTTGACGCGAGGCTCAGCCATCGGACACGGACCCTACCGCGGCGCGTCCTCGACGACACCTTCCGTGCGCTCTTCGTCGAGGTTGAGCACTTCAGAGACCTCGCGCAGCGAGCACCCGCTCCACCGTCGCGACGATCGCGACGGTCCGAGGGTCGAGCTCCACGTTCACCCTGTCGCCGACCTGCTTGTCGCCGAAGTTGGTCAGCCGCAGCGTCTCGGGGATGAGGTAGAGCGAGAACTGACCGACGTCTCCGTCCTCCGACACCTCGCCCACCGTCAGGCTCGATCCATCGACCGCGACGAAGCCCTTGGGGAGCACGCAGCGCATCCACTCGCGCGGGACCTCGACGGTGAGCGAGACCTCGTGCCCGTCACGACGAACGTCGACGATCCGACCGGTGCCCACGACGTGACCCGACACGTCGTGCCCGCCGATCTCGTCACCGACACGCGCGCTCCGCTCGACGCTCACGCGCTGACCGACGCGCAGGGTGTCGAGCGTCGTCTTGTCGAGCGTCTCCTGGATCGCGTCGAAGCGGACGACGTCCCCCTCGAGGCCGACCACGGTCTGACAGACGCCGTCGACGCTCACGCTCGCGCCGAGCTCGAGACCCCGACCGTACTCCCCGAGCGCGACCGCGTAGCGCAGCAACCCAGGCTCGCGCGTGACCTCGACGACGGGGAAGGTCCCTCGGGTGATGCCTGTGAACATGGCCGGAGTCTGGCGCCGAGGACGCCCTACGTCACGTGCCACTCGACGAGCCCGGTGAGCCCTCCACGTCCCTGGTCCGCGTCCCCTGGTCCGCGGAGGGGCTACCTCCGCGCGACGGCTGGCGGCAAGCGCACCTGAAAGAGCGCGCCCTCCCGCGGCGCGCCCTCGACGCTCAGATCCCCCCCCGCGTGCAACGCGAGCGTGCGGGCCACGGAGAGCCCGTGGGCGTCACTCGGTCGGCCGGCGAAGAGCAAGCTCGCGTCGAGGCGGGCCGACGGGCGGTCCGTGCCGACGACCTCGAAGGAGAAGCACGCGAGCCCGCTGCGCTGCGTCTCGCTCCTCACGCGGAGCTTCCCCGGCGCGAGCTCTTCGAGGATCTGGCTCGCGTTCACGAGCAGGCTCCAGAAGATCTGCGCGAGGCGCGCGCGCGAGATCGCGAGCGGGGGCACCTCCGAGAGCTCGAGCTCGACGCGCGCGCGCGAGCGCAGCGTCCCCTGCGCCAGCAAGAGCAGCGAGCGCAGCATCGGCACGGCGTCCTCCAAGCAAGGCTCGTAGGCGTCGCTGGCGAAAGCGCGGAGCGCGCGGACGACCTCCTCCGCGTGGAGCAGATCGCTCGCCGCCTCGTCGAGGCGGCCCGCGATCGCGCGGAGCCGCTCGCTCGCGTCGCTGGTCGTGGCGAGCGCGACGAGCTCACCACGCGCTTGCTCGGCGCTCGCGAGCGCCTGCGCCAGCGGCGCGCTGAGCTCCAGGGCGACCCCGCCCGCGAGCGCGGCCGTCGCCCCGAGGCGGTCGACGACGAGTGAGCGGGACAGGCGCTCGCGTTGCGCCGTCACGTCGCGGAGCACCACCAGCGTCTCCAGCCCCCCGCGCGTGGTTCGGCTCGCCTCCGCGTCGACGATGGCCCCGTCGGCCCGTCGAAAGCGGAGGTCGCCGAGGCCGTCCTCGGCGAGCCTCGGCAGGTCGTCGGGGTGGACGAGCTCGCGCGTCGCCCGCCCGATGAGCTGCGCGCGGGCGTCGAAGCCGAAGAAGCGCGCCGCCCGCGCGTTCGCGTCCACCACGCTCCCCGCGCGCGCCACCATCACCGCGTCCGGCGAGAGCTCGATGAGCTTCGCGAGCAAGCTCGAGCGCTCCCCCGACGCCTCACCTTCGCGCGCGGGCTCGCTCGCGCGCCCGTCGCGCGCGCGACCGGCAGCGCGCGCGTCCACCGTTCGGCTCGCCACGATGAGGCGCGTCCGCAAGCGCTCGGGGTCCACCGGCTTCGAGATGAAGTCGTCCGCCCCCGCGTCGAGCACCGCGTGCACGTCCTCCGGCCGGACGCGTGCCGTGATCACCAAGAGGACGACGCGCTCGCCGTCCTCGCGGGCGCGGAGGGCGCGACAGAGCTCCGGGCCGCTCATCCCTGGCAAGGTCCAGTCCACGAGCACGAGCTCGAAGGGGTCCGCGAGGTGCGCCTCGAGGCCTTCCTCCGCGCTCTCCACCGCGTGCACGACGTACCCACGCTCTCCGACGATCTCCGCGAGGAGCGTCCTCATCGCGGTCGAGTCGTCGATGACGAGCGCGCGCATTCCTGACGGGAGCATAGTCCAACGCCGGTCCCTCTGCGCCCGTTGCCAGGATTCTCACGGATTCCGAGGAAGAATCGCCCCGCCCCCAAACGGCGAACCAAGCTCACTCCGCCGTCGCCGTGCGCCGCGCGGTCGACCCCCGGCCCAGTGTGCGAACGCAACGCGAGAACGAGGCAACCTGCCGCGATCCCCCGGACCGCGGGCTCGTACTAAGCTCGGCGCTCTGTCCTTCGATGCCGACATCCTGATCGTGGGCGCGGGCCTCGCGGGGCTGAGCGTGGCGGTCCACCTCGCCTGCCGCCGGGTCGACCAGCGCGTGGTGCTGCTCGACGCGCGGGAGCGCTACGACGGCGACCGCACCTGGTGCCAGCTCGCGGTGCGCCCGCACCCTTTCGAGGCCTGCGTCACGAAGCGCTGGTCGCAGATCGAGGTGCACGCGCCCCAGGAGGTGGGCGGCGCCTGTGCGCGCCGACGCCTCGACGTACGCCGCACCCCCTACGTCCACCTCGACGCGGAGAGGGTGTATGCCCGAGCCCGTGACGAGCTCGCGCGCGCCGGGATGACGCTGGAGCTCGGCGTCCACGTCGAGGCGGTCCGCCCCCGCCGTGACCACGTCGTCGTCCAGACGTCGAAGGGCGTGCTCCGCGCGCGCGCCGTGCTCGACTCACGACCGCGCCCCTCGAACCAGGCCGCGGGCGACACACCCAGCGCCGGCACGTCGCCCGCGCTCGCGCAGCACTTCCGAGGCTTCTTCGTCCGGTCCGAGGCGCCCCTCTTCGACCCCGACGTCGCCACGCTCATGGACTTCCGGGTCGACCAGCGCGTCGCGCTCGCGGCAGGTGGCCTTCGCTTCGTCTACGTCCTCCCCTTCGACGCCCACCACGCGCTCGTCGAGGACACCTACTTCACGCCCGAGGTCTTCCCGCTCGGCGACGAGGCGCTGGCTCCCTTCGCGGCGCAGGCACGGCTCACGGTCGAGCGCGAAGAGCGCGGCGTCATCCCGATGACCACCGCGCGCCCCGACGACGAGCCTCGACACCGCCGCATCGGGCTCGCTGGAGGAGTGGCGAAGCCCTCCACCGGCTACGCCTTCGACTTCATCCAGCGACACGCCGAGGTCATCGCCGACGCGGTCGCGCGTGGGCGCCCCATCCCCTCCTACCAGCGAATGAGCTGGCTCGACGAGGTCTTCCTCGGCGTGCTCCGAGCGCGCCCCGAGGCGGCGCCGATGCTCTTCGGCCGCCTCTTCGCGCGCGCGCCGGCCGGGTCCCTCGTCCGCTTCTTGACCGAGACCGCCACCCCCCTCGACGCCGCGAGGGTGATGGCGGCGTTGCCGCCGCCCCCCTTCCTCGCCGAGTCCGCACGAGCGGTCGCCCGCCGCCTGCGGCTACCAGCGTAGCGCAGACGACCGCCGCTCTTCGGCGCTACTGCGTGCTCGGAGGAGGCCCGAGTGGCCTGCCGCGGGACCTATCGAGAATCGCCCGCTACGGAACGGCGCTGCCGCTCGCGGTGCCTCTGCCACGACAGATCCTCGCCCCGTGGCTGCCCGCGCGAGCAGCTCGATGAGCTGCGAGCGACGGCGGGCGGTCAATCGAAGAGGCCCTTGAGCTTGTCGAGGAAGCTCGCGCGCTGCGGGAGCGTGTCGGTGCCCATCTCGGCCGCGAGGGCCTCGATGAGCCGGCGCTGCTCGCGCGTGATCTTCTCCGGCACCTCGATCATCACGGTCACGAGCTGGTCGCCCTTGCCCACGCCGCCATAAGCCGAGATCCCTTTGCCGCGCAGCCGGAAGACCTTGCCGCTCTGGGTACCGGGCGGGAGCTTCATCTGCACCTTGCCCTCCAGCGTCGGGATGTCGAGGGTCGTGCCGAGGACCGCCTGCGGGAAGGTCACGGGCACGGTGCAGAGCACGTCGGCGCCGCGCCGCTCGAAGAGCGGGTGCTCGTCGACCCGGATGCGCACGTGGAGGTCGCCTGGTCCGCCCGGCCCGAGCTCCCCGCCCCCGCGCAGTGTGCGGGTCGCGCCGTCCTCGACGCCCGGCGGGACGCGCACCTGCACCTCGGTGGTGCCCTCGCAGACGCCCGTCCCCTGGCACTTCGTACAGGGCACTTCGGGGCGCTTGCCCGTCCCGCCGCAGGTCGCGCACGTCCGCGACGCCGCGAAGAAACCTCGCTGGAAGCGGACCTCGCCCCGTCCCTCGCAGGCCGTGCACGCCCGCACGGTCGTTCCGGGCTCGCCGGTCGTGCCCGAGCAGCGGTCGCAGGTCTGGGGCCGCGTCACGGCGAGCGCCTTCTCGGCGCCGAGCGCGGCCTCCTCGAAGGAGACGCGCAGCTCGACCTCGAGGTCTCGCCCGGGGCGCTTGCGCCCGCGGCGGAGCACGTCGCCGAGGATGCCCTCGAGCACGTCGCCGATGCCGCCGGTGAAGTCGCTCGGGTCGAAGCCGCCGCCACCCCCGCCCGGCCCGCCGAAGGCCTGGTGTCCGAAGCGGTCGTAGCGCTTGCGCTGCTCGGCGTCCGAGAGCACGCGGAACGCCTCGCTCGCCTCCTTGAAGCGGTCCTCGGCCTCGGCGTCGTCGGGGTTGCGGTCCGGGTGGTATTTGCGCGCGAGCTCGCGGTACGCCTTCTTCAGGTCCGCGTCCGTCGCCTCTCGCGTCACACCGAGGATCTCGTAGTAGTCCCGCTTGGACACCGGCCGAGCCTAATACACTCCGAGGGAAGTTCGAGCCCGGTTTCGCGGCCGGGCGGCGAGGAGCCGGCCCGCTCGGCTCGCGTCGGTCTCTCGCCCGGCGCGGCTCGGCCCCGCGCGGAGCGTCTTGCCGGCCTGAGAGCCAGACGAGCGTCCGGCGGCGGGAATGCGCTTGCACCCGAGGCGAGGCGCGCCATGACCCCGGCGTGATTCGACTCGATGGCGTCGCGAAGCGGCACGGCTCCCAGATCCTCTACGTCGACGCCTCCATGGGCGTCTTCACCGGCGAAAAGATCGGCCTCGTCGGCCCGAACGGCTCGGGCAAGACGACCGTCTTCCGGCTCATCACGCGCGAGGAGACCCCCGACGAGGGCCTCGTCGTCATCGACCGCGGCGTGACCGTCGGGTACTTCCGGCAGGACGTCGGCGAGATGCGCGGACGAAGCGTGCTCGCCGAGACGCTCGCGGGCGCCGGCGAGGTCAGCGCGCTCGCCGCCGAGCTGAAGGATCTCGAGGAGGCGATGGCCGACCCGGACCGCGCCGAGGCCCTCGGCGTCACGCTCGAGCAGGCCATCGACCGCTTCGGCGAGGTCCAGGCCCGCTTCGACGAGCTCGGCGGCTACGACCTCGAGCCGCGCGCGCAGGAGATCCTCGCGGGCCTGGGCTTCGCGCCCGAGGTCATCGAGGGCGACGTCGGCAAGCTCTCGGGCGGCTGGAAGATGCGCGTCGCGCTCGCGCAGATCCTCCTCATGCGCCCCGACGTGCTCCTCCTCGACGAGCCCACGAACCACCTCGACCTCGAGTCGATCCTCTGGCTCGAGAAATTCCTCGGGACGTACCCGGGCGCGATCGTGATGACCTCTCACGACCGCGAGCTGCTCAACCGGCTGGTGACGAAGATCGTCGCGATCGACGGCGGCGAGATGACCTCGTACTCGGGCAACTTCGACTTCTACGAGCAGCAGCGCGAGATCGCGGCGCAGCAGCAAGAAGCGCAATACGCGCGGCAGCAGGCCATGCTCGCCAAGGAGGAGGCCTTCATCGCGCGCTTCCAGGCCCGCGCCAGCCACGCGGCCCAGGTGCAATCGCGCGTGAAGAAGCTCGAGAAGATCGAGCGCGTGGAGCCGCCCAAGCGCCGGCGCGTCGTCGACTTCCAGATGCAAAAGCCGCCGCGCTCGGGCGACGACGTCGCGCGGCTCACGGGCGTGTGCAAGCGCTGGGGCCAGCGCAAGATCTACGATCACTTCGACTTCCTCGTGCGGCGCCTCGAGCGGTGGTGTGTGCTCGGCGTCAACGGCGCGGGCAAGAGCACCCTGCTCAAGCTGGTCGTCGGCGAAGCGAGCGTCGACGAGGGCGACGTCGTCGTCGGCGCGAGCGTGAAGCTCGGCTACTTCGCGCAGCACGCGATGGACATCCTGGACGGCTCCTCGACCGTGCTCGAGACCCTCGAGGCGGCCTACCCTCGCGCCTCGGGCGGCTCGTTGCGCACCGTCCTCGGGGTCTTCGGCTTCTCCGGCGACGACGTCGAGAAGAAGGTGTCGGTGCTCAGCGGCGGAGAGAAAGCGCGCGTGGTGCTCGCGCGCATGCTCTACGACCCGCCGAACTTCCTCGTGCTCGACGAGCCGACCAACCACCTCGACATGGACACCAAGGACACCCTGGTGAAGGCGCTCGCGAGCTTCGAAGGCACGATGCTCTTCGTCAGCCACGACCGAGACTTCCTCGCGCGCGTCTCGAACCGCGTGCTCGAGCTCACCCCCGACGGCCCGCTCGAATACGGCGCCGGCTACGCCGAGTACGTCGCCCAGTCCGGCCGCGAGGCCCCTGGCATGCGCGCCTGATCAGCGCCGTCTACTCGACCGTGACCAGATGGTCGCGCACCGGCAAACCCGGCGCGAGCGCGGGCGCGCCGCTCCGCGGCACCGTCGGCTCGTCGACCTGAACGAGCCGGCGCTCCCCGTCGCTCACGACGAACGCCGTCCGGAACGAGGCGTCGCCCGTTGAGCCCGCGACCACGTCGTCGATCTCCCAATAGTCGGCCTGCGCGCGCGCCGGCGTGAGGTCGAGCAGGATCCACCCGCGGTAGCTGAAGTTGATGTGCTTGATGTGCGGGTTGTTGCGCAGAAGCGCCGTCTCGAGGCCCCGCGCGATGCGCCGATCCGGCATGCCCGGCGAGCTCACCGAGCTCGTCACGAGCTCGACCCCGACCGATCCCGCGCCCGTCTCCGGATCGTAGATCCCGTCGAAGGGATCCCGCGGCAGCTCGATCGCCCAATGCGAGTGGATGTCACCCGTGAGGACGATGGGGTTCTCGGTCCGCTCGAGCTGATCGTAGAGACGCTGCCGCGCGCCCTGGTAGCCGTCCCATTGATCCAAGTTGAAGGGCATGAACTCGCCCATGCTCGACGTGCTGAGGTGACCGACCATCACCTGCTGCCCGAGCACCTTCCACTTCGCCGTGGACGCCGCGAGCTGCTCGCCGAGCCACGCCTCCTGATCCTCGCCGAGGATCGTCCGAGACGGATCCGCCAGGTCCTCGTCCGCGCTCGACGCCTGCTCGTCACGCCCCCAGATGCGCGTGTCGAGCATCACGACGTCCGCCAACGAGCCGTAGTCGAACGCCCGCCAGAGCTTGCCCTCCTCCTGCTCGCGGATCGGGAGCCACTCCGCGTACGCCTGGTACGCGACCGCGATCCGCTCTTCCCACGACCCCTCGGTGCGCGGGTCGTGATTCTGGGCGCCATCACGCCACGAGTCGTTCGCGGACTCGTGATCGTCCCAGACACAGACGAAGGGGTGCTGCTGATGGACGGCCTGCAGGTCCGGGTCGCGCCGGTACTGCGCATAGCGCGTCCGATAATCGGAGAGCGAGATGATCTCGTGCGGAGGCTCGTACTCCCGCTCCGATCCGTAGTAGCTGGTGGCGTACTCGTAGATGTAGTCGCCGAGGTGCAGCACCGCGTCGAGGTCGGGCTGCTCGGCGAGGTGCCGGTAGACGTGGAACCACCCATGCGCGTAGCTCGAGCAGCTCACCACCGCGAAGCGGAGGCGATCGACCTCTCCGCGCGGCGCGGTCCGAGTGCGACCGACGAGCGAGCGCCCGCCCTCCGCGCCGAAGCGGTAGAAATACGTCGTCCCGGCCTCGAGCCCGGTCACGTCGACCTTGACGGTGTAGTCACGCGCGGCGCTCGTCGTCACCTCGCCGCTCGCGACGACGTCCGTCATCGCGCGGTCTCGCGCGAGCTCCCAGGTCACCTCGACGGGACCGTCGACCGAGGGCGTGACCCGCGTCCACAGGATGATCGCATCCGGCAAGGGATCCCCGCTCGCGACGCCGTGCAGGAAATTCGGATCGGCGCGCGGCTCGTCCTCATCGCTCCCACACCCGACGATCCCCGTCGCCGAAAGCGCGCCGAGCCCGAGCCCCGCGCGCTGCATCCACTCCCGTCGACCGATCATCCCGTGCTCCCGCTCCCGGCCCCCGCGGGACCGTTACGACGGCGTGCAGCATTGCGCGGCGAATGTTCCACATCCGTGACGCCCTCGTGTCAGTTGCACGCGAGCCTACCCGACGCCTACCCCCTGGCCTCCGCGACAGCCTGCTGAAGCAGATCCGCGACGCCCATCGCCGCAGCGCGACGCTCCGCGTAAGCATGGTCGAAACGGGCTCCTTGCACCTCGATCACGCCCGTGGCGTCGCGCCACTGTCGCTCGGACACACCGCCTCCACGCCGCCACCATCGCAGCTTCTCGACGACGCTATCCTCGGCGGAGACGACTCGGAGCGTTTGACGCGTCACGGTCAGCACCCGGCCGCTCGGTCGAGCTCTTCGCGAGCAAGGCCGACGTCACGCACGACGAAGACGTCGACCTTCAAGACGGTGTCGTGGTGGATGACATTGAACGCCTCCTGTTGGCGCACCGCTTCGCGCACCCCCGCGACCTCCACGTAGTACCGGTCGCCCAGCCCGCGCACGAAGTCCTCGACACGAGCGACGGGCAGCGCCGCGACGAGATCGACGTCCATGGTCGCGCGTGGGTGACCGTGAAGCGATGAAGCAACCGACCCTCCGTGGCGTGACGCACGGCGAGTCGCGAGAAGAGACTTCCAATCTCCTCCGCGACGACCAAGCTCTCCTCGAGCGTCCATTGGCTCAAGGGTTGGGCACCCAGCCCGCCACCTTCGCGAGCGTCTCGTCATCGAGCCAGGCGCGCGCCAAACGAAACCGCACTTCGCGCTCGCTGGCAGTCGGGTGACGCATCAGGATTCCTGTGCGGGCCATTGCTTCGACGCTGCGGTTGAGCGCTACCATTCGGGCGAGCCGCTGAGCGTCATCGCCCGGAGCCTCTCGACGATCAGACGGCGGGCATCCGGACTCGTATCCTCGTCCATGGGAAGCATCCCATGATCATAGCCGATTCTCGACGCGTACGAGAGTGCGATGTCTTCACGTCGTGGGCGTCGGCTCGCGCCCCGTCCCGGCTCGGACTACCCCCTGGGCATGCGACGCCTCGCCGCGCTCCTCCTCTTCATCGCCGCGTGCGGCGGATCGGCCGAGCCCTCCGACGAGCCCGCCCCCGTACGGTCGGAGTCCGATCCGCGCCCCCGCCTCGTGGACGCGCTCGCGCGTCCCCCGACGCTCGCGCCCGAGGACGTCACCCGCCTCGTGGTCGAGGTGGAGCGGCGCGTCGACCTCACGGCGATCCCCGCGACGCCCACGATCGGCTCGTCGGGGCCGGTCGTCGTCGAGCCGAGCGAGCGACCGCTGATCGGGCGCGTCCCGCCCGACCCGGCGATCCTCGTCGACACCCCCGCGCCGCTCCTCGCGCGCCAGCCGTGGGCCGTCCTCGAGCCCGACGGCGTGGTCTTCATCCACGTCGAGACCACCCGCGAGGTCCCGAGCGGCGCGGTCTCCTTCGGCGCCGTGCAGCTCGACGCGCCCATCGCGCCGCCGCGACATCGCCACCGCACCGTGGGCCTCGTGCGCCGCGCCTCCGAGCCTGGTGTCCACGCGTACGCCGCCCGCGTCGATCTGCGCGGGTTGCTCGCGCCGATCATCGACGTGACCGGCATCGGGCGGACGGGCCGCGGCGCCGTCGCCTGGCAGCTCGAGCTCCTCGACGTCGAGGACGCGAGCGCCGTCGTTTACGACGGCGAGCTCCCCTTCCGGCTGCGTCGGGAGGGCGACCTCGTGCGGTGGGACCAGCTCCCTGCGCTCGTACAAGGCCCCTTCGTCGACCTGGTGCACCCGCACGGCGCCACCCTGAGCTTCGAAACCGACGCCGCCACCGCGGCGCTCGTCGCGCTCTTCCCCGAAGGCCGCGCGCCCGAGCTGCTCGAGGCCGGCGAGCCTGGCACCCACCACGCCTTCGGCCTCGACGGCCTGGAACCCGGCACGCGGTATCGGTACCAGCCGATCGTGGTCGACCGGACGGGGCGCGCGCACGTCCACCGCGGCGGCACCTTCGAGACCTACCCCGAGCAGCTCACGAAGCTCTCGTTCGTGATGCTCGGCGACAGCCGCTCGGGCCACGGCAGCGGCGACATCCGCTACGGCGGCACGAACGCGCGCGTGATGCGGACGCTCTTCGAGGAGATCATGCGTGGCGATCCCCGCTTCGTGGTCTTCGTCGGCGACCTCATCGACGGGTACACGACGCGCCCCGGCGTCTTCCAGCTCGAGCTCGACCAGTTCCGGCACGCGATCCAACCCTTCGCCGCGCACCTGCCGATCTACGAGACGATGGGCAACCACGAGGCGCTCCTCGATCTCTGGTCGGATCGCACCGCCGCGTACCGGATGGAGCCGAGCGCGGAGGCGCTCTTCGGCGCGGCCTTCGTCAACCCCACGAACGCCCCCACCCCACGCCCGCCGGAGGGCGACGTCCTTTGGCCCCCCTACGAGGGGAACGTCTACTCCTTCGACGTCGGCGAGGTGCACGTCGCGGTCGTCAACTCGAACTACGCCACGGGCCTCGGCCCGGGGCCTTTTCGCCGTGGGCAGCGCGAGGGCACCGTCGACGACGTCCAGCTCGCCTGGCTCGACGCCGACCTCGCCGCGGCGCGCGAGCGCGGCATGAAGCACCTCCTCGTCGCGACCCACGAGCCCGCGTTCCCGAGCGGCGGCCACGCGAAGGACGCGATGTGGTGGAACGGTCAGATCCCGGAGATGCTCGAGATGCGGCGGCGCTTCATGACCGTGCTCGGCGCCCACCGCGTGCTCGCCCTAGTCTGCGCCGACGAGCACAACTACAGCCGCCTGCGCGTCGACGACGCGCTCATCGAAGGCATGGCCCACCCCGTCTGGCACCTGGTCAGCGGCGGCGCGGGGGCGCCGTATTACGCGCAGGAGAAGGACGTCCCATGGGCCGACCGCGTCGCCGCCTTCGATCCTCGCCAGCACTTCCTGCGCTTCGACGTCGACGGCGCGCGCGTCGACCTCACGGTGATCGGGCTGACGGGCGAGATCATCGAGACCCTCACACTCACCCGCTGAAGGAAGCCAAGACGCGACGAGGCACAGGCGCTCCGGTACTCACCGGGTCGACGCCTTCGTGTCGCACTCGGCCAACTCGCGCAGCTGTCGACGAAGCTGCTTTGCGTCGTCGCTGACCAACTCGTCGACCTCGTCATGCACGGCTCGCCAGATCGGCAACGCGCGCGCGAGCACCGCTCGGCCAGCCGCGGTCAGCACGAGCCGACGAGACCTCCGGTCAGCCTCGTCGGGGACGACGGCCACGTACCCGGCACGCTCCAGGGGTTTCAGGTTTGCCGTCAGGGTCGTGCGGTCCATCGCCAAGAACGCGGCGGCGTCGCTCACGCGCGGCGGCTCGGGGCGATGAAGCGACATCATCAGCGAGTACTGGCCGTGGCTGATGCCGAGCGGCGCAAACGCAGCGTCGAAACGACGAGCGAGCGCGCGCGCGGCGCGATGCGCGGCGAAACACAGACATCGGTCGTAGACCTCGAGCGGCACGTCGTGAGGGAGGAGCTTGGGCATCGCCGTCATTTAGGTTGACATCAACTCAAATCGAGCGCACATCGAAGTGGTGCTTCGTGTCGAGAGCGGCGAAGCGCGAGCAGACCGTCGAGCTTGGTCGCGAGCGACGAAGCACGATGAGGTCGAGAGGAGGAGGGAAGCATGACGTACGTCGATGGGTTCTTGTTGGCCGCCCCCACCGCGAACGAGGAGCCGTACCGGATTCACGCCGAAGATGCCTGGCCGCACTTCGCGAAGCACGGCGCGCTGACGATGGTCGAGGGCTGGGGTGACGTGGTGCCGGAGGGGAAGATCAACTCGATCCACTCCGCCGTCCTGCGAAGAGAGGGAGAGACGCCGCTCTTCTCGTGGATCACGTGGCCCGACAAGGCCACGCGCGACGCGGGGATGGTCGCGGTGATGGAGGACATCAAGTCTGCGCCCCAACCGCTCGAGATGCCCTTCGACGGCCAGCGAATGATCTTCGGTGGGTTCGAGGTGCTCCACGGTGATCCGTTGGTGCGAATCGGCTACCTCGAAGGCAGCGTGATGCCGGTTCCCGCAGCGCGCCGCGCGGAGCTCGCGGCGTCGGCGGCGCGCCTGGCAGAGGTCTTCAAGGATCATGGCGCGACTACCGTCGTCGACTGTTGGGGAGACGACGTCCCCGAAGGCAAGGTGAACTCGTTCCACACGGCGATCCTTCGTGAGCCCGACGAAGCGATCCTCTTCTCCTGGATCAACTTCCCCGACAAGGAGACGCGCGACGCGGCCTGGCCCCGGATCATGGCCGACCCGCGGATGAAGGAGCATGCGCCGGATACCGTGGGCGCCGACCTCCGCCGCGCCATCTTCGGAGGGTTCCGGCCGCTCGTCGACGTCGGCGCACACTCCTGAGCCACCTGGGTCCGAACGCGCGCCGTGCGCGAAGAAGGAGCGCACGGCGCGGCTGGCTCTGCTAGCGTCGCGGCCCCAGGAGGAAGCCATGCGTGTAAAGGCCGCGGTCGCGTACGAGGCGAACAAGCCGCTCGTCATCGAAGAGGTCGAGCTCGAAGGGCCCAGGGCCGGCGAGGTGCTCATCGAGCTGAAGGCGACGGGCGTCTGCCACACGGACGCCTACACGCTCTCGGGCATGGATCCCGAGGGCATCTTCCCCTCGATCCTCGGCCACGAGGGCGCGGGCGTCGTCGTCGACGTCGGCCCCGGCGTGACCACCCTGAAGAAGGGCGACCACGTCATCCCGCTCTACACACCCGAGTGTCGGCAGTGCAAGTTCTGCCTGAGCCAGAAGACCAACCTCTGCCAGGCGATCCGCAGCACGCAGGGCCAGGGCCTGATGCCCGACGGCACGAGCCGCTTCCGGCGCGGCAAGGACGTGCTCTATCACTTCATGGGCACCTCGACCTTCGCCACGCACACCGTGTTGCCCGAGATCGCCGTAGCGAAGGTCCGGCAGGACGCGCCGCTCGACAAGGTCTGCTTGCTCGGCTGCGGCATCACGACCGGCATCGGCGCCGTGATCAACACCGCGAAGGTGGAGCCGGGCGCGAACGTCGTCGTCTTCGGGCTCGGCGGCGTCGGCCTGAGCGTGATCCAGGGCGCCCGCCTCGTCGGCGCGAACAAGATCATCGGCGTCGACACGAACCCGGCCAAGAAGGCGTGGGGCGAGCGCTATGGGATGACACACTTCGTCAACCCGAAGGAGGTCGAGGGCGACCTCGTGCCCTACCTCGTGAACCTCACCGACGGCGGCGCCGACTACACCTTCGAGTGCATCGGGCTGCCCGAGACGATGCGCCAGGCGCTCGAGTGCTGCCACAAGGGCTGGGGCGAGTCGGTCGTGATCGGCGTCGCGGCGTCGGGCGTCGAGCTCTCGACGCGCCCATTCCAGCTCGTCACCGGACGTGTCTGGCGCGGCAGCGCCTTCGGCGGCGTCCGCGGCCGCACCGAGCTGCCGAAGTACGTCGACTGGTATATGGACGGGAAGATCGAGATCGACTCGCTCGTCACGCACACGATGCCCCTCGAGGACATCAACCACGCCTTCGATCTGATGCACGAGGGCGAGTCGATCCGCTCGGTCGTCCTCTTCGACTGAGGACGGCCGCGACGCGAACGACCGAACCGGACCGAACCGGACCGAACCGGACCGAACCGGACGCGAACCCGACGCGGATACCAGCGCGGTAACCGGACACGGAAACGGAACCGGACACGGAACCGGACACGGAACCGGACACGGAACCGGACACGGAACCGGACACGGAACCGGACACGGAAACGGAAACGGAAACGGAAACGGACACGGACACGGACTCGGACTCGGAACCGGACTCGGACTCGGAACCAGACTCGGACACGGAAGCCGACATCCCGCCCCAGAGAGCCCCAATGACCCTCGAGACCCTCAAAACCCACGCCTCGTTCGGCGGCACGCAGGGCTACTACCGTCACGACTCGCGCGAGTGTGGCGGGCCGATGGAGCTCAGCGTCTTCGTCCCTCCCGGCGCGAGCGCCGAGCGACGCCGCCCCGTCGTCTGGTACCTCTCGGGCCTGACCTGCACCGCCGAGAACTTCACCGCGAAGGCCGGCGCCCAGCGCGTCGCCGCCGACCTCGGGCTCATCGTCGTCGCGCCCGACACGAGCCCGCGCGGCGCGGGCTACGCGGGAGAGGACGACGACTGGGACTTCGGCACGGGCGCCGGCTTCTACGTCGACGCGACGACGGATCCCTGGCGCGCGCGCTACCGCATGGCCTCCTACGTCACGAGCGAGCTGCACGCGCTCGTACACGACGCCTTTCCCACCCGCGGCCCTGGCCACGAGTCGCTCACCGGTCACTCGATGGGTGGCCACGGCGCGCTCACCCTCGGCCTGAAGCACGCGGACCGCTACCGCTCCCTCAGCGCCTTCTCCCCCATCGTCGCCCCCTCGCAGGTGCCCTGGGGCGAGAAGGCCTTCCGCGGCTACCTGGGTGACGATCGCGAGGCGTGGCAGGCCCACGACGCGACGGCGCTGGTCCGAGCCGGCGCACGCCACCCAGCCCCCATCTTGATCGATCAAGGCCTGGCCGACCCCTTCCTCGAGCGTGAGCTGCGCCCCGAGCTCTTCGAGGCCGCGTGCGCCGAAGCGGACCAGCCGCTCGAGCTGCGCCGGCACGAAGGCTACGACCACAGCTACTTCTTCATCGCCACCTTCATCGAGGACCACCTCCGCTTCCACGCGCGGCACCTCGGCTGACCCTCGCGACTCTCGAGGCGCGTGGAGTGACCCCCACGCAGACTGAGCGCGTACAAAGCGGCGTGGCGTGCTCGGACAGATGTCACGCGCGCAGGCTCGACGCGTCACGGTGCCCCGAGCCACCAGGTCGAACGCGCGGCGAGCCACATCAGGCCGCGAATGCCCTGATGCGCAGCGCTCGACCACCTGGCGGCGGCCCGACTGGGCACCGCCACCATCGCGCCGACGCGCGGACCCGCGTATCGTCGCCTCATGCGCCCGCTCGCCCTCGCGCTCGCGCTCGCCCTCGCGTGCGGCGACGAGCCCCAACCGGTCCCCACACCACCGCCGCCCCCCAGCTTCGACGTGCACGAGTGGGGCTTCATCGGCGCGCACGTCGACGACCTCGGGACGGATCCCATCGCCTGGGTCGCCGGCGCGCCACCTCGCCCGATCCCCACCGACCTCGGCACCACCCAACGCCTCGGCGGGGGCGGCGGGCCGCACGGCGGCGTCGGCGTCGTGCACGGCGGCCACGGGATCGGTAAGCCCGTGCTCTACCTCCACGCGGACGAGGATCTCCCCTACCCCGTGCGCGTCGAGGTGACGGCGACCGGCGGCGCGATCCTCGAGCGACTCCCCGCTGGCACCTCCACCGAGAACGGCGTCCGCTGGAGCGACCTCCGCGTCCGCGCGTCCAGCTGCCGCTCCACCCGCAACGTCACCTCCCGTGACGACCCGGCGTGCGCCACCCGCGACGGCTACTGCGAGGCGATCGAGGATCCGGGCTACGACACCGACGACGCCGCCTGCCTCGAGCTGCCCGACGGCTCGAGCCGCAACCACCTCTTTTACCGGGCCGAGTCCACGGCCAACGTGCTCCCGCTCGCCGTCACCATCGATCGTGAGAGCGGCCGGATCACGGTGCGCAACACGAGCGCCGAGCCGATCCCCGGACAGCTCCTCCGCGTCGCCATGTCGGGAGACGACGTCCGCTTCCTCACCGCGGCGGCGCCCGCCCCGAACGCCGAGATCACGATGGAGCCGGCGCCTTCGGCCCCCCCTGGCGCCGCGGACGACGCGGAGCCGATCCCCGAGCCCCTCCGCCGCACGGGCGACGTCGAGCGCGCGTTCGAGCGCCTCGTCGCGGAGCGTGGCCTCACCGCCGCCGAGGTCGCGGTCTTCCTCCGCGCGTGGGGCCCCACCCTCTGGAACGCGCCCACCGCGACCTCGACGACCGACGCAGGCAGACCGCCCGCGTCGCTCGGTCGCGCGCAAGACGCGCTCTACTACGTCATGCCCGACGGATCGCTCGGCCGCGCGCTCCCGCTCGCCATCGAGCCCGCGCCCCGCCACCTCCGTCGCGCCTTCCTCGTCCGCGTCCAGCTCGACTCGCGTCGCTCGCTCGGCACCGTGAGCGCCGACGGCACGATCGGCGTCGGCGCGTACGCCGCGCCCGGCCACGTCGCCATCCGCATCCGCGCGCTGGAGGTCTCCGGCGGCCTCTCCCCCGAGGTCATCCGTCGAATCATCCGCCACCACTACGGCCGCCTGCGATTCTGCTGGGACCGCACGACGTCGAGCGAGGACGCGCGCCTCCGCTTCCACATCACGGCGACTGGCGAGACCGAGCACAGCACGTCGACCTCGGGCAACCCCGCGCTCGACGAGTGCATGCAAGGCGCCCTCCGCGCGATGCGCTTCCCCCAGCCAACGCGCCCGGTGACGGTCGAGCTCACCGTGGCGATCGAGCGCTGACCCGCAGGCTGCGGACACACTCACACCGAACCAGCTCTCGTTGGCCTCCTCGGCCGGCCACGCCTCTGGCCTCCTCGTCGGCGGCCTGCCCGCCGCGCCCTCGGCGCGCTCGTCGAGGTGGGCGATCAGCACCGTCGGCCGCCTCCCCGTCGGCGAGACGCTCGCGACCCTCCGCGCAAACTTCCACGACGTCGTCGTCGCGCAGCACGACCACGCCGTGCACCAAGGCGCCGACACGACCGCGAGTCGCGTTCGCAACGACGCGCGAAGTAGGGATACCCTGCGCGCATGGTTCGGGGCTCGGCTTGGTTGCGCGTCGTAGCGGCGGCGGCGCTGATGTGGACGGCTTGCGGCGACGACGACGAGGTCGCGGACGCATCGCTCGACGCGCCCGATGTCGGCGTGGAGGTCCCACGGCCGCCGATCATCGGCGAGATCGAGGAGACCGGGCGCACGACGCTCCCCGGCCTGCGCGGCCCCGCGCACGTCGTCTACGCGGAGGCCAACGTCCCCCACATCTACGCCGCCGACCCCGAGGATCTCGCGCGCGTCTTCGGCTACGTCGTCGCCCGCGACCGCTGGTTCGAGATGGACATGGCCCGCCGACTCTCGCAGGGCCGGCTCTCCGAGCTGCTCGGCGACGCCGCGCTCGAGATCGACCTCGAGTCGCGCGGCACTGGGATGACCCTCGTCACCGAGCGAATCCTCGCTCGCCTCGACGACGATCAGCGCGCGCGCTTCACCGCCTTCGCCGAAGGCGCGACCGCCTACGCCGCCGCCGTCCGCGCGCGCCGCGAGGCGCCCCCTCATGAGTATCGCCTCGCCGCCCCTCTCTTCCGCACGCAGCCTGGCGCGCTGATGGCCGACTTCGAGCTCGTCGACGTCGCCGCCGTGGCCGCGACCATCACCTACCAGCTCGGCTTCGAGACCACCGACGTCGGCCGCGAGCGCGGCCTCCAGCTCCTCGCCGACCCTGAACGCTACGCGGACGCGCCCGGCGCCGAGCTCCGCGAGGCGGGCCTGCAGGACGCCTTCTTCCGCGTGACCAACAGCATGGGTTACGCGAGCGCCCGCGGCTGGGGCCTCGCGACGGGCGACGCCATCCCGCTCGTCAGCGCCGCCCCTCGCGCCCTCCCCAGCGCGCGCCCCGGCCTCGGCGCCACCCTCGACCGCCTCCTCCCCCGCCTCGCGCGCATCGACCGGCGCCTCGGCCGCACGCATGACGAAGGCTTCGGCTCCAACGCTTGGGCCGTCGGCGCCTCGCGCGCGCACGACGGCGCCGCGCTCCTCGCGGGCGACGGCCACCTCCCCGGCAGCGTCCCTACGCTCTTCTACCGCGTCGGCCTCGACACCCGCTTGCTCGGCGACGGCGACGTCCACCAGCTCGGCCTCGCCTTCCCGGGCGTCCCGCAGATGGCCGTGGGCACGAACGGTCGCGTCGCGTGGAGCCAGACGCAGTTCTTCGGCGACATCACGGATTGGTACGCCGAAGAGATCACGCTCGACGCGAGCGGCGCCCCCGCGAGCCTCCGCTTCGGCGGCGAGGCGCGCCCCCTCGTCGCGGTCGAAGAGACCTTGACGGTCGCCGACGTGCCGGCGCTCGAGAGCGTCGGGCGCACCGAGCGCGTCACGCGCTACGAGACCTTCGACGGCCGCCTGCTCACCGCCATCGAGGGCCGCTCGGTCCGGAGCCCGAGCGAAGCCGGCCCCGGCGAGACCGCCGTGCGCCTGCTCGGCGACTGGATCGTCCCTGGCGACGAAGACGGCGACGGGATCATCCGCGGCGTGAGCTTCGACTACACGGCCCTCGACGGCCCGAACTTCGCGCTCACGCTCGACGCCTGGGGCAAAGCCGAGACCGTCGAGGCGATGCGCGAGTCGTCTCGCGCGCTCGTCGCCTACTCGCAGAACATCGCCGCCGCCGACGCGACCGGCTCGGTGATGTACCTCGCCTACCAGGGCATGCCCTGCCGCGCGCAGCTCCGCGGCGACGACGGCCGCTGGGAAGAGGGCGGGCACCCGGGCTTCCTCCTCGACGGCACCCGCTTCGGCGGCTTCACCCTGCCGCTCACGTCCGAGGGCCGCGTCGACGAGGCGGCCGGCACCACGCCCCAGACCTGCGTCGTCCCCTTCGACGAGTACCCCGCGGCGATCGACCCGGACGCGGGCTTCGTCGTCACCGCCAACAACGACCCCGGCACGATGACCGCCGTGAACGACCTCGCGGGCGAGCCCCACTACATCGGCGGCCCGTGGCACGAAGACTTCCGCGCCGCGCGCATCGCCGATCGCCTCCGCGCGCGGACCGATCACGACGAGGACTCGATGGCCGCGATCCAAGCCGACGTGCGCTCTCCCCTCGGCGCGCTCCTCGTCCCGCTCCTCCTCGAGGCGCTCGACCGCGCCGAGGCGCTCGCCGCGACCGACCCTCCCATCGACGCCGATCAGGCGCGCCTCGTCGCCCTCTGGCAAGGCCACGAGGCCCGCTTCACCGAGGCCCGCGCGCGGCTGCGTGCCTGGCGCGATCGAGGCTTCGTCGCCTCGAGCGGCGTGCAGACCTTCTACCACCCGAGCGTCGACGCGGCCGAGCGCGGCGACGCCGTCGCGACCACGATCTTCAACGCCTGGCTCGGCCCCTTCGACCAACGCGTGCTCGGCGACGAGCGCTTCCCGCCGAGCACCTTCACGCCCACTGGCAGCGGCGGCCGCATGCGGACGATGACACGCCTCGTACAGGGCCGCGGCGCTGGTAACCCGCTCGGCCTGGCGAGCTACGACCCCGCCACCGAGGAGAGCATCTTCTTCGACGTGCTCGGGACTCCCGAGCGCGAGACGAGCCACGAGGTCGCGCTCCTCGCCCTCGCCGACGCCCTCGACTTCCTCGCGAGCGCGCCGACGGGCCCCGCCGAGGGAGGCTTCGGCACCGCCGACATGGACGCCTGGCTCTGGGGCCTACGGCACACCACCCGCTTCGACGCCCTCATCGCGCAGTTCCTCGCGGGCGACGACTCGCTCGCGTTCCTCGGCGAGAGCTTCTCGATCACGCCCCGCACGCTCCCGCTCTGGCCCGAGCTCCCCGAAGGCGATCCACGCGCCGCCCTCACCGGCTTCCCTCGCCCCGGCGACAACTTCACCGTCGACGCCGCGAACAGCGGCTTCTCGGGCACGCGCTTCACCTACAACTCCATCGCCGTCTTCCGCATGGTCGTCGCCCTCCGCGGCGACGACACCACGGGCCGCGACATCCTCCCCGGCGGCCAATCGGGCATCCCCACGAGCCCTCACTACGCCGATCAGGCCGCGCTCTGGCTCGGCAACGACACCACCCCGATGCGCTTCGCCCCCACCGCGGTCGTCGAGGGAGCAACGGGCCGCGAGGTCTTCGTCCCTTGATCACTCGATCCAAGCGTGTGATTCGCAAGATGACCGCGCTCACCTCGGGTTCGCCTCGCGCCAGTCGGCGCCGACCGCGAGCCGGAGGAGCGAAGCTGGTCCCGCAGATGCGACGTTCCAATCATAAGCCTGACAGCCGATGAACAGCACGGAAGGGTTCATGCGCTGCAGATCGGAAGAGCATGCGGGCGGATAGAGGTCGACGTCCGAAGCGAATCTTGGTTCCCCTCGTCGCGGCAGCACCTTCCGATGCGAAGGTTCGGCACCAGCCCCGAACTACGGGCCAGCTTTAGGCATTCGAGCTCCCAGCAATGGTGCGTGTCGGTCTGCTTAGATCCGCCACGGGCATCGATGGCAGAACCCGCGCTCACTGCTGGTCCGAGACCGCGACACGAGGATGCTCTCGAGGTCGTGGTGCCCGTTCATGTCGACGCCATGGACGATGGTGCCGACCTCGTAGGTGCGGACGTCGGTCTCGGTGCCGTAGAGGGTGTTAAGCCAGTTCACCTCCGTGTGGTCGACGTATCGCGTGAAGTTGCATCCAGTCCGGCCATGCACCCGAACGCTCGCACGCATTGCTCCGCCATTCGCCGCGCGCAGCGTGACGGTATATTGTAGATTCTCATCTCGGAGAGCGACGCAGGCGGAGTTCATGACGATCTCGGACTCGCCCACGACCTGCACCTCCGTCGCCGTGAAACGGAGCAGCCGCACCCTCTGAAAGAACGCGTTAATCTCCGCCTCCGCCGCGAAGCCCACTCGCCCCGTCGGCAAGACAGGAAGCCGGTGCCGCGCGTCAGAACCGAGTCCCACATTCGGTGAGATCACAACGCTCGACCGCGCCGTGGGCGCAATGTTCGACGTGGTCGTGAGCCGGAAACGCGCCTCCACAAGGAACGTCGAGCTTCCCCAATCAACGGGCTCGCCCCGGCTATTCAACCAGAGTGCACGAGCCGTGCTGTCGGAACTGCTCCCGAGTCTCCGAATGACCGTGCCGGGAGCGGTCGGACCGCAGTTCGGCTCGCACGGGAGAAATGCCGTTCGTGCCGCCGATCCGCTCTGGGAGAAGGTGCAGGCCGCGACCTCGACGCCCTCGTCGATCCTCCCATCACAGTCGTCGTCGACATGGTTGCACACCTCGTCTGTCGAACCGATCCCTGTACACTCGGTCCAGCTCCCCATCGCGCAGGTCTGAGTCCCACGGGTGCAGCGCCCAACATTCGTGCCGCACTCCCGACCCGCACCGTGCGTGCAGGCACAGCCAACGCCATTGTCGATGATGCCGTCGCAATCGTCGTCCATGCCGTTGCACATCTCCGTCCGCGGGAAGACCACGCCCGACTCCTCTTCGCAGGCCCGTGGCCACGTCCCGTTCGACCGGCAGGTCTGTTGCCGCGCCACGCAGCGCCCCACGTCCGTGCTGCAAGTCCGCGTGAGCGGTGAGAGGCAGTCACAGCCCTCGTCGACCCTCCCGTCACAATCCTCGTCCTCCTCGAGAGTGTTGCAGATCTCTTCCGTGGGCGTCACCGAGCCGATACAGCCGGTCCAGCCGTCCGCGGTGCAGATCCGCATTCCTGCACGGCAATTGCCGACCCCCGCGCGCTCGGCATCGCAGACCTCTTCGAGGCCTTCTGGTGTGCAGGGACAGCCCTCGTCGATCGATCCATTGCAGTTGTTGTCGATCCCGTCGCAGAGTTCGAGCGCAGCCGGATTGATGAGTCGGTCATCGTCGTTGCAGTCGTCACCACAGAGCAGCGCCCCGCTCGGCTGCAGGTTGCAGCACGCGCTCGAGATGAAGCCGTCGCCATCGCGATCGCCTTCCGGCCCCGCGAACGTGAGGGGGTTACAGTCTTCGTCGACGTGGTCTGGATCGCAAACCTCGACCGCCCCTGGGTTGATGAGCGGGTTGGCGTCGTCGCAGTCGCTGCCCCCACAGCGAACGTTCGGATAGCCGTCTCCGTCCGCGTCCTCGCAAGCGTTGTCGCAGCGCCGGTCGGCCTCGTCGCATCGATCGGCCGAGCAGGGAGGGGCCCCCGGAACGCAGCCCCGCGCGTCCGCGCTGGACGCCTCCGGATCGCAGCGCTCGACACCATTGCAGAACCGCCGATCGTCGCAGTCGTCGTGGTTCTGACACGGCCCATCGTTCGTGTCGCGCGGCGCGTCGAGCTCCGCGTCGGGGTACACGACCTCTCTGCCACAACCCATCCACGAGACGATGAGCCCGACCGCTACCAAGCACCGGATCTGCATGCGCCGAAGCTATCACTCGATCCGCTGCCGCGCCCGGCGAAAGACCCAAGGTCCGAGCGTCAGCTCATTGGGGATTCGTCATCAGCCCCCGCAGCCGCAACAGCGAGTCGGCAGACCCGCCGACCGTGAGCAGACCTCGCAGCCGCTCCAAGAGCGGGAGGCCCCCACGTCTCGCTTGAACGCCAGGCGGCACTTCGAGGCTCGCCTCGTGACGCGACCGAAAAGGCCACGACTGCGATTCTTCGCTGCATGAACACCCCGCGTCACGCGCGCTGAGAGACGTGTGTATGGGCTGGAAGCCCCCGATGAGACCTCCCGCCTGGCCATCGGCGCACAGGCGGGTCGGGTCGTCGACCTCGCCGAACCCCCGACACCCGTCCGTCACCGACCGAGGACACGTGACCCGCGCACGAAGCGAGAGCGCCCATGAGCGAGCGAGATGACGCAGAGCGTCATTCGCTGCGTCATGGCGAAATCGCTTCGCGTCATGTTAGCGTGCCGGGCATCTAGCTTGTGGTGGCATCTGGGCCCGTGATACAAGGCCCACCGCTCGGGGTGATGCCCCACGAAGGAGGCAATCGGGATGAATTGGAAGAAGTTGGCTTGGAGTGCGGTCTTCTCGACCGGCCTCGTGTTTGGCATCGGCTGCGGCGACGACGACAGCCCGGGGACGGACGGCGGGACGGGCAGCGACACCGCCCTCCCACCTGAACCCCTCAGCTGCGGTGATTGCTTTTACGTCGTCGACACGCTCGGCATTCCGGAGGAGGACCCCGCCGGTGTCGTGCGCGGCTTCAACCTCGACGGGCGCATCTCGGACGAGACCGACGCCGAGAGCTGCTTCCAGCTAGATTTCACCCATCCCGATGGAACCCCGGGCATTGACAACCAGCTCGCTGCGTTGGCGCCTTCGCTCGTCGCCCTGGCGGGTGACCTCGACGCGCAAATCGCCGAGGCGCTAGCTGACGGCACCATCATCGTTCTGGTCGAGCTCGAGGGCGTCGAGACCACCGCCGACAGCAACGTCACGGTCAACCTCTACCTTGGACAGACCGTCGATGGAAACCCGCCCATGCTCACGGGTGGCCGCCCGGCGCCTGGTCAGACCTTCAACATCGACGCAGACAGCGTTGACGCTGGCGGCAACCCGATCATCACGGTGGGTGGCGCTCGAACGCAAGGGCGAGTCGTCCGGGCCGGACCACTGGCAAATTTCCCGATCGTGATCCCCTTCGACGGTGCCACGAACCTCGAGTTGAACATCCGCTCAGCCCAGCTCCAGGCGACCATCAACGCTGACAATACCCTGTCGGCTGGCATGATCGGCGGCGGCCTCGACATCGACGAGTTGGCCGCTCTGGGTGAAGGCCTCGGTGTGGGCGCCGACACCGTGCGAACCCTCCTCTCCGGATTGGCTGACCTCAACCATGACCCGGCCACTGGCGACTGCGGCGCCATCTCCGTCGGCATCGACTTCACCGCGGTCGCAGCGACCAAGGGCACGGTCGTCTCCGACTGAGCCTCGCGGAACCTTCGGCAGGGTGGGGGTCGGCCTTCGGGTCGGCCCCTCTGCCGTTCTGGCGGCCATGCTGCCGTCTGGAACACCCAATGGGGTCTAAAGACCACGGCTTTCAGCCCCCATGTTCGGTCACATGTAGGCGCTTGAACGTCGTTCGGCGACCAAAGCTACTGGAAATTTCACCTCGGTCTTGATTCCCAAGGGACGGACCGGCACCATCGAGGCATGGGGATGGGAAACCCCACTGGGGCCGCCAAACCACAGAATCGCGTCATCCCCTTCGGGAAATACCTCCTCTTGGATCGTATTGCCGTGGGCGGGATGGCCGAGGTCTTCTTGTCCAAGTCCTTCGGCATCGAGGGCTTCGAGAAGATCATCGCGATCAAGCGAATCCTCCCGACCATGGCGGAGGACCAAGACTTCATCGAGATGTTCATCGATGAGGCGAAGATCGCGGGCCAGCTCGGCCACGCGAACATCGTCCCCATCTACGAGCTCGGGAAGATCGGCGACTCGCACTACATCGCGATGGAGTACGTCTGGGGCAAGGACCTGCTCCAGATCATGAACCGCTTCCGGCGCATGCGGAAGCGCATGCCTCCGGCGATGGTCGCGTTCATCGCCAGCAAGATGTGCGAGGCCCTCGAGTACGCGCACACCAAGCGCGACCGACGCGGCCAGCCGCTCAACCTCATCCACCGCGACATCAGCCCGCAGAACATCCTCGTCAGCTACGACGGCGCCGTGAAGCTGATCGACTTCGGCATCGCGAAAGCGGCGTCGCGGACGACCAAGACGCAGGCCGGCGTCCTCAAGGGCAAGTTCGGCTACATGAGCCCCGAGCAGGTCCGCGGGTTGCCGATCGATCTGCGCTCGGACGTATTTGCGGTGGGCACCTGCATGTACGAGATGCTCACGGCCGACCGCCTCTTCGTCGGCGAGAGCGACTTCTCGACGCTCGAGAAGGTGCGCCACGCCGCCGTCGCGCCGCCCTCGGAGATGGTCCCCGATGTCCCGCGCGAGTTCGACGCGATCGTGATGAAGGCGCTCGCGCGCGAGCCGGCCGATCGTTGGCAGACGGCCGGCGAGATGCAGGAGGCGCTGCAGGAGTTCATCGCCACGCAGCGGCCGCCCTTCACGACCTCGAAGCTCGCGGCGTGGATGCGCTCGGCCTTCACGAAGGAGATGGACGAGGAGAAGGGACGGCTCGACAGCTACTCGACCGTCGGCCGCCCCTCGGTCCAAGGCGCGCCGCCGCAGCCGGCGCTGCGGGACACGATGGCCGGCGGTGGCCGCGTCACGCATCGCCCGCCCCCCCCCGCGCCGCGCCCGGCGCCCCCGCCGCCGCGCGCGGTCGCCGCGCCGCCGCCCGAGCCCGACGACTTCGACGACGACATGGTGGGCGAGTCGACGATGATCTCCGCCTCGCCCTTCGAGGCGCTGCAGGATGGGCAGCTCGACGAGCTCGACGCGTCGCCGACGCAGATCTTCTTCTCGGCGGACGAGATGGACGTCGTCTCGGAGCCCGCGACCCGGCCTGACCCGCGCTCTGCGCCACAGCCTGCCGTCCAGGTCTTCGCGCCGCCGATGCGCGTGCAGTCGGGTCCACAACCGGGCCCGATGCCCGCCCCGATGCCCGCTCCGACCCCAGGGCTCATGCCCGGGCCCCGGCCTGGCCCGGCGCCGATGCCTGCGCCGATGCCGATGGGTGCGCCGATGCCGATGGGCGCACCCGCGCCGCAGCCCGGCCTAGGACAGCTCGGGCAGCTCGGGGACGACCGCCCGACGTTGGCCTTCGAGGACCCGGCTCCAGGTGGCTTTGCACCACCGCCCGGGGGCTTCGACGCCCCGCCCGACCAGCGCCAGAAGAACCTCCCGACGATGGAGATGGCGCGGATCGACACGAACGCGCTCGGCTCTCGACCCTCGTCGGGCAAGGGCAAGACCATCCTCCTGGCGGTGGTGGGCGGCCTGCTGCTCATCGGGCTCGGGGTGGGCGGAGCGCTTGCGTTCATCGGCGGTGGCAGCGCCGTCGGCTCGGTGGAGGTCCGCACCGTCCCCGACGTCGGCGCCGAGGTCCGCATCGATGGCGTGAGCCGCGGGCGCGCGCCACTCCGCATCGACGCCATCCCCGCCGGGCGCCGCGTGCTCGAGGTGGTCGCGGAGGGTTATCGGCCGGAGACGCGCCAGATCGAGGTCGGCGACGGAACGACCGCGATGCTCGACGTCCTGCTCATCGCGGGCGGCGTCGAGGTCGCCAGCGCGCCCATCGAGTCCGCCGCGACCATGGCGCCCGACGCGCTGCCCGAGGCCCCGCCGGAGGTGCCCGAGCAGGTCGCCGAGGTGACGATGGAGCCCGTCGCGGAGGCCCCGGTCGAGCCGCCAGCGATGGCCGAGCCGCCGGTGATGGCGCCCACGATGGAGATGATCGCCGCGGTCGACGTCATGCGACCTGTGCAGATGACCGAGCCGACGGTGATGACGATCACGAGGGAGCCCGCGCCCACGATGGAGCCCGCGGCGCGGGGCCGAGGGACGCTCGTCGTCAACTCGCTGCCGTGGTCGGAGGTCTTCATCGACGGCCGCCGTCGCGGCAACACGCCCATCCCGTCGTTGCAGCTCCCGGCGGGCGACCACACGGTCGAGCTGCGCACGGCCGACGGCCAGGTGCACCGGCAGCGCGTGACGATCGTGCCGAACCAGACCGAGCGGGTCGTACACAGGTTCTGAATCAGTCCCCTGCCCGTGCCCCTGCCCCTGCCCGAAGGCTTCGGGAGGCGCGGCGTGCGCTCTTCAGGACTCCATGGGCTCGCCCACGGTCCCCCTTGTGCCCACGCGAACCGACCGGCGACGCGAAAGAGACGTGGAATGTCGTGCATAGGTTCTGAATCAGTCCCCTGCCCCTGCTTGCCCCTGCCCGGAGGCTTGGAGGCGCGGCGTGCGCTTCGGGACTGCGCGGGCTCGCCCAAGGCCCGCCTCGCGCCAAGGCCCGCCTTGCGCCACGCGAAACGACCGGTGACGCGAAAGAGACGTGGAATGTCGACGTGCAGCGGGTAGCTGCGGGGAGCGGAGAGGGAAGCCAGAGAAGGGGCGAGCCGGAGAAGGGGCGAGCCGGAGAAGGGGCGAGCCGGAGAAGGGGCGAGCCGGAGAAGGGGCGAGCCGGAGAAGGGGCAAGCCGGAGGCAAGCCGGAG
The DNA here is from genome assembly GCA_019637115.1 of Myxococcales bacterium. Lineage (GTDB taxonomy): Bacteria > Myxococcota_A > Polyangia > Polyangiales > Houyiibacteriaceae > JACKEH01. The sequence goes on along the minus strand of JAHBWH010000061.1, from coordinate 5,728 downwards.
AAGGGAGAAGGCTCTTGGACCTCTTTCAGGGAGCGGGGCAAAGGCATGGGCAGGGGCAGGGGCAGGGGACTCTTGGACCTCTTTCACTGCGCAAAACCCCCACACCCTCCACTTTTGGCGTTGGCGCGTTCGGAGGCTTCTGATAGAAGCTTGACCGCTCGACGCGAGCTGTACGAGCATGTCCTACATGGTGGCCCACGGGCCCCCAGCTCGCCTCGAGGCGAGCTCGCGTCGAGGAGGTTTTCCATGTCGAAGCTGCTGACCGTGATCGCCCTCTCCGCCCCCCTCTTCGCGACCGGTTGCAACGGCGCGCTCTGGGGCAACATCGCGGTCCTCGGCATCACGGTCGGCATCTTCTACGGGACCCTCTCCCTCGGACGCGCCCAGGACGCCGCCCGCTCGACCGCCGACGGCGCCTCGTCGACCGCCGGCCGCTCCTGATCTCTCGGATGGTCTCGACGCCTCCTCTGCCGACGAGAGCACGCCCCGCATCCACGGGACGTGCTCTCTCCGTTTCGGCCCCCCACGCGTCGCGTCGCTCGCTCGCGCGTGACATGCTCACCCGGTGGGAGCCGACCCCTTGAGCCCGAGCGCGTCGACGGATCGTTACCGCGAGCTGACGCAGCTCAGCCTCTCGGAGCTCGAGGCGATCCGCCTGCTGCTCCGCGGCGGCTCGGTCATCGACTGGCACCGCCTGAACTTCGCCGACGAGGGCGAGATCGCGCGATTCCTGCACGCGCAGGAGGTCGACCTCTCGAACCCGATCGATCGCGCGCGCTCCGAGGCCATCAAGCACTCGGCGATGAGCTATCTCCGGCGGAAGTTCGACTTCCCCATCCCGAAGCCCGTCGCGAGCCTCGACCTGGCGGAGCTGCTCGCGCTCGCGTCCGGCAAGGGCCACCGACAGCTCTGCGCGTGCACGATCCTGAAGGTGATGCACATCATCCATCACCTCGAGGGCCGCGAGCTGCTCTTCATGCTCCCGACCTCGGACGAGGAGGTCTTCCACCTGGTCGAGCAGAAGGTCTACCGCGTGATCGGCGAGGCGCTCGCGGCGGGCTTCCCGATCGTCGAGTTCATCGGCGGCCGCAAGAACAAGGACTCGCTCTACACGAAGCTGCTCTCGAAGAGCGAGGTCAGCGCCGCGCAGATCTACGACAAGCTCCGCTTCCGGGTCGTGACGCGGTCGGTGGATGACGTCTTCCCGGTGCTCACGCACCTGATGCGCGAGGTCTTCCCCTTCAACTACGTCATCCCGAACGAGTCCACGAACACGCTCATCCCCTTCCACCGCTACTGCGCCTCGCGGCCGGAGCTGCGCCCCCACCTGCCGGGGCTCCAGCTCGCGCTCGACCTCGAGGACGACGGCGGCGGCCTCGTCGACAACGTCTTCTCGTCGGCGAACTACCGGGTGGTGCACTTCGTGGTCGACATGCCCGTCCGCCTCTCGGACGCCATGCTCGCCGAGGCCCCCCCGGCCGCCTGGGCGCTCGGCCGCGTCATCTTCGTGCAGACCGAGTTCCAGATCCTCGACCAAGAGACGGACGTCCACAACGAGCGCGGCGACGCTAGCCACGCTGCGTACAAGGACCGGCAGCGGCACGCCGTGATGACTCGGCTGAAGGTCGGCATCGCCGGCACCCGCGCAGACCCAGGACCCGGCAGCAGGGAGTGGCACCTCCGGGACGAAGACGAATAGTCCAAAAAGTCCCCTGCCCCTGCCCAGCTCCCGTCGACTCCCCGTCCAGCTCCCGAACTCCCGTCGGCGCCCGTCCGGCTCCCGTCGACTCCCGTCCGGCTCCCGTCCGCTCCCGTCGACTCCCGTCCGGCTCCCGGCTCCCGTCCGGCTCCCGTCCGGCTCCCGTCTCCCGTCCGGCGCCCATCCACTCCGGCCCCCAACGGCTAGCCCGCGGCTCCGCACCCCGCGCCATCACAGGCCTCATCAAGACGAATCAAGATCCATCTTGACGCCTCCACGCCACAGCCACATCGTCCGCTCGTGGTCACGAAATTCAGCTCGCAGATGCCCCCCGAGCTCCTCGAAGCGCTGCGTCAGCACGCCTCCGAGTCCGGCCGCACGCTCTCGTCGGTGCTGACCGAGGCAGCCGAGCAGTACCTGGCGCGCGAGCGGGTACGCCCCGCGTTCCGTCAGGCGACCGAGGCGGTGCTCGACGAGCACGCCGAGCTGCTCGAGCGGCTCGCGCGCTGACCGCCACCCTGGCCACCCCACCATGCGCACCATCTTCCCGACCACCGAGGAGATCCTCCACCTGCACGCGCGGCTGCTGGAGCGCTTCGGCGGACGCTCGGGCGTCCGCGACCTCGGCCTGCTCGAGAGCGCGCTCGCACGCCCGCGCTCCGGCTACTACGACGCGCTCTCGACGCAGGCCGCCGCGCTCCTCCAGAGCCTCGCGACCAACCACCCCTTCATCGACGGGAACAAACGGGTCGCGTTCGCTGGATGCGCCGTCTTCCTCCGCCTCAACGGCTACCGCTTGGAGGTGTCCGCCGACGAGGGCGAGCGCTTCCTCATCGAAGAGGTGATCGGACGTCACGCTGACCTAGCGGAGATCACCCGCTGGCTCGAGTCGTGGATGAGACCCGTCGCCGCATAGCGTTCCATCTCGACGTCGAGAGCCCGACCACACCGAACGCCCGCATCCCCGCCCGCACCGAACGCTTCCGGATCGACCGCATCGAACGCGCCCGCCCCGCACGCTTCCGGATCGACCGCATCGAACGCGCCCGCCCCGCACCCGAGCACGACCCGTCGCCCGGCGTCCCTGACGCCCCCGAGCACGTACCCCACGCGGCGGCTCTCGCCCTTTCGGCCCCGGCGACGTATCGTGTCGCCGTTCCATGACCGATTCCCTCTTTCCCACCGAGAGCGCGCCGACCCTTCCGCTCCTGCCGCTGCGGAACTCCGTGCTCTTCCCCGCCTCCGTCGTCCCCGTGAACGTCGGCCGCCCTCGCTCGGTGCGGCTCATCGAGGAGGTCGTCGGCGATGGCGCCGACCGCCCGCTGATCGGCGTCGTCGGCCAACGCCGACCCGAGGTCGAGGATCCCACCTTCGAGGAGCTCCACCACCTCGGGACGGTCGCGCGCATCCTCAAGGTCATCCGTCTCAGCTCGGGCAACTACAGCGTCGTGCTCCAAGGGGTCTCGCGCATGCGTGTCCTCGAGGAGACCTCGCGGCACCCCTGCCTGCGCGCGCGCATCGAGCGCATCCGCGAGGCGCCGACGAGCGACGTGGAGATCGAGGCCCTCGCCGCCCACCTCCGCGAGGCCGCCCGCCAGCTCACGGCCGTGCTCCCCAACCAGCCGCGCGACGCGAGCGCCATCCTCGACAACGTCCGCGAGGCCGGCGCGCTCGCCGATCTCGTCGCGTCGAACCTGCCCGTCGGCAACGACGCCAAGCAGCTGATCCTCGAGACCCTCGACGTCCGCGACCGCATCCGCAAGGTGCTCGAGCTCGTCGGGCGCCAGTCCGAGGTCTACCGCGTGAAGAAGGAGATCTCGACGATGGTCGAGGAGGAGATGTCGCGCTCACAGCGCGAGTACCTCCTCCGCCAGCAGCTCCGCACCATCAAGCGCGAGCTCGGCGAGCCCGAGGACGACGAGGACGAGCTCGAGGCGCTCCGCGAGAAGGTCGCGAGCCTCGACCTGCCGACCGAGGCCGAGCGCGCGGCCCGCAAGCAGCTCTCGCGCATGCGCACGATGAGCTCGGCGAGCTCCGAGTACCACGTCGCGCGCACCTACGTGGAGTGGCTGACGGACCTGCCGTGGACGAAGACGACGCTCGACCGGCTCGACGTCGCCGAGGTCCGCCGCGTCCTCGACGAGGACCACCACGGCCTCGACCAAGCGAAGCGGCGCATCACCGAGTACATCGCCGTCCGCAAGCTCCGCCACGACGTGCGTGGCCCCATCCTCTGCTTCGCGGGCCCGCCTGGCGTCGGCAAGACCTCGCTCGCGCGCTCCATCGCCCGCGCCACCGGGCGCCAGTTCGTGCGCGTCTCGCTCGGCGGCGTCCAGGACGAGGCCGAGATCCGCGGCCACCGCCGCACCTACGTCGGCGCCCTCCCCGGCCGCATCATCAGCGCGCTCAAGAAGGCTGGCAGCCGCAACCCGGTGATGCTCCTCGACGAGATCGACAAGCTCGGCTCGGACACGCGCGGCGACCCGGCGAGCGCGCTCCTCGAGGTCCTCGACCCCGAGCAGAACGACACCTTCGCCGACCACTACATCGAGGTGCCCTTCGATCTCTCGAACGTGATGTTCATCGCGACCGGGAACCAGAAGGACACCATCCCCGGGCCCCTGCTCGACCGCATGGAGGTCATCGACGTCCCCGGCTACACGAGCGAGGAGAAGGAGGCCATCGCGCGCTCCTTCCTCATCCCGCGGCAGCTCGAAGAGCACGGCCTGAGCCCCGAGCGCCTCGACTTCGAGGACGCGGCGATCACGCGCCTGATCGAGGAGTACACCCGCGAGGCCGGCGTGCGTCGGCTCGAGCAGCAGGTCGCCAGCGTCTGTCGTGACGTCACCGTGCGGCTCGCGGGCGGTGAGGACGTCTACGTGAAGGCCAGCCCCGCGTACGTCGAGAAGGTGCTCGGGCCCCCCCGCTACCTGCGCGAGGAGCTCGAGCGGCGCCCGCAGTCGGGCGTCACGGCCGGGCTCGCCTGGACCCCTGCCGGTGGCGACGTCCTCTACGTCGAGGCGCGCCGGATGCCGGGCAAGGGGCAGATCCACCTCACGGGTCAGATGGGCGACGTGATGAAGGAGTCTGTCGCGACCGCGTTCTCCTACGTGCGCACGCGCGCCGAGGACCTCGGCCTGCCCGAGGACTTCCTCACCAAGATCGACGTCCACGTGCACCTCCCGCAGGGCTCGGTGCCCAAGGACGGCCCGTCCGCAGGCGTGACCGTCTTCGCGGCGCTCGCGTCGATGCTCACGCGCCTCAAGGTCCGGCCCGACGTCGCCATGACCGGCGAGCTCACGCTGCGCGGCAACGTCCTGCGGGTGGGCGGCATCAAGGAGAAGGTCCTCGCGGCCCACCGCGCCGGGATGAAGCGCATCCTCTTGCCGAAGATGAACGAGCCCGACCTCGACGAGGTCGCGGACGAGGTCCGCCAAGCCCTCGACATCCAATTCGTGACGAAGGCCTCCGAGGTCCTCCCGCTCGTCCTCGAAGATCTGCCGCAGGCGTGAGCGACACCCCTCCCCCCGACCTCGGCGGCGTCCGCGCGCGTATGCGGCACGCCCTCCTCGACGGGCGACGCCCGACCCTCCTCGGCGCGTCGCTCGCGGCCAGCGCCGCGCTCGGCGTCGGCCTCGCGACCTCGCGCCTGCTCGGCGTGCACGGGGTCGAGAGCGCGCTCGCGCTCGGCCTCGCGTTGCCCCCGCTGGCCGCCGCCCTCGGCGCCCAGATCGGCCAGAAGGCTCGCGCGGGCCGAGTCGGGCAAGAGAGCGGCCCTTCGGACGAAAGCGGACCCGAGCACGGAAGCGGAAGCGGAAGCGGAAGCGGACACGAAAGCGGACACGAAAGCGGACACGGCAGCGGACACGGCAGCGGACACGGCAGCGGACACGGCAGCGGACACGAAAGCGGACACGAAAGCGGACACGGACACGGCAGCGGACACGGCAGCGGACACGGCAGCGGACACGGCAGCGGACACGGCAGCGGAAGCGGACACGGAACCGGAACCGGATCCGGGCAAGGGCA
>JAHBWH010000060.1 GCA_019637115.1 Myxococcales bacterium | reverse complement strand
GGGGGGGGGGGGGGGGGGGGGGGAGGGGGAGGGGGCGGGGGCAGGGGCAGGGGCACGGGACCCGGTCATGCCATTGGCGGATTGGGTGGCGGATGCACACCCGAAAACTGGCGGACGCCAGGTGGTGCGCTCGCGATTCGCGGGCGATCCGCGCGCCGCGGGGCCCGGCACGCGCCGTGCTCACGTGCTCGCCCATGCACCTCCAGCGCAGCTGGCTCCCCCTCTTCGCGCTCGCGTGGCTGGTCGGGCTCGCCGTCGGCGAAGGGTCTCGCGGGCCGGCGCTCGTCGCGCTCGCGGCCGCGGTGATCGTCTACGCGCTCCTCTGGAACGCGCGCGCCCGCACCTGGGGCGTGCTGCTCGTGCCCTTCGCGGTCGCGGCGGGCGCGTCGGCCGGGCGCTCGGTCACCGCTTCCGTCGTGCCCCCCGGCCTCGCGCGGGTCGAGGCCCGGGTCGAGCGCGTGCTCCACGGCGTCGCGCCCCGGGTGGATCTCGTGCTCGAGCGGGGCGCGCGGATCGACGACGGCGACGCGCCGATTCCCGCCGACCTTCGGGTCCGCGTGGGCGCCGTCCGCGACGCGCCACCCGTCGGTGCGCGGGTCCGAGCGCTGCTGCGCCTTCGCCCTCACGCCGACTTCCGCAACCCGAGCCCACACCCCGACTGGCCCGACACGAGACCTCTCGACGCCGACGCCGCGCTCGTCGGGGCGTTCGAGCCCCTGGACGACGGTGGCCTCGTCGGCGTCCTCGAGGCCGCACGGGCGGGCCTCCGCGCGCGCCTCGAGGGCAGCCTGCCGCGCCACGCCGCGGGCGTCGCGCGCGCGCTCCTGCTCGGCGACTCCCCCGCCATCGACGAGCCCGAGCGCGACGCGCTCCGCGGCGCGGGCCTCGCGCATCTGCTCGCGGTCTCCGGGCTGCACGTGGCCCTCGTGGCCGCCGTCGCGCTGCTCGCGCTCGACCGAGCCCTCCGCGGCCGCGTCGTCGATCCCGCCCGCGTCGCCGCGCTCTCCTCCATCCCCCTCGTGCTCGGCTTCGCGCTCATGGCCGGAGGCGCGCCCTCCGCGTGGCGGGCAGCGCTCATGGCCATCGTCGCGGCGCTCCTCCGCGCGGCGCGACGACGCCCTTCCCCCGTCGACGTGGCGTCCTTCGCGATCCTCCTCTTCGCCATCGTGAGCCCCGACGACGCGCTCCGGCCGGCCTTCTTGCTCTCCGTCGGTGCCACCGCCGCCATCGTCAGCGCGCCACGCCTCGGCGAGCTGACGACGCGCCCCGTCCTCGACATCACCGCGCCCCCCGAGCGCCCCTCGCCGCTCCGGGACGCCTTCGCGGTCAGCGTGAGGAGCACGGTCGGCACGGCGCCGCTCGTCATCTGGTGCTTCGGCGAGCTCCCACTCTTCGGCGTCGTCGCCAACGTCGTGCTCCTCCCGCTCGGCACCCTCGTCCTCGTGCCGCTCGCCTTCGCGCACGCGCTCGCGCTCGCGCTCGGGCTCGAGGCGCTCACCGCACCGCTCTTCACCCTCGCGCTCGACGGGCTCGTAGGCGCCGCGGACGCTTTCGCCGCCGTCAGCCCAGGCCGCGCGCTGCCCCCGCCCAGCGTCGCCCAGGGGTGGATCTTGGCCTTCGGCGCGGCGCTCGCGCTCGCGCTGCGCCAGCCGAAGCACATCCTCGTCGCGTGCATCGCCGCCGCGCTGGCCCTCGGCGCCGCCGAGCTCCACCTCCGGCACATCAGCCAGCCCACGGGCGTCCTGCGCATCACCCAGGTGGACGTCGGCCAAGGAGACGGCGCCATCGTCGATCTCCCCGACGGGAGCGCGATGCTCGTCGACGTGGGCGGCGGCCGCCCCGACCCCGGCGCCCGCGCGCTCGTGCCGCTGCTGCGTGCGCGCCGCCGCGCCGAGCTCCGGGTCGTGATCCTCTCGCACCCACACCCAGATCACTACGACGGCCTGCGAGCGGTGCTCGACGAGGTCGACGCTGGCCGAATGAGCGTCGGCGAGGTCTGGGACGGCGGCCAAGCGGAGGCCGAGCTGCCGCACGGGCCAGCGGCGGCGCTCCTGCGCGGGATCCGGCGCCGCGGCATTCCAGTCCGTGGCACGGACGAGGTCTGCGGCGCGCGCACGATTGGCGGCGCGAAAGTCGAGGTCCTTTGGCCCTGCCCCGCGTTCGACGCTGGTTATGACGCCAACGACAACAGCTTCGTGCTGCGGCTCACGCACGGACGCCGCCGCGCCCTCTTCACGGGCGACGCCGAGCGCTTCGCCGAGGGCGAGCTCGTCGCGAGCGCGCACGACCTCCGCGCGGACATCCTCAAGGTCCCGCATCACGGCTCGCGCACCTCGTCGTCGGAGGCGTTCCTGCGGCGCGTGGAGCCGAGCGTCGCGATCGCGAGCCAAGGCCGCGCGAACCGCTACGGCCACCCGCACGCGGACGTCGTCGCCCGCTACGAGGCGCTCGGGATCCCGCTGCTGCTCACCAGCCGCGAAGGCGGCGTGATCGTCGAGACCGACGGGGAGACCATCCAGTGGTGGAGCCACGCTTCGCCCGGGCGGAGGACGTTGGTCGAAGGGGTTCCTTGAAGGGAGCGTTCAGACCGTCGCCCAAGGTCCGAAGGCAAGCGTCGCCTCCCGTGCGATCGAGCGCGATCCTGTGAACTCCGCTTCGCACGCGCTGCGGGCGCTGCCCAGAAACCTTCGTGATTCTCGAATGGCACGACTCTTGATAATCTACGCGACATGCGCTCGATGCTCGTGATCTCGCTCGCTCTCCTCGGACTCGCCTGCGGCGGCAACGACGGCCTCGTGGTCCGGGGTGAGGTCTCCGTGGACGTCGACGGGACGCCGACCGGCTTCGTATTCGAACGCCCGACCGCGCTGCTCGAGGCCGACCTCGCCGAACCGACCGACTCGCGGCTGCGTGGGAGCTGCCGCATCGCTCGCGACGAGGCGGGTGGCGACGTGGTCGCGATGTCCATCGAGCGCGCGCCCGGCGCCCGCGAGGGGGTGGAGATCGAGCGCTTCTTCGTCCGCGCGGGCTCGTCGACGCAGGTCGAGGCACGCCTGGGGGCGGACCGCTTCGCCGCAGGGTCGCGCTGCGACGTGGCGCTCGACTACGTGATCCGCCGAGACGCGATCGCGGGAGTGACCTTCGACTGCGATCTGGCGGGGCCCGCAGGGGCGACGGCGCGTGCCACGGGTGAGTTGGCGTTCGAGGGCTGCACCGTCGACTGAGGGTCGGAGCCCTCCCCTTCCTAGACGCCCCGACTTCCGCAGGCCCCACTCCCGCAGCCCCCACTCCCGCAGCCAGCTTCCCGTCGCAAGCCCGGATCGTTCTTCGTCCCACGCCTCACGCACCGAATCGAGCTTCGGACGTGCAAGACCGTTCTCCGGACCGAGCGCAGCCGAGTGCACTGACGGCGGCGCGAGCGCGACCCCGAGAAAACGTGGGCCAGATGGTCACCCGACGCGGGCAGGCATCCAGGTCGGCCCCATCAGGACGAGCACCACGATCAGTGTCAGCAGCACGAGGAAGGCGTACGACAGGCCCGCGAGCCCGGAGACCTGCTGCCCCTCGGCCGCCTTCCGGAGCTTCGCGGAGAGCGCTCCGTGGAGCCCAGCCGCGATGATGACCACGAGCAGCTTCGCGTGCATCCACCCCGCCCGCGCGTAGGCCCCCCACCCGAGCGCGAGCATCGTGAGCCCCCCGATGAAGGCCAGCGCGAGGCCCGGCGTGACCACCCGACGAGCGACTCGGCGCGCGAGCCCCGCGACCTTCGACTGCTCGTCAGCGGCAGCCGCCGCCGCGACGAGCCCGACCGCGACCGACGCTCCGAGCCAGACGATCCCACCCACGAGATGAAGCACCTTGAGCCACTGGATGTACATGACGCGGTAGATACCACCCGGTCACCAGAGGTCGAGCGAGCTGCCACCACGACGAAATCCGTGCCGACTTTTCCAGAATCGCCTATCACACCCTGGTGCCATCCTCTACCGACCGAGATGCAGCCCGCGGCCAGTACCGAACGACCACCACGGACTTCACGAAAGTCCCGCCTTACGTGCGCTTCCGGTATGAGCGCGCCGCCGAGTTCCTGCCGGACCACGGGCAAGTCGTCGAGTTGGGCTGCGGGGTGGGAGTGGGCCTGAGCCACCTCGCGAAGAGCCGCCCCGACCTGAGTTTCCGGGGCGTAGACATGAGCGAGGGAGCGATTGAATACGGACGCCGCCACTTCGGGACGATCACAAACCTTGAACTCGCAGTTCAACCGGCGTCACTCGAGACACTCGCCAACGAACTCAAACCAGGAACATTCCTCGTAGCCCTTGAGGTACTGGAGCACCTCGATGACACGACGCTTCACATCTTCAAGACCAAAGTAATGGAGAACGTCGACGCCGCATTTTTCTCTTTCCCCTACGACCAAAAAGACATCATCGGCACAGACCACCTCCAATCCTTTACCATCTACGACATATTCGAGATGTTTCCCGGATTCGAGACCGTCTTCATCCGCCGGCACTCGATCAAGTTCATCGGCTATTGGGAACGCCGTAGACGCGGATATGTCCGCGAGCACTTGGGCGTAGCCAAAGAAGCAGACGCCATCGCTCGGATCGCCAACACCTCAGCGCGCCACGGCCCCACGCCGCAACGCCAGTCAGCCTTGACCCACCTACGTCGCCTGAGAGAATGGCTCTTCCGGTGAGAACCATGCTGATCAACCACGTACTCTCGAGCGAGACAGTCTCAGGCATATTCAACGCAATCTTCGAGTACTTTCACAAGCACTCACCGCCCGACCTTCGGTACACGATCACGATCCACCCAGACCCCCGTGCCGACATATATCACTTCCACCGCCCACATCTAGAATCACATCTCCCTGCGCGCTCTGTCGCAACCGTTCACCACGACCTGTACGATCCGGATCCGTGGCTCGATTTCGAGAAATTTCGCCCACGGTATCTCGAAGCAGCACACGTTGTGTGCCTCAACCGTGGCCAACAACGGTTCCTCAAAACGCAAGGCGTACTCACAACGACCGTCATCCCGCACGGGTACAACGATGCCGTGCTTAGGCCAAAAGTCACCTCACCGCGACGACGTGGACACAATCGCACGACGCTCGGCATCTTCTCAAAGTACTACGATCGGCGATTCAAAGGAGAGGCGTACCTTGGCGATCTCGTCAAGCATCTTGATCCTCGGCTTTTCGACTTCGTGCTCGTTGGCGAGCGCCGCCTCATCACTGCGGAAAGCCTCGCCGAACTCGGCTATCAGGTTCGCCTCTACGAGCGGCTCCCGTATAGGCTCTTCCAAGAAGCCTACGAAGCAATCGATTACCTGTTGATGTGCAGCACCTTCGAGGGTGGCCCTGCCAACCTCCCGGAGGCGATGGCGACCCTCACCCCCATACTCGCCACTCCAGTCGGATTCGCCCCCGACTTTCTGACAGATGGCCACGATTCGCTGTTCTTGACGGAGGATCCGGAAGCTGACGCCCCCCGAATCATGCGGCTTTCTGACCCGTCCGATAGCCTTACTGTCGCCATCGACCGCGGCGCGGCTGCGCTCGCAGAGCGAGTCCCAACGTGGACTGACGTCGTTGAGCGCTATGTCAACCTGTACCGCAGCATTGCAGAGGGACGCCGATGACCACGCGCACCATCCTGCTCTCCGATGACATCCACATTCATCGCCGAAATTTTGCCTCTTTGTTCCGATATTTCGACTCGAGCGACTGCCGCACCGTTACCCACACTGGAGATCGCGAACTCAAACAAGCCTTCGGCGACTACGCTCGATTTCGGCCACGCCTCGAACCGCACCGACGGCCGCTCGAGAACCTCGACGCCGATCAACTCTACGAACGGCAAAGCACGTTCAAGACCACCCCGATTCAACTCTGGAAGATATGCTCTTCTGAGGCGCTGTGTTTCTCGCTCGCGACGCGTGACCACTGGCACCAGAACCCGGTCCCGGCAGGGTCCCCCGACGTATTTCAACGCCTCTACGACTCCGATCGCGATATCTTGCTCGACAATCTTGCCGCCGCGGCGTTCTGGTTGGAGGAAATGGGTCGGTTCCTCGACTCCCCTTCTCCCGCTGCTAGCCATGCGATAATCTTCAGCGGTTCCATGATCTACACGCGTGCATTGATGGAGCTATGTCGGTTCTATCGAACACGGTCGTTGGTAGTCGAGTCCACTTTCACTGGCCACGAGTTTTACTTGGAAGAGCGTTACTCTCCAATCGCGAACCGCAGCGACATCAGGCACCGGACCGTTCGGAGCGCGATAGCGCTTCCAGACCACCTAGTTGAACGTCATCGCGCCGTTGCAAAGGCGCTTCAAAGGATCGATCTCGCGGAGAACAAAAACGTCGAGCAACCAACCCATGCCGATCTTCCAGAGTTCTCAGATCCTAAACGCCCGACGCTCCTAATCATCGGCCAGGTTGTCAACGACTTCTCTATCATTGAACAACGACAAGGGTGGTTATCGACGATTGCCTTTTATCGCGAGCTAGTTACTCGCTGCCTCAACGAGACGGACTTCAATGTCATTTTCAAGGGACATCCATGGGAGCACAAGAAGATCCATGTTCGTGCGCCCAAGACAAAGCTCGCGCTCGAACAGTTTCGAACCAAACTTCCGCCACACCTCCGCGACCGATTCGCGCTCCGCGAGAACGACAACCTAATGATACTGGGTCGCGCCACTGACCGCGTTGCCCTATTGAGTTCGCAGGCAGGCCTCGAGCTCGCGCTCCACTGCGGCATGCGTCCCAGCACGTTCGGGACTCCATTCTTCGGTCACGCGGGCTTCTCGGACGATTTTTCATCAATTGATGACTTCATCACCCATGTGCACTCGACCGGCCATTCGGCTCACTTGACCCTCGCTCAGCTTGATAAGCTGCACGAGTTTCTCACCAAGTATCTTCAATACCACTGCGTTACTGACCGACCATCGGGCGTTGCGTCCATCCGACGTCGCATCGAGGGCCGTGCGGAGATTCGACCACCGAGAACGCGTGACGCCGCCTCAGATAAACCCCAACCCCCCGCAGCCGTCCTGGAAGTAGCTCGAAGAAAGCTCCGAAAGCTACAACGAGATCCTCGCTCCTTCTTCCGAGACGCCAAAATTGTACGTGCGATCCGCAGCATTGGTTAGCGCCATCAGTGCACTCAGCGCGTGCACGACCGCTCAACGGCCGCTTTCGCTGTCAGAGGAAGTCGTCGTGTCCGCGCGACCTTCTTGCATCAACGTGCATGATCTGCCGTACCAGCTCGTCGACGGAATCCGGTTGGTACACCTCGGTAACGGTGCGGGGATGGCGGGCGCGTCCGTTCGATTGTGCAGAACAACGGCGCCTGTGCACGGCTTCCGATTCAAAGTCCGCGACGGGCATGTGACGCTCGACTGTGATGGCGTTCGTTTCGATGGCTCGATTCGAGGAGGGTCGATCTCTCGCGCCCTGGACGTCGATCGGTCCACGCCCGGCATCGCACACGTTGCGATCCGCAATTGCGGCTTCGCGAACTACGCCGCCGGACTCGTCCTTACGGGTCCGAACGTCGCAGAAGAGAGCACAGAACGAGCGCTATCGGACTTTCGAATCACGAACGTCGTCGTCTCACGATCGGGAGGCGCCGGAATTTATGTGGGCCCACACTCCCGACGCTTCACAATTGATCAGTGTACAATATCGGACTCTACCACAACGGGAATCTACATTGATGCCAACTCATCAGACGTCACAGTACGACGAAGTCTTGTCTCGAACAACGGACATTCCGGCTGCTCTCTGGGCCGCGAGGGCATTGCTATAGACGCCTCATCCAATCATCGGATCGAAGAGAACATCCTCGAGAACAATAGGTACGCTGCGATAGCTCTCTACAAGAACTGTGGGGAATCGGAAACGCCACGCCCGTGGCCCGTTCGCAACGTCGAGATCAGAGCCAACGTTTTCCGCGGACACACCCACCCGGACGGTGCTGCGGTGATGGTCGCCGCACGACAAGGTCTCTCCAGTCGCGAACACGATTGTTTCCGCACCATGTGCACGGATCCCACTACGGACTCGGGAGAGCAATTTGACGACGTGCGGCGAGTCTCCATTCTTGGCAACTTGTTCCGAAACAATCTCCGCGACATAGTCATCCTGTCGGGCGATCAAGTCGTTGCGAACAACTGGTTCGTGGATCCAATGGGCGATGGCCCGCGAATCATTGTCGGTTCAGATTTCCTGGTGCGTCATCCGCGGCCCCATGGACCCGTAACGCTCGGCCGAAATATCAACCTCGGCCCGACCGAAACGATCGGTCACCGAGGTGGCATCGATCTTTTAGTGACTCGGTATCCCACCACGACCATTGCGCCACTCCATTGACCCGCACGGAATCCGGCTCGGTCATCTCGCCCTCAATGCTGTGCAACTGCGCGCACTTGCCGCGAGACTCATCGAGTCCCAGCAGCAAACGTTCCGACGATGACACCTCGCTCGTCTAATACGATCGTCGTTTCAGCCGGAACACTTTCGATCAGATCGCTCACGCTGATGCACGGAACTTCGCGAACGACAAAACCTCCAACTCGATTTCGCAAGGCATCGCGTCTCGCGATCGCATCTCTCAGGTCGACCTCACTCACTGTCCCCAAGAGGACGCCGTGGGAGACAACGGCAACGAAGGGTACACTCGACCGCGCTAAGGCGAGAAGTGCATCCGCGATGGTGTCCATCGGGTCCAGAACGGGCGGCGGCGGACCCATATGATCCGCCACCCTCGACAAGCGCCGCCCTAGCGACCCGGACGGGTGCAGGCGCGCGAAATCGTCGGGTTGGAAACCGCGGATCCGCACCAGCGCCATCGCCAAGGCGTCGCCCATTGCCAGCGTCACCAAGGTGGATGAAGTCGGCGCGAGGTCGTTCGGATCGGTCTCGCGCTCGACCGACACGTCCAATGCAACATCGACCCCCGTCGCCAGGGTCGATGATGGGTTGCCCACGAGCGCAATCATCGGAACGGCCCGATCGCGCAAATGAGGAAGCAACCCAGCGACCTCAGCCGTCTCCCCGCTGTACGAGATCAGGATCACACTATCTCTGTTGGTCACCATGCCGAGGTCGCCGTGAAACGCCTCAGCCGCATGAACGAAAAAACTCGGCGTCCCAGTAGAAGCGAGTGTCGCAGCGATCTTCGCGCCAACGTGTCCGGACTTTCCCAGTCCCGCAACGACGACGTGACCCGACGTGGAGTGCATCATCTCTACGGCACGCGTGAAGCGCTCATCGATCCTTTCGGAAAGCGTCGTGATCGCTGCGGCTTGCTCGCGAAGGCTCGCGCGCGCTTCGGCTGCGACATCGTCGAGTGAGGGTCCGGTTTTCGACATGCGATCCTCGCTGCCCATCGGCGGCGACGCTCAAAGCGCCCGCTCGTACACCCGGTACGTCTTGTACACCTTCCCCCGCATCGCCTGGATGCCGAGGTTGATCGGGCGGTTGTCCTCCAGCGTCCAGCTCAGCTCCGCCCACTGGTAACCGGCACGGAGGCCGCGGTAGGCCAGCTCCGCGTACATGGCGGTCGACAGGGGCCCGTAGCGCTTCTGGCCACGCAGCTCTCGCCGGATGCCGAGGAGCATCAGGCGCGCGGACTTCACGCTCTTCGCGACCTTCAGGCGCCAGACGAGCTTCGCCCAACCGAAGGGGAAGAGCTTGCCGTCGAGGTCGCCCGTGGGCTCGGAGAGGTTCGGCAGGCAGATGACCATGCCCATCGGCTTGCCCTTCACCTCGGCGAAGAAGGCGAGGCGTGGATCGATGAGGAGCTGGAAGTCCTTCGCCATCTTCTCGACTTCGGCATCCGTGGCCGGGACGAAGCCCCAGTTGTTGGCCCAAGCGTCGTTGAAGATGTGGAGGATGTGGTCGAGCTCCTCACGCATGCGCGACGGATTGACGTCGCGGAAGCGGACCTCGGGGAGCCCTCGAACCTGCTCCCACGCGCGGGCGGCGCGCGGCGGCGGCTCCTCGACGAGATACTTCCACGCGAGGAGATCCTTGGCCTTCACGAAGCCCGCGCGCTCGAGGAGGTGCTGCTGGTAGGGCCGGTGGTGCGCCATCATGATCGCGGGAGGCGTGTCGAAGCCCTCGACGAGCAGGCCGCACTCTTCGTTGATGGTGAAGCTGAAGGGCCCGCGCATCACCTTCATGCCGCGCGCGCGAAGCCAGGCGGCGGCGCGTTCGAGCAAAGCGTCGGCGACCGCCTGGTCGTCGATGGTGTCGAAGAAGCCGAAGAAGCCTGCGTCGTCCTGGTGGATCCGCAGGTGCTCGCGGTCGATCTGCGCGGACGCGCGCCCCACGAGCTTGCCGTCCCGGTGCGCCGTGAAGAGCACCCCCTCGGCGTGCTCCCAGAGTGGGTTCTTGCCCGGCGTGAGCCGGTCCGCGAGCTCCATCCGCAGGGGTGGGACGTAGTGAGGGTCGCCTGCATAGACGAGGTCTTGGACCTCGAAGAAGGCCCGAATCGCCTCCTTCGACCCGAGGGCGTGCTCGCGGACTTCGATGCTCATCGCAGCGTTGACCTATCGCGCATTCGATGCGCCGTCGAGCCCGTACGACCGCACCCGGAGGAGCTTGGCTGGGGGTCGGTCCCCTCAACGCAGAAACATCCGCGGGTCGTCCGGCCGGATGTCCACGTGGAAGTGGTCGCGGTGGCCTGCGTTGTAGTTCGGCGTCAGCACGCTGGAGAGCAGGCCGCTCTCCGCCATGTCGCAGGCCATGCGTCGCAGCGTGCGCGCGCGGGGGTCGCGCGGGTCGGGGCCGGCGCAAGTCTCGCGCAAGGGCGTCTCCTCGTAGTGCTCGAGCACGCTGAGCCAGCCCTCGTCCGTCCAGAAGCGCGGCAGGTCGAGCGCGAGGCCCATCGTGTGGAAGCTCGTGTACGGGTGCGAGCGCCAGCTCGACATGACCTCGACGCCGCGGACGCCGTGCCGCTTCCAGCTCGCCACGAGCTCGGGCAATCGCAGCGCGAGCTCGCAGCTGACGAGGAAGGGGTCTTCCTCGTGCAACATGCGGAACCACACGCCGTCGATGGGCCCGAGGATCTCGACGGGCGACGCGACGAAGGCGTTGGGCGGCGAGTGGGCCCGGAAGCGCACGCCCTTCTCGCGTAGCGCTTCGTGGCACTCGCGCTCGGGGCCGATGCTCCAGACGTATTGGCGGCCGGTCCGCCAGGTCGCGCCCGGGATCTCGGCGCGGAAGTTCTGGAAGGTCGGCACGCGCCCCCAGATCCGGCGCGCGGCGCGGCCCGCTGGGTCGTTCGCTGGCGCCGCGAAGCGCGCCGGCGGCCCGGGCACGGGCGGCGCGGGAGGGACGGGCAAGGTCTGTGGCGTCGCGCCCGTAGCGTCGGTCGCTGGGCCTCCCTGGTCGGGGCCCGCGCCCTCCGCCTCCGCGCGTGGCGCGCCCGGCAAGCGCCAGAGGTGATCGAAGTAGCCCTGCGCGAGCATCCGGCTGCGTCCCTGCACGCGATCCTGGCGGCCGCTCAGGCTGCGGCGGTCGTAGATCGCGTAGTCCGGCAAGAACTCGGGCAGGCCGTTGCCGGCCGCGATGGCCTCGGCGCTCACGCCGGTGTTCACGAGGACGTAGCGCTCGGGGGCGAGCGGGTTGGGGTAGACGAAGCGCGCGGCGACGTCGCGCCCCGCGTGTCGCGTGGCGCCGACGACCACCGCGTCGTCCTCGACGCGAATGGGCAGCGCGCCCGCGATGCGGTCGAGCACGGCGTTGTCGCCGGGCGTGCCGTAGAGCACGAGCGTCGCCTCGCGCATCAACGCGTCGGTCACGTCGGTGTCGCGCACGACCTCTTGGCGAAGGTCCCAGCTCCACAGGGGCCAGCCGCGCGCGCCGCGCTGGGCGGCCCGCTCGAGCGTCGACGTCGTCTCGGCGCGCTGCGTGCCGAAGACGTGCACCATGCGGCCGTAGTAGGTGTCGGTGACCGGACCGCTCAGGCCCGGTCGCTTGGCGCGCGCGGGCTCGCTCGGGAAGCCTGCGCGCCATGCGTCGCCCTCGCGGCGGACGTGCCAGCGGTGGCCGAGCGCGGCCTTGGGCCCGACGTAGACCTCTTGGCCGTCGATGCGCACGCGCGTGTCGGCGCCGAGCGGCGCGTCCCCGACGTGCAGCGCGAGGGCGCGCACGTTCGAGGTCTCGACCTCGAGGTGCCCGTCGTCGCCGACGACGGCGCGCACGCGCCCGAGCTCGGGGTATCGCTCGAAGCGGGTGATCTCGACCCAATGCTGCCGCGCGGCGCGGTAGTCGCCGCTGACGACGCGCACCTCGCGCGGGCTCCGGTCTCGGCGGATGTCCGTGAGGTTCGCGTAATGCCGCCCGTGACGGTGCACGATGTAGAGGATGTCGTGCCCGGCATCGAGCCACGTCCCGCGCGCGGGCGCGCCGAGGCGGGCGACCTCTTGGTCGAGCTCTTCGATGTAGCGGGGCCGCATCGGGCCTGGGTCGACGCGGCCGTGGTAGTAGCGGTAGTCGGTGTTCCAGCTGTTCTCGAGCAGGTGGAGCCCGCTGTAGCGAAGCACCTCGACGCGCTCGGCGTCGCGCAGCCGGCCCATGCCGCCGAGGTACTGGACCCAGCTCGGCGCGCCGGCCATCGCCTGCACGACGCTGAAGCGCCAAGCGTGCCGCATGCCGATCGCGTGGGCCCCGAGGCCGCCATTCGAGAGCCCGCCGAGGACGACGCGATCGGGGTCGACCGAGTAGTGCTTCTTCACGTCCTCGATCACGTCGAGCACGTCGCGCTCGCCCATCCACCGCCAGAGGATCTGCCCGAAGCCCGTCGGCGCGACGACGATCCAATCCGGCATGTAGCGCGGCGTGAAGTCGTCGTAGACGTGCCGGTCGTAGGCCTGCCAGTCCATGTTGTTGCCGAGCACGACGCCGAGGAAGAGGTTGCCGTTCGAGCTGCCGCCGTGGAGGGCGATGTAGAGCGGGTAGGCGCGCGAGGGGTCGTAGTCGGGCGGGAGGTAGATCGCGTAGCCCTGGAGCACCTCCGAGATCGGCGAGCGGTAGCCGCGGTTGACGATCTCGCCCTTCGCTCGCGGGAAGGGGTCGGTGCCGGACTCGAGCTGCGAGAGGTAGCGCTCGGCCCGCGCGCGCCAGCGCGGCGCCTGAACGGGGTGCCGCGGCTCGATGCGGTCGGCCGTGTCGAGGAGGTTCGCGATCGAGAGCATCGCGCCCTCCGGGATGCCCTCGGGGGGCGAGGCCTGCAGGCGCGCGAGCCGCTCACGCGCGCTCTGCGCGCTGGCGCTCGGGGCGCCGAGCACGGCGAGCGCCAGCGTCACGAGGAGCCCGAGGACGACGGGGGAGCGCCGGCGGTGGGGCGCGACGAAGGTCATGATCGCACTGTAATTGGGCGGGTTGCGCGGTCAAATCTGCGGGGACGGTTCCTGGCTCCGGACCGGTTCGGGGCGGGGTCCGGGGCCGTGTCCGGGGCCGTGTCCGGGGCCGTGTCCGGGGCCGGGGCCGGGGCCGGGGCCGTGTCCGGGGCCGTGTCCGGGGCCGTGTCCGGGGCCGGGGCCGGGGCCGGAGCCGGGGCCGGGGCCGTGTCCGGGGCCGTGTCCGGGGCCGGAGCCGGGGCCGGGGCCGTACGTCCACGTCCACGTCCACGACGTCCACGTCCACGTGCGCGTCCACGTGCACCACCTGCGCGCATGCCCGATCAGAAACTCATGCGGGTTTCCGCCAGAGTTGAGTCCGTCAGCAGACACGCCACATCCGGCCCACCGACGCCCATCGACACGCCAAACATGCCCCAGCCAGCGCCACCAGTCACGCCCGCACCAATCCTTCAAACATCCAGAATCATTACACTTGCACCATACTCACCCGCCAACCACGCCCTTGCCCCTGCCCGCGGACGGGGCTCTTCGTTGATCCGGGGACCGTCGCCTGATAGAGTCCGCGACCCGAGTTCGGGTATCGGGTGAGGACGGGGTCCTCGCCACGGCATTTCTCAGGAGGGTACGGCTTGGTCCAGCAGCTGCACGGTGGCAGCCTCGAGTCTCGCGTGGCGCGCCTTCAAGAGCTCACGAAGGTGGCCGAGCCCGAGAAGTTGGCCGAGTTTCGACGCCTGCTCGAGATGTCGTGGATCTACCACGACAGCGCGCTCGAAGGCGTCGTCTACACGCCCGAGGAGCTCAACGCGGCGCTCGTCGATGGCCAACCCCTCGACGCGGCGATGGTCCCGGTCTTCGACGAGATCCGGAACCACAAGACCGCCATCGACATGATCTACGAGATGTCGGAGCGGAAGCGCTTCAGCATCACGCTCGACGTCATCAAGAAGCTCTACGCTCAGCTCGCGCCCGAGGAGCTCGAGGGCCGCGGTCAGCCGACCTACCGCAAGGACATGCCGCTCCACCGGCTGTACTTCCACGACATCTCGCCGCCCGACAAGATCAGCTACAAGATGCGGCAGCTCGTGCAGTGGGCCAACGCCCCGGAGACGAAGCGCTCGACGCACGCGATCCGACTCGCCGCGAAGCTGCACTACCAGATGCTGCACATCTACCCCTTCCCTCGCCAGACGGGGAAGGTCGCGCGGCTGGTGATGAACCTCATCCTACTTCGGCACGGCTACCCGCCCGTCATCGTGCACGCGACGCAGCGGCAGCGGTATTACGAGGCGCTCAAGGGCACCGACGAGGGCGTCTCTCGCCTCATCCACAACGCGCTCGGCGCGAGCGTCGAGAGCGCCATTCGGTTCTTCGAGCACGTCGAAGAACCGGAGGAATGAGCGCCGGTCCGCACGTCGTGGCGTGACGCGGTCGCGCACACGCGAAGCGCCTCCATCGCACCGTCTCCGCTCGGCGAGGGGCCCGCGAAAACGACGCTTCCGGTCGACACGCGAGCAGCACTCGTGCGACAACGAAGGCGTGACGAAGGTGCTCGACAGCGCGACCCCGTCCCACCCTCCCGACGTTCCGAGCGAGCTTCAGGGGAGCCCGCGCAGCGTCAGCGGCACCCGCACGCGCAGCGCGACCGACCCCGAGGTCGGCGACCTGATCGGCGCCTTCGAGGTCAAGGAGGTCTTGTCCTCCAGCGAGACCTGCGTACTCGTCGCCCAGCGGGCCCACGGCCAGCGGACGTTCGTGCTCCGCGTGCCGTCGGCGCTCGCGCTCGACGAGGGGACGCTGCTCGTCGAGAACGAGGCACGGCTCCTCGGCCTCTCGCACCCGAACATGGCGCGGGCGCTCGAGGTCGGGCGTTGGCGCGAGAGCCCGCTCGTCGTGCGCGAGCACGTCCACGGGCTGGCGCTCGGGACGGTGCTCGACGCGCTCGCGCGCCGCGAGCGGCGCCTCGAGCCCGAGCTGGCGGTGATGATCGGCCTCCGCCTCGCGCGCGCCCTCGGCGCGCTGCACGGGGCGTCCGCGCCAGAGCGCCGCGGCTACCTGCACGGCGACCTCCACCCAGGCAACGTCCTCATCTCGCGCCGCGGGCAGGTGAAGCTCATCGACCTCGGCTCCACCCTGCCCTTGGCTCACGCGGGGGGCGCGCCCGCTGCCCACCCACGCAGCGCCGCGGCGGCCTATGCCGCCCCCGAGCACCTCGGTGACGCCGCCATCGACGAGCGCGCCGACATCTTCTCGCTCGGCGCCATCGTCGCGCACCTCCTCAGCGGTCACGCGCCCGAGCCGGATCACGCCGCTCGGGAGTGGGCGCGCGACGCGCTCGAAGGAGAGCCTGCCGCGCTCGCCCGCTTCGTCCAGGCCTGCCTCGACGCCGAGCCGGCGGCGCGACCGGCGAGCGCGCGCGCGTTCGCGGACGGCCTCGCGCGCGCGCTGCCTTCGGCGTCGACGTGGACCGAGGCCGATCTGCTGCGCTCACTCCGGAGCGCGCCTCGCCGTGAGCCCGTCGCGGGCCTGCGTCCCTCGACGCCACCCCCGCCGCCTCCTGGCGGGCCCAAGGATCCACGCACGATCTCCACCCCGCCAGCGGGGCTCCACCGCAGCCTCGACCCGATCGCGCCTCCGAGCGACCCGCCGTCGTCCTTCGCCCGCGAGCTCTCCGGCGACCCGGCCTCGACGCGGCCAGAGGGCGCGGCCGGATCGGAGGGCTCGCCCCCGTCGGCGGGCTCGACCCCGTCGGAGGGAGGACGCCGAGCGCTCGTCGCCTCGACGCCACCCGAGGGGCAACGCCGAGCGGCCGTCACGCCCCCCGAGCCCGGTCGCCCTTCCGAGACGAGCCCGCGGGCCGACGACCTGGAGTTCGAGCCGCTACCCGACGAGGACGAGCGAGAGGTGACGTCCCGCACGCTGCTCGCCCGCGCGCTCTCCGATCCCGGACGCAGCGGCGACGACCTCTCGGCGCTCGAGGTCGAAGGGGTCGCCGACGCCCCCGTCCCCCTCTTCCGCATCATCGCCGTGCTCGCCCTGGCGGCGCTCCTCGTGCTGGGCGGCCTCGCGTACGCCTTCCTCCGCTGATCGCCTTCCTCCGCGGAATCGCGACGGCTGCAGCCTCGCGCACGCGTACTTCCGCCTATCTCTCGGCGGCGGGCGAGAACGACGGGCGCTCCGTGAGCCCGCCCGCTGGTGCCCGCGTCACGAGGAATCGCTGCGAGCCGACGCGCGCGGGTGTAGCCTCCGCGCCTGATGGACGACGACCGCCTCCGCGAACGCCTCGACATGCTCGAGGCGCGCCAGAAGCTGAACGACGCGACCGACGCCGCGCTCGAGCTCGCGCAGCGGGACCGGCTCCCCCTCGCGCAGACGATGGAGAACGTGCTCCCCCTGCTCTGCTCCCACCTCGGCGCGGACATGGCGTGGATCCGGACCTACGACGAGTCGCTCGCGCTCCGCGAGTTCAGCTTCGGCACGAGCGAGGCCACCCCCTTCCCCATCGAAGGCGACACGATGGACGTGGCCACGCGCGACGGCACCGTGCTGGTCCGACGCGCGGGCGCGCACTTCGTCGTCGCGCAGACCATCGACGTCGCCGGGGAGGACTTCGGCGTCGCGGCCATCGCCATCGACGCCGAGCGCTTCGAGGCTGAGCGCACGATGCTCTACCGCACGCTGCTCGACACCTGGTGCGAGGAGCTCGACAACTACCTCGCCGCCATCGCCATCGCGCGCCGCAAGCACGTCATCACGACGAGGCTCAGCGAGGCGCTCCGCGAGCCGCTCGTCGACGTCGGCGTGCGCCGCGCGATCGAGGTGCTGCAGGAGCACGTCACCTTCGACGACATGCTCGTCGTCTTCCGCTACGAGGACGATCTCCGCGGCGCGAGCCTGCACTACAAGATCATCGAGGACGGCGTGCTCACGCACGACTCGCGCAGCCCCGACATGGAGGTCGACGAGTTCGTCCGCACGCAGGCGGCGCCCCTCCTCCGCGGCGAGTCGCGCGCGCTGCTCTCGCGCTTCGGGATGGACCGCGGCCGCGAGGAGGTGCTCATCGCGGGCCTGCGCGACCAACGCATCGTCGGGCGCATCGTCGTGACGAGCGAGCACGGCGACTTCGCGAGCTACGATCGCGACCTGCTCGAGCTCTTCGCCGACTACCTCCGGCAGCGCGTCGCGGACTTCAACCGCGAGTGGAAGTCGCTCTCCCGCATCTTCTGCCCGAGCCACGTGCGTCGCCTGCTGACCTTCGAGGACTACGTCGAGCGCTGGCTCGCGCCGCGGGAGGTCGACGCGGCCATCCTCTACACCGACATCAGCGGCTTCACGCGCATCACCGAGCAGGTGCTCGGCGAGCCCTCGAAGGTCGGCGACCTCGTCAACGGCTGGGGCCGCGAGGTCGTCGAGATCGTCTGGGACGAGGGCGGGGTCTTCGACAAGATGGTCGGCGATTGTGTCATCGCCCTCTGGGGCCCGCCCTTCGGGGACCTCAGCCCCGAGGAGGCGTGCCGCCGCGCGGCGAGCGCCGCGCGTCGCATCCGCGACTACACCCGGACGCTGAACGACGGCGCGCTCTTGCCCGAGCTGGCGGGCGTGACGCCGCCCATCGGCGTCGCCTCGGGCCTGCACTACACGCGCGGGAGCGTCGGCCTCTTCGGCCCCCACGAGGACTACACCGCGTTCTCGAGCGGCATGAACAACACGGCGCGCCTGCAAGCGGTGGCGACCTGCGACGAGATCCTGTGCATGGACGCCTTCGTCGAGGCCTACGGAGACGAGACCGCGTTCGGCCCCGAGCGCGACGCGCGCGTGAAGAACGTCGCCGAGCCCATCCGCTTCCGCCCCTTGCGCTGAGCGCGCCCACCGACGGGCCCCGACCTCCACGTCCACGTGCACGTGCGCGCGCGTCCACGTCCACGTCCACGTCCACGACGTGCGCGTGCACGTCCACGTCCACGTCGTCCACGTCCACGTGCGCGTGCGCGTACCCGATCAGCAGCTCGCGACCGGACGTGCCCCGCCTCGGCCGCTTCGACGGCCAGTCGGCGATGCCGCGCAGCGCTCCCGTACACACGAGTGCTCGAGCAGACTAAACGCCCACGCCGCAATGCCGGCAGCGCGCTCCCCCGTCGACGTTCGGCCCGCCACAAGCGTGACAAATGACGCAACCTTCGGCGTCCTCGAGCGGCACCAGCTCGGGGTGGAGCGACTCGAGCTCCGCGACGCGGAGCCGACGCGATCCTTCGGGCCCGCGCACCAGCGCCAGGCGATGGAGCGTCGAGCCGTCGATGAGCCGCAGGAGCGCGTGCTCGAGCTCGTCCCGCGACGATGGCGCGTCGACGTCGCGGATCGGCGCCGACGTGACGACGACGAGCGCGAGCGTGCAGAGCTCCTGCGCTCGCGGGGCCGCGTCGCGGTATCCCTTGGGCGCGGCGACGGCGTCCGTCGGAACGATCCCCCGCGCCCGCGCGCGATAGTCCTCGACCACGCGCTCGAACGCGTCGCGCGCGAGCTCGGCCGGCATCGGCACGGTGTCGCGCGCCGCGCCACAGAGCCAGGCCGCCCGCACCGACGAGAGCAGCTTCACGTACGCCGCGAGCGTCTTGCGCCGGCTGATCGGGTTGGGCTCGGCGTCCTTCTCGATCGCGTCGAGCGCGCGCCAGACGAAGTCCCGCGCGCGCTCCTCGACGCCGAAGACCACGACGGCGACGTCGAGATCGCCGAGCTTCGCGCCGAGCACCTCGTGCGCGTCGGCCTTCCCGCCGAAGCCGAGGGAGATCTCCCCCGACATCACGCGCAACCCGAGGAAAGCGAGCCCGAGCGTCACGATCGCGCCGATCGCCTCTGCGATGCCCATGATCAGCGCGCCGCCGCGATCGCGTCGACCACGAGCGGGACCTCGTCGAGCGCGTTCGGCCAATGGGGCGCGAGGCGCAAGTGACCGTCGGGCGTCGACGCCACCACGCCACGAGCCAGGAGCGCGCGGTGGAGCGACGCGAGCGACACCCCATCCGGCGGGACGAAGCAGAGCGACGCGCTCCGTCCCTCGACGAAGCGCGCGCGCCGCGAGCGGAAGCCCATCGCCTCGAGCTCCCCCTCCACCGCGTCGTGCCAGCGCTGCACGTGCGCGAAGATGTCGTCGACCCCGATCGACGCGAGCAGCTCGACGCTCGCCTGCAGCGCCGCGAAGCTCGCGCCCGAGAGCGCGCCTTGCTCCACGACGTCGGCCGCGGCCCGCAGCGGCCGATCGGTGCGCAGATGACCCGGCCCGTCGAAGAGGAAGGAGAGCGCGTCCTCGTGACCGAGCCACCCCGCGAGGCGCGGCACGAGCGCCTCCACGCAGCGCCTCGCGACGTAGACGAAGCCGGCGCCCTCGAGGCCCATCAGCCATTTGTGCCCGCCCGTCGCGGCGTAGTCGACCTCCTCGACGTCGAAGGGCGTGGCGCCGAGCGCCTGGATCGCGTCGACGAAGAGCTCGGCGCCGTAGCGGTGGGCGAGCGCGCCCATCGCGCGCGTCGGCATCCGCAGCCCGTCCTGGAAGCGCACCGCGCTCACGGCGACGAGCCGCGCCCCTCGCGAGAGCTCGCGCTCCAGCGCGGCCAGCCCCGCCTCGGGCGACTCGAAGAACGGGGCGATAGGCACGAAGACCAGCTCGAGCCCGAAGGTCTCGGCGGCGCGCTGCCAGGGCGTCACGTTCGCGGGGAACTCCCCCTCGAAGAGGATCACCCGATCGCCCGCGCGCCACGGCATACCGAACGCGAGCCAGACGATCCCGGGCGTCGTGCTCTGCACGAGGCCGACGTCCTCCGCCGACGCGCCCACCAGCGCCGCGAGCTCCCCACGCAGCCGCCCGCGCGCGGCGAGCCAGGTGGTGAACGCCTCCATCCCGCGCGCCGCGTAGTCGGCCGTCAGCGCGTCCACGCGCGCCTTCACGGGCGCGGAGAGCGGCGAGATGGCCGCGTGCGCGAGGTAGCTCGTGGCCGCGAGGCTCGGGAAGAGCGAGCGATCCCCCAGCCTCGGCGTCACGACCTCACTCCCCACGGCGCGTCAGCTCGATGATGCCCGGCTCGCGCTCGCCGCTCTCGCTCACGTCCTCGTAACGGAGCTCGCCACCCTCGACGCAGTAGTTCCACCGCTTCGAGAGGGCGGCCGACACGATCTGGTTGCCCTCGATCGTGTAGGCGTCGCCGTCGTCGATGACGTTCACCACGCGGAGCGCGCAGAGGCAGTCGCTCGACGCCGTCGTCACGCACCGCGACATCTCGCTCGCCATGCGAAGCCCATCCTCGATCGCGCCGCACCCGCCCGCGAAGAGCGCGCAGATCGACGGGATGAAGATCGACGCCTCGATCTCGGCCTGGGCGCGCCGCACCGCGACCTCGCCGTCGAAGACGACACGACCGCGCGCTCGCCCCGACGCGGAGATCGTGGCTCCCGGGCAACGCATGAGATCAGCGGGCACCGGGACCTCGACGCACCCGCCGCTGACATCCCAGGTGCCCACCTCGTTGCCCCCACACGGATCGAGCGCGTCGCACTCGGTGCCATCGGTGTGAATGGTCAGGTCTGCCCACTCCGGCGGCCCGAGCGTCCCAGCGTCCCCAAACGGGTTCCCGGCGTCGTAGTCGGGCAAGATCGGTCCTGCATCCACGGTCCCGGCGTCCATCCCGCTCCCAGCGTCCATCCCAGTCCCGGCGTCCATCCCGTCGCCAGCGTCCACCTCGCCACCACCAGAATCTACCTCGCCGCCCCCTGAGTCCGTGCCTCCCCCCCCTGCGTCGACGTCCCCCGGACCGTCGTCACCGCCGCAGCCGAAGCCGCAAGCCAAGCCCAACATCAACCCCAACCCAAGCATCCCGCGAATCATGAACGGGAGGCTACGACATCCCGGCGAAGTCGTCAGCGCCCGCCCCCGCCAGTCCCGTCTCACCGCTCCTCCCGCAACACTCACGCCCCCGGCGGATCGATCTCCCATCGCCGCTGCTCCATCAAGAACCCTCGCACCTGATCTCCGTCGACGTAGGCGAGCTCCTCCGTGAGCCGCACGTGGTCGACCTCGCGCTCGCGGCGGTACGTCGCCTCGTCGCTCTCCGGCAGGCGCTCGGCGACCCCGTCGCCGAGCTGCACCTCGGCGATCTCGCCGACCACCTCGCCCACGACGTCGTCGTGGCAGCGCAGCAGTGGCGTCGCTTCCGTGGCGAACGTTGGTCCTCCCGACAACGACGCCGCCACCGCGTCGAGGGCACGCTCGGTCACGCACGGTTCGAAGGTCCGACGGCCCGGCTTGGGCAGGTGCTCCGCTGGACCGAGCCCTTCGGGCTCGGGGAGGGCACCGCGCTCGGCCTCGGCGGCTTCGTCGTCTCTTAGCTCGACGCATCGTCTCCGAGCCGTCCGCCCAGCCCATAACTTGACATCCGTTCAGTATCGCACTAGTATCCTTGCACGAGGTTCGACGTGGCGAGGGGCGGGGTCGACTGGGGCGAGGGGCTGACGCGCGACGCGCTCGAAGGCGCGGATGACGCGCTCTTCCATCTCTCACGTGGGCTCGGGCGGGCCTCGTCCGCGAGCCAGGGGGTGGACGCTTTTCGCTCGGCGTCGTCGGACGGCCCGCAGATGTTCGGGAGTCATGAGCGTCGCCTCGAGGTCACCGGTGGCGACGCGACGCCCGAACGTGCAGATCGCACGGTCGCACCCGAAAGGCCGCAGATGTTCGGGTGTGATGACCACCGTCGCGTCAAGGTCGCCAGCGATGACGCCGCGCTCGGGCGGGCGGATCGCGCGGCTGCGCCCGAAGCGCCGGAGATGTTCCGGTGTGACGACCACCGTCGAGTCGATGTCGCCAGCGACGACGCAACGCTCGAACGTACGGATCGCACGGTCACGCCCGAAGCGCCGCAGATGTTCGGGTGTGATGAGCATCGTCGGGTCGAGGCCGCCGGAAGCGCCGACGGAAGCGACGTGAGGGCAGCGAGTGGTAGGCGCCGCTTCGGCCACACGACCTTGCGCGTGCGCTGCCCCGAAGACGTCGCGCTGTACTTCCGGCAGCTCGAGGTGAGCTACGAGCGCGCGGGCCTGCCGGGCAGCTTCCTGCGCTTCGCGGCGACGGCGTTCTTCCACGTCGCGTTGCCGCAGATCGCGGAGGAGCGGAAGTACCACGGCATTCACGTGCGCGACCGGATGCGCTGCACGAGCCCCGTCTGCAACAGCCGCAACGTGACGTGCCACCACGTGCGGTATCGTGCGCATCGCGGCGGTGACGAGCCGGAGAACCTCACGAGCCCCTGCGACTTCTGCCACCTCGAAGGCGAGCACGAGGGGCGCCTCCGGATCCGCGGAGAAGCGCCGAACCTCCGCTGGGAGATCGGCCGCACGCCGATCGTGATCGTCGAAGGACGAGAGCGCCGCGACACGCGCGCGCGTGACTCGGAAGCGGCAGACCGATTCGAGAGGTCCGACCGCTCGAGCGCTGTCTGACGAGCACCGGAGCGTCTCGCGCCGAGATGGACCAAAGACCGTGCGGCACGTCGCTCACCTCTTCGACGAGCTCCTCCGCACACGCTCGGGCGCCGAGGCCATCGGCACGATCTTGCGCTACCTTGCGTCTGCGCTCCGCGACGACGACCGCTCCCTCCTCGACGACACCCTCGCCCAGCTCAGCCCGCCTTCCCAGGAGCACTCCATGAGAACCATCGCAGACGCCTACCGCGCAGAAGGTCGTGAAGAAGGCCGCCACCAGCAGGCCGCGTGTGTCCTCCTCAAGCTCCTATCGCTCAAATTCGGACCCCTCGACGAGTCGACGACGGCCCGCGTCTCCGCCGCTTCGCTCGAAGAGCTCGACCGCTTCACCGAGCGCGTCCTCCTCGCCTCGTCGGTCGACGACGTCCTGCGCTGAGCGCCTCGTCATCGCGCCCTCGCGCCGCTATGGTCCCGCGCGATGCTCGATCCCGCCGGGCTCCGGCCCCACTACGCGCGCTTCCTCGCGACCCCGGGTCGCGTCTTGCTCACGGGACATTCGCACCAGGCGTGGCCCGACGTAGCGCTCGAGGGCGTGGTCGAGGCGTTCGACGACGCCGCGGCGCACGTGGACGACAAGTGGGGCCCGGCGACCGCGGCGGCCGACGCCGTGCGCGCCTTCGTCGCCTCGGAGCTCGGCGGCGAGGCCTCGGACGTCGCGCTCGCGCAGAACACCCACGAGCTGGTCACACGCTTCTTGTCCGCGTTGCCGTGGCGCGAGCGTCGGCACCTCGTGACCACCGACGGCGAGTTCCACTCGCTCCGGAGGCAGCTCGCGCGCCTCGAAGAAGAGGGCGTGGAGGTGACCCGCGTGCCCGCCGCGCCCGTGGGCACGCTCGCCGAGCGGCTCGCGAACGCGCTGCGCCCGGACACCGCGGCCCTCCTCGTGAGCACGGTGCTCTTCGAGACCTCGGCCGTCGTCCCCCACCTCGCGGAGGCTTGCCGCGCCGCGCACCACCACGGCGCGGAGGTCCTGCTGGACGCCTACCACCACTTCCGCGCGCTGCCGTGGGAAGAGATCGACCCCCAGGCCTTCGTCACCGGCGGCGGCTACAAATACGCGCAATGGGGCGAGGGCGCGTGCTTCCTCCGCGTGCCGCCGGGCTGCGCGCTGCGGCCCGCCTACACTGGGTGGTTCAGCGACTTCGCCTCGCTCGCGGCGCCCCCCACCGGGCCCACGCGCTACGGCGCGACGGGCGCCGACCGCTTCGCGGGCAGCACGTACGACCCGACGAGCCACTACCGCGCGCGCGCGGTCGTTCGTTTCCACGCCGAGATGGGGATGGACACCGCCACCCTCCGCGCGTGCTCGCTCGCGCAGACGGCGCGCCTGCTGGCCGGCCTCGATGGATACGACGTGCTCACGCCGCGAGAGGACGCGGGCCGCGGCGGCTTCGTGAGCGTGCGGGTCGAGGACGCGAGCCGCGTGGTCGACGCGCTGCGCGCGGAGGGCGTCTTCACCGACGCGCGCCGCGATCACCTGCGCTTCGGCCCCGCCCCCTACGTCACGGACGACGAGCTCGATCGCGCGCTCGCGGCGTTTCGCGCGATCGTGCCGCGATGACCGGAGGACCGCCGCCTGTCCTCCCGACGAGTCGCCGCGACGACCTCACCTTCCGCGGGAACGTCTCCCGCGGGAGGCACGGCTGGCTCCGCCTGACGCCCGCGTACTCGGTGCGCATCGTCGAGGCGCTGCTCGATCGCTTCGAGGGCGCGCGCGTCTTCGACCCCTTCGGCGGCAGCGCGACCACGCCGCTCTGCGCGGCCGAGCGCGGCCTCGACGCCGTGGCCACCGAGCTCAACCCCTTCCTCGTCTGGCTCGGCCGGGCGAAGCTCCGACGGCACGACGTGCGCACCTTGAGGGCCGCGGAGGCGCTGGGGACGAGGGTCGCCGCCACCCGCGGCGCGCCCACCCCGCCGCCGCCGATCCACCGCATCGAGCGCTGGTGGAGCCCCAGCGCGCTGGACGCGCTCTGCCGCCTCAAAGCGGCGCTCGACCGCGCCCCCGCCGGAGCCGCCCGTGACCTCGTGACGGTCGCGTTCTGTCGCAGCGTCGTCGCGCTCTCCGGCGCGCGCTTCGACCACGTCTCGATGTCGTTCGGCGACGCGCCCGACCACGACGAGCGGGCCGTGCGCGCGCGCTTCGCCGAGGACCTCGCGCACGTGCTCGACGGCGCCACCGCGCGGCCACGCGCGAGCGCCACCCTCCGCCGCGACGACGCGCGCGCGCTGCGCACGCTCGGGGACGCGCGCTTCGACCTCGTGATCACCTCGCCCCCCTACCCCAACCGCATCTCCTACGTCCGCGAGCTGCGCCCCTACATGTACTGGACGGGCCATCTCCGTGAGGCGCGCGAGGCCGGCGAGCTCGACTGGAAGGCCATCGGCGGCACGTGGGGCGTCGCGACGAGCCGCCTCGACCGCTGGCGCCCGAGCGCCCCCGTGGCCACGCCCCTGGCGGCGATCCTCCCTCGAGTCTTCGCCGCCCACCCCAAGAACGGGCCGCTGCTGACGCGCTACCTCGAGCGCTACTTCGAAGACCTCGACACGCACCTTCGCGCGCTCCGCCCGCACGTCCGCGAGGGTGGCCGCGTCGCCTACGTCGTCGGCAACTCGTCGTTCTACGGCGAGCTCGTGCCGGTCGAGTCGCTCTACGCAGAGGCGCTCGAGCGCGCGGGCTTCCGGCGCGCGACGGTCGAGGTCTTGCGCAAGCGCAACTCGAACCGCGCCCTCTACGAGTACCTCGTGCTCGCCGAGGGTTGAGCGCCCCCTCGCGCCTGCTATCGCCTCCCATGACCCTCCCCGAGCTCTCTCGCGCGCCGCTCTCCGGGGCCGGCGGCCCCGCGCCCGTCGCGTTCTTCGCGGTCGAGTACGAGCCCGCCACGGGCGAGGTCCTCCTCCTCGAGCAGCGCAAGCTTCCGGGCGAGGTCGTCTACCAGCGCTGCAAGAAGCCCGACGAGGTCGCCGAGGCCATCCGCGCCATGGTCGTCCGCGGGGCCCCCGCGATCGGCATCGCGGCGGCGTACGCGCTGGTCTTGCTCGCGCGTCAGGAGCGCGGCGACGCCAAGGCGTTCCTGCTCGCCAACGGCGTGGCGAGCCGGATCCTCGGCCAGACGCGCCCAACCGCGGTGAACCTCGCGTGGGCCATCGCCCGCATGGGGCGGCGCGCGGCCGACGTCGCGAAGCTCGATCCGGAGGCGCGCTACGAGGCGATGCGCGAGGAGGCGGAGGCGATCCACCTCGAAGACGTCGCGGCTTGCCGGGCGATGGGCGCGCTCGGCGCGCCGGACGTGCCCGAGGGCGCGACGATCCTCACCCACTGCAACGCGGGCTCGCTCGCGACGGGGGGCTACGGCACCGCGCTCGGCGTCATCCGCGCGGCGCACGAGCAAGGCAAGAAGATCCGCGTGCTCGCCGACGAGACGCGGCCTTACCTGCAGGGCGCGCGCCTGACGGCGTGGGAGCTCCACATGGACGAGATCCCCGTGGAGGTGATCACCGACGGCATGGCCGCGCACTTCATGCAGCGCGGCGAGGTGCAGTGGTGCGTCGTCGGCTCCGATCGCATCGCCGCGAACGGCGACGTGGCGAACAAGATCGGCACCTACGGCGTCGCCGTGCTCGCCGACGCGCACGACATCCCCTTCACCGTCGCCGCGCCGTGGAGCACGATCGATCTGAGCACCCCCGACGGCGCGGGCATCCCCATCGAGGAGCGCAGCCGCGACGAGGTCGCGCGCATCGGCGAGGCGCGCATCGTCGCCGACGGGATCCACTGCCGACACCCGGCCTTCGACGTGACGCCCGCGCGCCTCGTGCACGCCATCTACACCGAACGAGGCGTCTTCCGCCCGCGCGACGGCGAGACGCCTCGCGCCCTGCTGAAGAAGGATTGAGAAACCGTCAGGGCGCCCAAGGGTGCCGCGTGCCCTGGTCTCGGCACGCGGGACGGTTCGAGGGCGAGCAGTAGATGCGCAGGTGGAAGTGATTGGCGTGCGGGTGCCCCGCGGGCTGCGACATCACCGCCGCGGCGCGATCGAGCACCACCTGCGGCGCGCGTCGCCGACGGCCTTCGGCCAGCAAGCGC
Organism: Myxococcales bacterium; assembly: GCA_019637115.1. GTDB lineage: Bacteria > Myxococcota_A > Polyangia > Polyangiales > Houyiibacteriaceae > JACKEH01. The sequence continues at coordinate 14,451 of JAHBWH010000060.1, read as the reverse complement.
TCCTTGAGGTGACGCGCGACGAAGAGGTGCTGCACGCGCGCGTCGCCGTCGGCGACGAGCTTCGCGACCAACTCCCAGTTGCGCGCGTCATCGAAGGTGAGCGATTGATTGGGCGGCAAGCCCCGACCGTCGGCGCCGAACGACGCGAACGCGAACGCATCGTAGGGGCGACCGCGCGCGTCGAGCATGTAGAAGCCGAGGTCGACGTCGCGCCCGCTCTGGTGCGAGGCGTGGCCGGGGATGCGGCCGCCGCGCTCCGCGCTCAGCTCACCGACCGAGAGCTTCGCGCCGGGCAGGCGCCGCGCGACCCGATACGCGGCGCGCTCGAGCAACTGCACCATCTCCCACGTACCCCAGTGGTTGCCGGTGCCGGCGTACTCCGTCACGTAGCGCACGTGCCGCGACTCGCGGAGGAGCACCCCGTCGCGGAGCGCGCCGCGGAAGGGGAGCCCGACGCTCCGGCTTCGACGTGGGAGGGGCCGGGCGTCCTCGCCGCGGGTCGGATCCGTCCCGCCGCCGCGGTCGGCGACCGCGCTCGCCGCGAGGGCGAGGCTGAGCGCGACGGCGACGAAGGGGGCCCGCATCCTTCCGTCGCTACCCGGAGGCCGTCGTCGAGCGCAAGTTTTCGGCACGCCGCGCCGCTACCCGTGCGCGCGGCGCGTGAGGAGCGCGACGAAGAAGATGGCGCCGAGCGTGAGGATGATCGTCGCGCCGCTGGCCACGTCGAGGTGGTAGCTCGCGACGAGGCCCACCGCCGCGCCCGCCGTCCCGAGCGCGATCGCGACGAGCGTCACCCCCCGCAAGGTCCGCGCGAGCAGGCCCGCGGTCGCCGCGGGGATGATGATGAAGCTGCTGACGAGCACCACGCCGACGGTCTGGACGGAGACGACGACCACGACCGCGGTCAGGCCGAGCAAGAGGTAGTCGAGGCGAGCGACCGGCACCCCGCTCGCGCGGGCGAGCTCGGCGTCGAAGGTCGCGTAGGCGAGCCGGCTCCAGCACGCGGCGAGGGCGAGGCCGACGACGCTCGCGGTGGCGAGCACGACCACGAGCTCCTCTTGGCCGATGGCGAGGATGCTCCCGAAGAGGATGCTCTCGACGCTCACGATCGCGCGGTCGGGGCTCCGGAACCCGAGCAAGAGCACGCCGAGCGCGAAGGTCACGCCGAAGAAGACGCCGGTGGCGACGTCGCCGTGCACGCGACCCGAGCGCAGCACCCACGCGATGCCGAGCGCGGTGCAGAACGTGAAAGGGAGCGCGACCCACATCGCGTGCGCGACGCTGACGTCGAGCAGGAGCCCGAGCGCGATGCCCCCGAAGGCCGCGTGCGCGAGCCCGTCGCCGACGAACGAGAGCCCGCGCTGCACGACGAAGACGCCGAGGCTCGCGCAGACCGCGCCGACGGCGAGCCCGCAGACGAGCGCCCGCACCATGAAGGCGTGGGAGAAGGGCTCGGTCAGCAGCTCCATGCGGCTCCCTTCGACGGGCGATCACGTGCGCCTCCCCCGGTGGGCATACGCGTTGCGCCGTCGGAGGCCGCGTCCGGCGCTCCACGCCCACGCGGGGCCCGTCGTACCGCGAAGCTGCTGGTCACACGGGGCTCCTCGTGACGCAGGCCCCCTGGCTCGCGGGTCTCCTCGTCGCGCGGGCTCCTCGTCACGCGGACTCCTCCGTCGACGGGCCCGCGCGCGGATCCGAAGGAGGCGTCGACGACGCGTCGCCAGGCAGCGAACCGAGCACTTCGCGGGGCGTCCCCCACGCGCGCACCACGCGATCGAGGAGGACGACGCGATCGGCGACCCGCGCGACGAGCTCGGGGTGGTGCGTCACGATGAGCGCGGCGATCCGGCGCTCGGTCGCGAGCGCGCGGAGGAGCGACGCGAGCTCGTCGCGCCCGCCGACGTCGACGCCCGTCTCCGGCTCGTCGAGCACGAGGAGCGCGGGGGCGCGCACGAGCGCGCGCGCGAGGAACGCGCGCTGCAACTCGCCGCCGCTGAGCGTGGCGAGCGACGCCCCGTAGAGGTGCGCGGCGCCGACCTGAGCGAGCGCGGCCTCCACCTTCGCGCGCTCGCTGGCCCGGACGCGCCACGGCCAGCGCCCTCGCAACCCCGCGGTGACCAGCTCCTCTACCTTCGCAGGGAAGGTTCGCGAGAACGCCTTCGTCTGCGGGACGTAGCCGACGCCGCTGGCCGGACAGCGCGCCTCTCCGGCGTCGGCGCGGAGGAGCCCGAGCGCGACGCGCACGAGCGTGCTCTTGCCGGCGCCGTTGGGCCCGAGCAGGCAGAGCAGCTCGCCCTCGTCGATGGTGAACGAGACGTCCTCGAGGACGACGCGATCGCCGAAGCGCTTGCACACGCCGCGGGCCTCGAACGCGAGCGCGCGAGCGGGTGGTCGGGGGTCTGGCCGGGGCTCGGAGGACACGTGAGATCGGGGTGGGTCGAGGCGCCGCGCGGCCGCGGCCGGGGGACCATCCAACGTTCGCTCGTCGCGCGCAACGCTCCGCGCGACGACCCGCGCGACGGCCCGTGCGACGACCCGCGCGCGCGCCACGCGAGCGTCAGCGGAGCGCCTCGTCCAGCACCGACACGTCGTAGCGGAGGAGCGCCTCGTAGCTCTCGCGGCCAGGCCCCCCACCGAGCGGGTCGAGCTCGAAGATCGGGCGCCCCGCTTCGCGCGCGATGACGCGCGCAGGCCGGGGATCGAGCTGCGGCTCGTAGAAGAGCGCCGCCGCCTCGGCGCGTCCGAGCGCGTCGACGACCTCGCGGACGTAGCGCGGGCTCGGCTCGCGGCCCGGGAAGGGCTCGACGACCGCGACGACCCGCAGGCCGTAGCGCTCGGCGAAATAGCCGAACGACCCGTGGAAGGTGACGATCTCGCGCTTGCGCCAGCGCCGCGAGGCAGCCTCGATGGCGGCGTCGAGCTCGCGGAGCGCGGCCTTCTCGGCCTCGCCCCGCGCGCGGAGCCCCGCCGCGCCGTCCGGATCGAGCTCGACCAGCGCCTCCACGATCGCGTCCACCGCGCGCTCCATCCGGCGCGGATCGAGCCAGAAGTGAGGATCTGGCCCGCCGTGGGCGTGCCCGTGGTCGTGGTCGTGGTCGTGGCCGAGCACGCCGACCTCCGGCGCGGTCATGCGCCGCGGGTCGAGCGAGGGGCCGAGCTCGAGGAAGCGCGCGCGCGGCGACACGCCGCGCACGATGCGCTGCAGCCACGTGTCGAGCTCGAGCCCGACGCCGATCGCGAGCGCCGTGTCCGAGAAGCTCGCGACCTCCCGCGGGCCCGGATCGTAGCTGTGCTCCGTCGTCCCGGGCGGGAGCACGCAGAGCACCTCGAAGCGCTCCCCCGCGACCCGCCGGGTGACGTCGAAGAGCGGGAAGATGGAGACCGCGACCTTCGGTCGCACGGTCGCGGCCGCGCTCCCACGCTCCGCGCCGCACCCGACGAGCACGCCGAGCAGCGCGACGAGCGCGAGCCGAGCGATCGGCGATCGGAGCGTGAATCGCATGAGGAGCGGAGAGGATGCCACGGCTGCCGGGGCTGTCGAAGCGGGGCGACGACGCGGTCGCCGAGGAACGCGGCCCGCTCGCTTGGTACGCGCAGAGGCGGCGACTCCTCCCTCGCGTACTCAGTCGATGCCGAAGTCCCGGCGGAACTCGAGGCATTGCGCGCTGCCACGCTCGAAGTCGCGGCAGGTGGTGCCTCGGATCTCGTAGATCTGACAGGCGTTGGGGCTGAGCTCGGTGCCGAGGTGGACGCAGCGGCCGTCCTCGTGGGTCGCGAAGGCGTCGAGGCCGAAGTGCCCTGGCTGGACGGCGAGAGCGAGGTCCTCCCGCCCCATCTCGCGCCAGCGCACGAGATCCTCCGGCGGGATCAGGATGCGTCCGTCGTGGCCGGTGCGGCAGCACGCGCCGCACGTCAGGCAGTCGAGCTCGCTCATGGGATCGCGCCGCGGTCCGCGCTCGGCCCCTCCACGCCCGCGCCGAGCGGCTGATCGTCGAGCTCTCCCGCCGCTGCGCCGAGGTCGACGAGGCGCCAGCTTCCGTCGCTCTCGTCGCCCTCGCCGCGCCGCTCCATCCGCAAGACGCCGACGTTCCGACACACGACGAACGCCGTCGTGATCGACGCGTCCGAGCGCTCGAGCCGCACGCAGCCCTCGCCGCGCACGGGCCCCTCGATCGCGTCGTGGACGTCCGCGAGGCGCCAGCCGTCGACGGCGTCGGTCTCGAAGGCGCGCGCGTCGGCGTTCGACCAGCGCGGGGGCACGCGCCAAGCGACCATCCCCCGAGCCTCGGTGACGAGCGCCCCGTCGACGCCGATGGGCACGAAGCCCGGCTCGCCGAGCGAGACGTGGGGTTCGAGCGCGAGCACCCCCTCGGGGCCGGCGACGATCCACCCGCCGAAGATCACGAGCGACTCGCCGACCGGCGCGCCGATCGGGCGGAGCCGGACCGCCACCGCGTCGCCCCGCCGCACGACCTCGTGCACGAGGTAATACGCGCGGTGATCGCCGGTCGCGTCGTGCACCAGGTAGGTGAGCGTGTCGCCTGCGTGGAGCGCGCCCAAGGGGCCGCGCTCGTGGGCGTCGGCGCGCTGCGCCTCGGCCGTCGCCTCGCCGCTCGCCTCACCGCCCTCACCTCCGGCGCTCGCGGCTTCGCTCGGGCCGGTGGCGCTCGGAGTCGCGCACGCCAGCGCCCATGGGAGGGCGAGCGGGACAACCAGGCTGAACCATCGCCGTGTCATGGTACGGGAGGATAGCGCGTACGGCGCGGATCGCGAGCGCACATCCCCGCGTCGAATCGACCTACTGGCGCGACGGCACGAGAACCCCGCTCACGCACGGGCCGCGACGCGCGCCGCCAGCGCCGGCAAGACGACCCCCGCCCGCGCGTCCACGCGCACGGTCGCGTGGAGGTCGCCGCGCGTCTCCCCGAGATTCACGATCGCGATCGGCTGCCCGCGGCGCGCGGCGCCGCGCACGAAGCGGTAGCCGCTGAAGACCGCGAGCGACGAGCCGACGACGAGGAGCACCTCGGCCGCGTCGACCATCGCCCAGGCGGCGTCGACGCGCTCCTTCGGGACCCCCTCGCCGAAGAAGACGACGTGCGGCTTGAGCGGCCCGCCGCAACGACGGCACGAGACGAGCCGAAAGTCGGCGAAGGACTGGTCCGCACGGAGCGCTCGCCCACGCTCGACCTCCGCGTCGCCGTCGGGAGCCATCTCGGCCGCGAGCGCGACGTAGTGCGGGTTGAGGCGCTCGAGCGTCTCCTGGAGCTCCTGCCGAGGCGACACGTCGCCGCACGAGAGGCAGACGACGTCGTGGAGCGTCCCGTGGAGCTCGACGACGGCGCGGCTGCCCGCGGCGTGGTGGAGGCGATCGACGTTCTGCGTCACCACGCCGGTCAGCGCCCCCGCGCGCTCGAGCGCGACGAGCGCGTGGTGCGCCGCGTTCGGGGTCGTCGACGAGAAGCGCCGCCAGCCCACGAGCGCCCGCGCCCAATAGCGGCGCCGTCCCTCCTCGCTGCCGAGGAAGTCGCGGTACTGGATGGGGTTGCGCGCCCGACGCCGGGTCTCGGGCCCGCGATAGTCCGGGATGCCGCTCTCGGTGCTGATCCCGGCGCCCGTGAGCGCCGCCACGCGTCGTCCTTCCACGAGCGACACGAGCGACTCGAGCCCCTCGACGCCCTCGAACGACCACGGCTCCGGCCTCATGACGCGAGCGTGGGTCGCCCATCCTCGGTCGACAAGCCTCGGCCGACGAGCCTCGCCCGACGAGCCTCGGACGCGAAGCCAGCTCCGCGTCCCCCGCTGCCCTCGCCGTCCCCGGCTGCCCTCACCGCGTCTCTCGGGGAGCCTCCCGGCGTTTGGGCGCTACACTCGCGCCGTGGATGTCCCCCGCGCCAACGGCGCCCTCATCGCGAAGGAGCGCGAGCTGCTCGAGCGGCTCGTGGGGGTGGCCACCGTCCGCGCGGCCCTGCAGCGCGTCTCGCCGGAGGTCCGCGCGTCGTACGAGGGGATCACGCCGATGACGCGCATCCCAACCGCGGACGTCGAGGCCGTCTACTACGCGGTCGCCGAGGAGGCGGGGCGCGACCCGCTCGTCCTCCATCGCGAGATCGTGCGCAACGCCGTCGAGGCAGCCCTCAAGAGCATCTGGCGCCTCCTGCTCAAGTTCACGAGCGACGACGCCATCATCCGCCGAACGCCGCTCTTCTTCTCGCGCGGCCTCAGCCGCGGCGAGCTCTCCGCTCAGCTCGTCGGCCCCGGCCACGCCGAGATCCGGCTCGTCGGTTGGGCGGACGTCTCGGTCATGCAGATCAACGGCATCAGCGCCGCCGTCGAAGCGGTCCTCCTCTGCGCGGGCCGGCGCCAGGTCGAGGTCGAAGGGACCCGCACCCTCGACGGCGCCCGCTTCGACGCCTACTGGCAAGTCTGACCGCACATGTCAGATTCGGTGAGACACGCTCGCACCTTCGCCAGCGCTCACGAGGTTCCATGTCCCACGTCCCGGTTCCCCCCTCCGTCCCCGGCATCCTCGGGCTCTTCGCCTTCCGCCCCGAGACCGCGGGTCCGCTCAACATGCTCGCCGAGGCGCTCCTCCGCGGTCCGTCGTCGCTCTCGCGCGGCGAACGCGAGCTCATCGCGGCGTTCGTCTCGTCGCGCAACGGATGCCGGTTCTGCTGCGACTCGCACGCGGCCTTCGCGGCCCACCAGCTCGACGGAGGTTACGAGGTCGTCGAGGCGGCCCTCGAGGCGCCGGACACCGCCCCCGTCTCGAACCAGCTCCGCCACCTCCTCGCGATCGCGGCCGAGGTCCAGCGCAGCGGTCGCGAGGTGCGCCCCGAGACCATCGAGGCTGCGCGCGTCGCCGGCGCGGACGACGTCGCGATCCACGACACCGTCCTCATCGCGGCGGCGTTCTGCATGTTCAACCGCTACGTCGACGGCCTCGCGACCACGCCCGCGCCCGACCGCGCCGCGTACGACCAGATGGCCGAGCTGATCACGACGGCCGGTTACGTCGGCGCCAGCGCGGCGATGGCCGACGGCTGATGGCCGACGGCTTACGGCCGCGGCGAGCGAAGGCTCGTAGGAGGGGCCCCGCAGGGCTCCATGCCCCGTGGGGGAGGGGCTGGCGACCTGGCACGAACGTCGCGGGCCGGCTCGGGCTCGGTTTCCCGAGCGCGGTCGAGCCCCCCTCGCTCGTCGCCGACCTGACGCCCTGACGCGGTTCAGCGTTTCTCGGCGATCACCAGGCGCTCGGCCCGCACGACGGCGGCGAGCGCCGGGTGGCCGCCGAGGACGCGCGGCCACGTATCGGACGCGCCGTCGCGCACGACGCCGAGCCCGTGCTCGGCGAGCAGCGCCCGCAGCGCGGCGGGCGTGAACCCGGCCTCGAGCGGCTCGCCGAAGAGCAGCCCGAAGGCGCGCCGGACGAGCGGCGCGAGCGGGACGGCGCTCGGATCGACGTAGGTCATCGCGAGCTGGCTGCCGCGCGCGCTCCGGCGCGCGATCACGCCGAGCGTTGCGTCGACGGCCGCGGTGGGCAGGTACATCGTCACCCCTTCCCAGATCCACGCGGTCGGGCGCGCGCGCTCGTGACCCGCAGCGCTCAAGGCGTCGTCGAGCGAGTCGCGGGTGAAGTCCACTGGGACGAAGCGCGGCGCGCGCTCTCGTGGGGCACGGGCCGCCTTGAGCGTCTGGGTGGCGGGGTGATCCACCTCGAAGACCTTTGCCCCGAGCCCGAGACGCCACGCGCGCGCGTCGAGGCCCGCGCCGAGGATCACGAGCTGCGCCTCCCCCGCCTCGCGCTCCATCGCGGCGACCGCCTCGCGCGCGAAGGCGTCGATGGCGGCGGTGCGCAGCGCGAGGTGGTCGACCATGCCGCCCGAGAGCACGCGCGCAGCAGATCGGACGGGCGCGTGCGCCCCCGCGTCCGCGAGCCGCGCCCAGCGGCCGGGGAGGAGCCGCGCCGCGTAAGGGTCGCGGCCGCCCTGCGCCGGGACGAGCGCGCGCGCCAGCGCGACGAGCATCGAGGTCGCGCTCGGCTCTCCCTCACGCATCGAGCCCCCTCCTCGCGATCTCGACGAGCTCCGCCACGGCGGCGTCGCAAGAGGGGATCCGGGTCAGGTGGACGAAGCCGTGGATCAGCCGCTCGTGGAGCGTCTGGGTCGTCGGCACCCCGAGCTCGCGCAGCCGCGTCACGAGGGCGAGCCCCTCGTCGCGGAGCACGTCGAAGCCGGCCGCGGCGACGTGCGTGCGCGGGCAGCGCCCGAGCTCCGACGAGAGCAGCGGCGAGACGCGCGGATCGCGCGGGTCGGTGCCCCCCGCGAGATAGTGGTCCGTGAACCAATCGACGGTGCGGCGATCGAGCCCGAAGCCTCGCGCGAAGCGCGCCTTCGAGGCCGTCTCGGCGGTGACGTTCGTGGTCGGGTAGATGAGCAGCTGAAAGCGCACGCCCTCGACGACCTGGCCGACCACGAGCGCGAGGTTGCCGCCCGCGCTGTCGCCCGCGAGCCCGACGCGCGCGGGATCGACGCCGAGCGCGTCGGCCTCCGCCAGCACGGCGCGGGTGACCGCGACGCAGTCGTCGAGCCCGCAGGGGAAGGGGTGCTCGGGCGCGAGCCGGTAATCGACCGCGACGACGACCGCGGCGGCGCCCAGGCAGAAGCGCCGGGCGAGGTGCTCGTGGGTGTCGAGATCGCCGACGACGAAGCCGCCCCCGTGGAAGTAGACGAGCGCGGGGAAAGGGCCCGGCCCGGGCGGTCGATGCACCCGCACGCGCACGCCCGCGAGGGCGCGATCGATGGACATCGCGGGCGCTGGCGTGGGGGCCTCGAACCCGCCGACGAGCTCGTGGTAGGCGGCTCGGGCCGCAGCGACGGAGCCCTTGGTCTCGAAGCCGCCCTCCCCCGAGAGCCGCTGCAGCTGGAGCAAGAGCTGCAGCGAGGGGTCGAGCTCGAGCGCGCCGTCGCGGATCGGACGGCGGACGAGGGGGTCAGCGAGCGCGTGGGTGGTGAGCAGCCGCGCGATCCGCATGCGCAGGCGCCGATCGAGGGGCGGGGAGGGAGCCACGGTCGAGGAATACCACGGCCGCGGGGTCGCGCGCTCCAGAGCTGGCGCGCCCTCACGAGACGAGGGCGGCGAAGGCGATCAGCGCCGCCGCGCAGCAGAGGTTCATCACGAGCCCGTGCCGCATCATCGTGCGCTGGGGCACGCGGCCGGTGCCGAAGACGATGGCGTTGGGGCCCGTCGCGATCGGCAACATGAAGGCGCAGCTCGCGGCGAGGCCGACGGCGAGCGCCGGTCCCATCGGCGAGACCCCGATCTCGACCGAGATCGCGATCGCGATCGGCACGATCATGTTGGCGGAGGCAGTGTTCGAGCAGACCTCGGTGAAGAAGATGGTGAAGACGGTGAGCAGGGCGATCAGCGCGAGCGCGCTCTCGAGCCCGGTCGCGCCGACGACGCCGCGCGCGATCACCTCGGCGAGGCCGGTCTCGAACATCTGATGTCCGAGCGAGATCCCGCCCCCGAAGAGCATGATGATGCCCCAGTCGATGCCGGCCGCCTCGCGCCACGGCAGGACCAGGTCCCCGCGCTCGTCGCGCGCGACGAAGAGCACCACGGACGCGAAGAGCGCGACCACGCCGCCGGGGAGCGCACGGGAGAGCGCCTCTCCTCCGGGGACCCCCGCGGCGGCGAGCAGCTCGGGCGCGCTCCATCCGAGGACGGCGAGCGCGAACGCGGTCATGGTGGCCTTCTCGCCCCGACTCCACGCGCGCGCCGGCGCCGTCGACGGGGGCGGCGCGATCGAGACGGTCGCCCCAGGCGGCGCGAGCCGCGCGGAGACGAAGTACGCGAGCACGAGCAGGCCGACGGCGACCGGGAAGCCGACGGAGAGCCAGGCGACGAAGCCGAAGGGCTCGCCGGTCACGTCCTGAAGGAAGCGGGCGGTGATGAGGTTCGGGGGACTGCCGACGATCGTCCCGAGCCCCCCGAGACTCGCGGCGTAGGCGACCGCGAGCAGCGAGCCCGTCGCGCGGGGGTCATCGCGCTCGAAGGTGCCGAGGAGGATGGGCGCGAGGATGGCCGTCGTGGCGGTGTTGCTGATCCACATCGAGAGCAGCGCGGCCGTGACCATGAAGGCCACGCGCACGCGCGCTGGCCGGCCCGCGACCCACGGGGCGGAGACGAGCCGCGAGGCCATGCGCACGTCGAGTCCGTGACGCGCCATCGCGGCGGCGATGAAGAACCCGCCGACGAAGAGGAAGAGGAGCGGGTCGGCGTAGGGCGCGAAGGCCTCCTTCGGGCCCGCCACGCCGGTGACGACGAGGAGGGGCGCGATGAGCAGCGCGGTGACGGGGATGGGGAGCGCCTCGGTGACCCAGAGCAGGACGACGGCACCGAAGACCCCCGCGAGCCGATGCGCCTTCGGCTCGAGGGGCAGCGGCGCGAGCGAGAGCCCCACGCCGACGGCGACCGCCAACGCGAGCCCCATGGTCCGTCTGCGCTCACCCACGCGGCGAGCGTAGTCCCCCGACCCGCCGAACACACGCCCCCGGTGGCATGCGCGAGGAAAGAGCGCGCCTCGTGAGCGAAGCGCGAGGCGCGCAGCGAACAAACACCGACACGCTGCGTGGCAAGGCTGACACGCGAGACGCCGCGACTTCGCGAAAACGTCGACATTTGCGGGCACTTCGTGGTGGCACGCCCGGTGCGTGAATCGCGCCTGAAACTTGCGCCGAGGATCCACATGCTCAAAGTTGAAGCTGACGTGACGCGACTGCTCCAGACCTCGCTCGCCCTCCTCCTCGTCGCGACCGCGTGCGATCGCTTCTCGTCGGCCGAGCCCGAGCCGACCCAGGAGGACATCGAGGAGCCTGAGCCGGTGGACGCGCCCCCGGCCGAGGTGGCGCAGCCGACCGAAGCGCTCCGCGATCCCGTGCCTTTCTGGGAGGGCGGCGAAGTGGCCCGCGAGATCGAGCGCCGCGCCGCGGAGAGCGACGGCCTCGTCGTGCTCGAGCTCGGCGAGGACTGGGTCCCCTACCTCTTCAGCGACCGCGACCCTCAGACCGGCGAGCAGATCCCCAACGCCTTCCGCGACACCTACCTGGCGCTCGCGCGGGGCGAGATCCCCGACGACCACCACGGCGAGCGCGCATCGCGCGACAAATACCTCGAGCTCTACGGCATCCCCCCGACGCTCGGGCTGCTTCGCGAGCGCTTCCGCAAGGCGAGCACGCTGAGCTGCGCGGCCGACCTCGACCTCGGCCCGCTCGAGCGCTTCACGGGCTTCGTGGCGTACCGAGACAACGACCGCGCCCGGCGCGACGCGCGGCGCTTCAACACCCTCGAGCGCCAGGTGCGGCGCTGGATGGAGCAGCAACACGTCGCGGCGGACGCGGAGCTCGACGAGAGCCGCATCCCCGACCGAGAGCTCGGCAAGCTCCGCGAGTATCGCGACCGCCGCGACGAGGTGGAGGCGATCCGAGCTGCCCAAGCGCGCCTGCAATGCGAGGGTTACTACGAAGGACGCGCTCGGCCCGAGCGTGGCGCGCTCGACTGGGTGACCCACGAAGCGCTCGCCGAGTTCGAGCGACGCCACCGGGTCTTCGGCTGGGGCTTCATCGGCCGCGAGACGATCGAGATGCTCCGCAAGAGCCCGACCGAGGTGGAGCGCGAGGCGGTGCTGCGCATGCTCACCGAGCGCGCGATGCACACCATGGCGGTCATCGAGGACGGAAGCCGCACGGGGACCTTCGTGGGCGCGGACGGGCAGCGCCACCCCATCCCGAACCTCGAGGAGGGCCTGCGCGAGGCGATCGTCTCGTCGCTCGGGCTCGAGACCCCCGAGTCGACGCTCGCCTTCCTCGAGGGACTCGGCGAGCTCACGCCCGGCCGCAGCGTCCGGGTCGCGCTCCGAGGGCCCGCGCTCCCCGAGTATTACGGGCCCGAGATGGCGCTCTCGATCGAGGTCGATCGCGGCGACGTCTGGTACGACTTCCCCTTCGACGCGCAGGGGCGCCAGCGCGCGCAGGGCGTGCAGCGCCGGCCGCGCGTCACGGTCTTCACGCAATACCGCGGCCAGCGGATCGCGCTGGCGCGCTTCGGGACCACGATCGGCGGCTGGCGCAGCGAGCTCGTCGACGGGACCGTGATGTGGAAGTACAAGCAGTCGGAGGTCGGAGAGCGCGTCTGGTCGCGCATCGTCGCCGCCCCCGTCTGGCTCCCGCCCGAGAGCACCCCGCACCGTGAGCTCTTGCGCCGCAACCCCCGCCGCGGCCGGCCGGGTGAGCCGAAGTACCTCGTGAACTACCACGAGACCGGCCCCTCGTACGCGAGCGCCTACGGCCTCGTGGCGGCCTACCACCTGACCTTCGCCGAGCTCCCCGACGGCCGCATCCGCCTCGGCCACGACGAAGGCATCCGCATGCACGGCAGCGTCGACTACATGTCGATCATGCGCCGCCACTCGCACGGCTGTCACCGCATGCACAACCACATCGCGGTCCGGCTGATGAGCTTCGTGCTCCGCCACCGCCCCCACGTGCGCCGCGGTCAACAGCCGATGGCCTTCCGCCGCAACCTCGAGGTCGACGGTCAGGTCTTCCCCATGGCCATCGACCAAGGCGGCTACGTCTTCGAGCTCGTCGAGCCGCTCCGCGTCAACGTGCTCGAGGGGCGCATCCTCGGCGAGCGACGCACGCCGATCCCGCACGCGATCCCGAAGTACGACGAGGAGGTCGGCGCCTACCTCATGCCGGACGGCAGCGCGGTGAACGTCGATCGGCTCGGCAACCTCACCCCGCGCACGCTCCCGGTCGACGCGGGCGTGCCCGACGCGGGCCCGGGCGGCGGACGCGACGGCGGCGTCGACGCAGGCAACCTGCAGGCGCTGCTCGAAGCGCTGCCGATGTGAGCGCATCGACGAAGGCGCGCCTTCGTGCCACGCCTGGCGCCATGCCCACCGAGACCGACGAAGCGCTCACGCCCACCGAGGGGGCCCGCGTCCGCCTCATCCGGCGCGCCGAGTCCCCGGAGCAGGTCGAGCTCGACGTGACCTTCTTCCTCCCGGAGCGGACCCTCGAAGGCCACGCGACCCTCGCCCGCCAGACCGGCGAGGTCACCCTCCGCGACCTCGACGCCGCGCCCGCGTGGGTGACCACGTACGCCCTGGCGCTCCTCCGCCAGCTCTGGACGTCTCGAAGGGAGCCGGGCGCCGCCTTCCCCCACCGCGTCCTCCGCTGGCGCCCCGAGAAGGTCTGAGGTCTGCCGAGCCAATCGGCGAAGAATTCTCACCCTCCGAAGATCGAACGCCGACGCGGCGCGTCCGACCCCCCAGAGCCATCGGAGGGAATATGCGAGCGACGCGAACGAGTGCGATCGTCTTGGCGGCGACAGCCGCCCTGTGGGGCTGGGGCTGCGGGGCCAGTGACGACGGGACGGCCATCGCGCAGACCACGCGGGTCGTCGTCCAGAGCAGCGGCGGAGAGCAGGCGACGCCCACGACGCAATGGATCGGCGGCTCGGCCGTCCACACCCGGGTCGTCGTCGGCGCCGACGGTGAGACCTACGTCGGCGTCTGGATCGACGCGCCCGATCAGACGCAGGCGTACGAGGTCGTCCGCCCGCCCATGGCCGTCTCGCTCGTCGTCGACACCTCGGGATCGATGAGCGGCGCGAAGATCGAGAACGCACGCCTGGCGGCCGCGAGCCTCCTCGAGAGCCTCGGCGACGGTGACGTCGTCTCGATCTACGCCTTCTCGAACGGCGTCGTGGAGGTGGCCTCCCCCACCGTGCTCGGCCCCGCGACGCGCGGCGACCTGATGAACCGAGTCCGCTACCTGCACGCGGGCGGCGGCACGAACCTCTACGGTGGCCTCGCGGTCGGGCTCCAGCAGCTCGCCCTCGCGCCCCCCTCCCACTCCGTGCGCCGGGTCTTCCTGATCAGCGACGGGCACGCCAACGTCGGGCCCTCCGACCCCCGCAGCCTCGCCCAGCTCGCCGCGAACGGCACCGAGCACGGCGCCCAGGTGAGCGCGGTCGGCGTGGGCCTCGACTACGACGAGCACACGCTCGGCGCGGTGGCGGTCGCGAGCGCCGGGCGCCTGTGGCACCTCGAGCACCCGCACCAGCTGGCGCGCATCCTCGAGGGCGAGGTGCAGCTCCTCGCGCGCACCGTCGCCACCGACGCCTTCATCGAGATCGTGCCCGCCCCGGGCGTGCAGATCCTCGAGACGCTCACGCCGGGCGCGCAGGTGCACGGGAACGTCGTGCGCCTCCCCCTCGGCACCGTCTTCGCCGGCCAGCAGCGTGACGTCCTCTTCAAGGCGCGCGTCGACACGCGCTCGGCGGGCGCGCGCGAGCTCGCCACCGCGCGGCTTCGTTATCGCGCGCCCGACGCCGACGCCCCCCGCGCCGAGGTCGCGCCGATCACCTACGAGGTCGTGCGCG
>JAHBWH010000006.1 GCA_019637115.1 Myxococcales bacterium | reverse complement strand
GAGGGCGCTTGCTCCCGCCCATGACCGAGGGCGCCGTCCGCTACCTCACGCGCCGCGCGACGTACTCGCTGCGAGAGAGCCGCGAGGCGCTCGGCTGGTCACCCGCGATCGACCTCGACGCGGCGATGCGCGCGCTCGCCGCCGACCTCCCGGCCGACGCCCGCGCCGAGCACCTCTAATGCCCCCAAACCCGAAGTTCGTTCCGGGTCGAATAGGCTTCGGCCTGTCCAACCCCTGCGCGGCAAACGACCTCCACGCCGATAGTCACTGGAAGATCGTCGGGATCTTCAGGTCCCCGCCGCCCGTCATCATCGTGGAGGCCGGCGTCGAGGTGCCCTCGTCCATCGTCCCGGCCATCGTCGGCCGCGAGCGGCGCGCGACGAGCATGATCTGCACGGTGCTCGGCGTGCTCGGCGTCAGCTCGATCTCGCCCGAGTATCGGCCGCGGCGCGCGTGTACAGTGACCGCCTCGCCGACTGGGAGCTCGAGCGTGCAAGGCGAAGGCTCGCAGCGGAGCGTGTCGCTGCCCTCGACGCGGATCTCCGCGCCGTCGCTCGGCCGCGTCTCCACCCGGACGGGCACCGTCGAGGCCTCGGCGACCTCCGCGCCGGCGTCCTCTTCGGGCGCCGCAGCGCCCGCGTCGTCGACGACGGGCGACGGGACGGAGCCGACACCTGGCGGCGTCGCGAGGTCCGTGGTCGCGACCTCGGGCGCGTCCTTCTTCAGCGCGAAGAAGACGCCCGCCGCGCCGCCGGCCACGAGCAAGAGCGCGACGACGACGAGCATCGCGTTTCGGCCCGCAGAGGAACCGGCGACGGGCATCTCGGCGGTCGGGGCGGCGCTGACCGTCCGCGGCGCCTTGGGCCGCGCCTTCACCGCCTCGCCGAAGCCCTGGAGCGTGGCCTTCGAGATGCGGCCCTGCATCGCCTCTTGGATTGCCTCGCCGAGCTCCTCCATCGACCCGAAGCGATCCTCGGGCTTCTTCGCGAGCGCCTTGTAGATCACGGCCTCGAGCTCGGCGCTGCACTGCACGTGCGGGTGGACCGCGCGGAGCGGCGGGACCTCCTCGAACATGTGCTGCGTGAGGATGCCCATGAAGGTGTCGCCCACGAAGGGGACGCGCCCCGTCAGGCACTCGAAGAGGATCACGCCGAGCGCGTAGACGTCGACGCGGTGATCCAGCTCCTTCCCGGCGGCCTGCTCGGGCGACATGTACTCCGGCGTACCGAAGATCATCCCGGTCTTCGTGAGCTTGCGGCCTGGCGCGCCGGCGGTCTCGATGTCCGACATCTTCGCGATGCCGAAGTCGACGATCTTCACGAAGTCGAGCTGGTCCTCGCGCTTCGTGAGGAAGATGTTCTCGGGCTTCATGTCCCGGTGGACGATGCCCTTGACGTGCGCGGCGCCGAGCGCCCGACAGCATTGGAGGACGATGCTCGCCGTCCGCTCGACCGAGAGCGTGTGCTCGCGCGCGAGCACCGACGCGAGGTCCTCGCCCTCGAGGAACTCCATCACGAAGTAGCTCGAGCCGGTCGGGGTCGTGCCGAAGTCCGAGATGTCGACGATGTGCTCGTGGCCGATCCGGCTCGCGCTCTTCGCCTCTTGGCGGAAGCGCTCGACGACCTCGGGGCGCGACGAGAAGTCGTCGCGCAGGACCTTCATGGCGACGCGCTTCTCGATGACCGTATGCAACGACTCGTAGACGAGGCCCATGCCGCCCTCGCCGATGCGCCGGACGACCTTGTATTTGTCGAAGACCGCGCCGACCAGGGGATCTCCGCCCGTCGGCGGCGGCTCGGCCTGGGACGCCGACACGAGCCTCGCGGCGTCGACCGGGCAGAAGACCTCACCGCCGTCGTACTCGGATTTGCAGACGGGACAGACCTTCTTCATCGACCAGCCTTCATCGATCAGCCTTCATCGCCGTCACGCCGAGACGGCATCCTCGCGGCTCGCCGACGTCCGTCATCCGGCGGCACGATATCAGCGGCGGATCGGGGGGTCAACGACGAGCCGACACCGCTCCACCGCGTTTCCGGAGCAATATCGTTATCTTCCGGGCAAGCGCTCGAACCGGCCGGGGCACGCCCGCGTGGTGAAGGTGCCCCCATCGAGCGCCGCGGCGTTGCCCGCGAGGCAAGGCGTGATTATCACCCCTCGCCTCGCGCCGGACCTGCCTCTCATGAATCGACCCGACCCCGAGCTCGACAAGACCCTCGCCGATCTCGAATGGCCCCGAATCGAGGCGGCGGTCGCGGCCCGATGCCGCGGACCGCTCGGCGCTCGCCTCGAGCTCCCGCTCGCCACAGGACGCGCGGAGGCCCGTCGCGCGCTCGACGAGACCGCCGAGGTGCTCCGCCTCCTCGAGGAGGACGAGGCGCTGCCCTTCGAGGGCGCGCGCGAGCTCGGCCCCGCCCTCACCCGCGTCGCCCGCGAGGGGAGCCTCGACGGGCCGGCGCTCCGCGACGTGATGATCGTCCTCGGCTGCGCGAAGACGCTGCGGCGCTTCCTGCACGCGCGTCGCGAGCGCATGCCTCACCTCGCCGACGCCTGCGCCTTCGATCCGACGCTCGATCGGCTCCAGGACGAGCTCTCCGCGTGCATCGAGCCTGACGGGACGCTCTCGGATCGCGCGAGCCCCGAGCTGCGGCGCCTCCGCGGCGAGGTCTCCGCGCTCCGCGAGCGCATCCTCCGCCGCCTCGAGCAGATGCTCGTCGCGCACGACGCGATCCTGCAGGATCGCTTCGTCACCGAGCGCGAGGGCCGCTACGTCATCCCCGTGCGTCGAGACGCGCACGAGAAGCTCCAGGGCATCGTCCACGGCACGAGCGCGAGCGGCGCGACGGTCTTCGTCGAACCCCGCGCGCTCGTCTCGCAGGGCAACCACCTGAAGATGCTCCAGGGCGAGCTCGCCCGCGAGGAGGCGCGCATCCTCGCGCAGCTCTCCGAGCTCGTCCGCGAGCAGCTCCCCTCGCTCGAGGCCGCGGTGCGCTCGATCGATCACGCGGATCTGCGCCAGGCCTCTGCCCGCCTCGGCCGCGATCTCGACGCGCGCGTCCTGCCGCTCGCGGACGGCCCCGAGCTCTCGCTCCGCGAGGCGCGCCACCCGATCCTCTTGCTGGACGGCGTCGACGTCGTGCCCGCCGACCTCGAGCTCGCCGCCGGTCGTGGCCTCGTGCTCAGCGGACCGAACGCCGGCGGCAAGACCGTCGCGCTCAAGGTCGTCGGCCTGAGCGCGCTGATGATGCGCGCCGGCCTGCCCGTGCCGGCGGCCGAGGGCAGCCGCGCCGGGTTCTTCTCGCCGATCGCGAGCGACGTCGGCGACGAGCAGTCGATCGAGAAGAACCTCTCGACCTTCTCCGCCCACGTCACGAACCTCTCGCGCCTCCTGGCCTCGACGCGCCACGGCGCGCTCGTGCTCCTCGACGAGCTCGCGGGCGGGACCGACCCGCAAGAGGGCTCGGCGCTCGCGTGCGCGCTCGTCGACGCCTTCCTGCGGCGCGGCGCCGCGCTCGCGGTGACGACCCATTACGAGGCGCTCAAGGCGATGGCGGCCCGCGACGAGCGGCTCGAGAACGCTGCCGTCGGCTTCGACGTCGAGCGCATGCAGCCGACCTTCGCGCTTCACCACGGCGTGCCCGGAGCGTCGAGCGCGCTGGCCGTCGCGCAGCGCTTCGGCATCCCCGCGGACGTGGTCGCCGTCGCGCGCGGCGTGCTCCCCGAGCAGTCGCGCACCTTCGACGAGCTGGTGCGCAGCCTCGACACCCAGCGCCAGGAGCTCGCGGTCGCGAGGGCCCGCCTCGACGACGAGCGGGCGGAGCTCACCCGCCGCGCCGCGAAGCTCGACGAGGCGCACGCGGCGCTCGCGGCGGCGCGCGAGAAGGTGCTCGACACCGAGGCCGAGAAGCTCCGAGATGCGCTCCGGCGCGCGCGTGAGGATGTGCGTCAGGCGCGGCGCCTGCTGAAGAAGGCGCCCACCGAGGCCACGGTCAGCGACGTGAAGCGGCGCATCGAAGAGGCCGCGAAGGCCACCGCGGCGCGCCCCGACGTGCCCTCGCCGGCCGACCACGGTCCCCCGGTCGACCCCGCGACGCTCGCGCTCGGCGCGAGGGTCTGGGTGCCGCGCCTGCGCACCGAGGCCGAGGTCGTCGAGGGGCCGACGCGCGGCAAGGTCCGCGTCGGCGCGGGCGCGCTCCGCCTCTGGGTCGACGTGAAGGAGCTGCGAGCGCCCGCCGAGACCGCGCGCGCCGCGAAGGCGAGCTTGCGCGACGAGGCGCCGACCGAGAGCCCCGAGCACCGCCCCACGCCCCGCGTGCGGCCGATGGATCCGGACAACACCCTCGACGTGCGCGGGATGCGGGCGGACGACGCCGTCTCGCTCGCGGAGTCCTTCCTCGATCGGATGTACGGCTCACCCGACGCGGTCGCCTACATCCTCCACGGCGTCGGCACCGGGGCGCTCCGCGAGGTGATCCGAGACATGCTCCGCCGCGACATGAGCTACGTGCGCTCGTTCCGCGGCGGCACGCCCGAAGAGGGCGGCGATCGCCTGACGGTCGTCCAGCTGAAGTGACGCGGATCGGCGGGTGCGAGGCGAGTCATCGGTGACTCACGCAACGCGGAGCTGGTGGGCCGACAAGTTGTGTCAGCGCAGTCGCCCGCGCCACGTCGCGCGGCCGATGACGCGATGATCGGGGACGCGCTCGAGCAGGCGGTAACGGAGATTCTTGAGGGACGCGTGGGTGGCGGCGCGAGCTTCCGTGCCGCCTCTCCCGGCGCCATCAGCTCCTCTCGGCGGACCTCTGTGTGGCGGGTTGCGGCTCGGGTCACTCGAGGCGTGGCGCCTCAGTCGAGCGGCAGCGGGTGGTTGTCGTGGAAGCGCACGACGAGCGGAGGATCGAAGCCCTGCGGCACCGGAACCGGTGCGTCCGGCCGGAACGCCCTCGTCAGAAACAACGATCCATCGCGTTGGTTGGTGTTCGCTCGCGCGATGAGGATGTAGCCCACGGTGCCTATCAAGTTCGCCGCCGGCTCGTCGGGGACCGTCACCGTGAACGACGCCAGAGAAGTGTTCAGTGCGAAGATGCCGCGTGGCCAGCCCTCGACGAAACCCGCGTGCCCGGGGACGTCGATCTCCGTGAACGCGCGTCTCAGCCCGTCGAACTCGATGAACCCCGATGCACGGAGCGACAGCCGCGACGCCGACGCGTTCGGTCGGGACGGGTCGTCGCGGTGGTGCCGCAGAACGGTTCCGTCCTGAAGGAAGGTGAACCCTGGAGCGCTCGGTCGCAGCCCGACGTGAGGGCCCGTGCAGTCGCGTACAGCGGCTTCGGAGAGCACCCCCAGATCGTGAAGCAACCAGAGCTTCGTGTAGATGCTCGCGAAGCGCGCCGGCAGGTCACCCTCGGTGTAGTCGTTCATCGCTTCGCATGCGTAGTCCTCCCGCACGTGGCGGGCGGTGCGTGTCACGCCGATGCGATCGAAGTGACGACGGGTGAGGGTCCACGCCGCGACCTCACAGATGTCGTCGCCAATCTGGGTCGAGCCGTAGTGGTTCATCGCGCCCGTGGAGACCACCTGCTCGGCCGAGTAGGCTCCGCGTTCGCGGGTCGCAGCGTAGGGCTCTGCGAAGCCGGCGTCGACGAAGCTCTGGTGCATGGTGCCCCAGTGCGCCCCGAAGTCACGGGTCACGCGCGCGAAGCGCCGGACGGACAACCCGTGGTTGCGCCCCGCCGCAGTCCACTGTCCCGAGCTCACGTCGCCGCGCGTCTCGAGCAGCGCCGCGAACGCGTGACCCATCTCGTGCAGGACGAGCCGAAGGAACTGCGCGCGTCGCACGGGGGAGCCCGCGAGCTCCTCCTCAGAGAAGACGCGGATGCCGTCTTCGACGTATCCGACGTTCAGCTGGATCAGGTCGCCGGTCCACGCGGCCTGGAAGCCACGCGATTGCCACTGAGGCGTGCCCAGGTAGTCGGCGAGTACGATTCGCGCGGTGCCCGAGCAGAAGTGTTCGCCTGCCAAGTTCATCGCGGCTTGTAGGACGGCGCGCTGCGCCGGCCCTGGTGGAACGATGGGGGCGCTCTCCTCCGCCGCACCGCGGATCAGGTGCCGCTCGTGGTTGCCGGCGAGGATGTGGATGTGCGCGCATGAGGTGCCGATTCGTCGGTTGAGCGCCTGCCGGAGACCGGCGGCCGAACCCTCGGTCGCCACGTCGTCCTCCTCCTCCTCGTTCGGTGGCGGCAGGGGCGCACGGGCGAGCACTGCTTCATCCGCGTCGAGCAACGCGAGCTCGACGACCTCGGGTGTGAGTCGCACGTAGCCAACAGCCGAGATCGCGCCTTCGAGTTCGACAACGGCATGCTCGTCGCGGCCCTCGAGCAACGCGGTGACCGGAAACGAGAGCCACTGGCCGTTCACCGGCGCTCCGGTCGCGTCCAATCCGGCGAGCAGGTGCGTGCCGCCGCTCGGACCGGCAGGGACCCCACGACTCGCCTCGACGGAGATCGCGCGAACGTTCGCGAACGTGACGGCTCCGTCGGCGGCGCGGGTCGCCAGGACCCACGCGAGCGGCTCCAGTTCGACGACCGTCCCAGTGGCCAGACAGTCGGGGACGATGGCGCAGGCTTCGTCGAAGGTCGCGATGCCGCTTACGCCGTTTCCGCAGGACAGGGCCGGGAGCAGAACCAGGAGCACCAGGGCGACGTGTCGGGTCATAGTGCACGGGAGGTTCGCCGAGCGAGATGGGACACGTCCAGGGCTGAAGGCAGAGCCTCGCGATGAAAGTCGAGGGGGCGAGCAAGACGGGGTGCCGTCTTTCCACGCGGCCTTGATGCGCCACGAGCCCCCACTCGCGCACCCGCGCCCGCGCCGTCGGGATCGGCGGCTGGGTCTCAGCGGAAGCGCGTGTAGGGGTCGTCCGCCTTCGTCGGCGCGGGTGTCGGCGACTCCTCGGTCATCGAGGTGGTCCTCGGGCGCACTGGCCGGCGGACGACGCGCGGCTCGTCGTCGTCGTCGACCGGTCGCAGGCGCTCGAGCAGCACCCGCCGCGACTCGCCCGGCACGAGCGTCGCGAGCTCCGTCGTGAAGCCCTCGCGTCGCACCTCGACGTCGAGCCGCTCGGTCATCGGCAGCTCCCAACGGAGCGGCGTGGTCCCTAGGTAGCGCTCGCCGTCGTAGACCTCCGCGCCCGCGGGATCGCTGTCGAGCTGGGCCTCGCCGATCTCGGGGGCCGCCGCGGCCTCGACGAAGAGGCTGTCGGGGTCGATCACGACCTCCGGCGCGGCCTCCGTCGCGCCGCCACGGCCGAGCCAGAAGGACGACAACCCGACCACGAGCAAGAGCGCGACGAGGCCGCCGAGCAGCCACGGCCAGCGCTCCCGCGTGACCTGCTGCGTGCGCCAGAAGATTCCCGTGTGCGAGTGCCGGCCTTCGGCGTCGACCAGGCACGCCTCGAGCGCCGCTCGGAACGCCTCCGCGTCCTGCCAGCGCTTCTCGGGCTGCTTCTCGAGCGCCTTCATGAGCGCCCGATCGAGGCTCGGCGGGATTCGACGGGTGGGCGCGGCCCGCATCGGCGAGATGGGCTTCTCGCGGATGTGCTTGGCCATCACCACCACCGCGTCCTCGTCGCGGAAGGGCGCGACGCCGGTGACGAGCTGGTAGAGGAGCACGCCGACGCTGTAGAGGTCGCTGCGCGCGTCGAGCGGCTTCCCCTGGGCCTGCTCGGGGGACATGTAGCGAGGGGTGCCGAAGACGGTGCCCGCCTGCGTCTCGAGCTGGTCGAAGCGGTTCTCGCCCTCGAAGACCTTCGCGATCCCGAAGTCGAGGATCTTCACCACGGGCTGGGCGTGCCCCTGGACGTTCGCCAGGTAGATGTTGTCCGGCTTGAGGTCGCGGTGGACGATGCTCTTGCTGTGCGCCTCGTGGAGCGACGCGAGGATCTGCGCGCCGACGCGGATCGTCTCGCCGGCCGAGAGCGCGCCCTCGCGCTCGAGGCGCTTGGTCACGATCTCCCCCTCGAGGAGCTCCATCGCGAGGTAGAGCGTGCCCTCGGGGGTCTGACCGAAGTCGAAGACGCGCACCGTGTTCGGGTGCACGAGCAGGCTCATCGCCTTCGCTTCGCGGTGAAAGCGGGTGATCGTGTCCGGATCCCAGCTCACCTCCTCCTTGAGGAGCTTGAGCGCGACGTCCCGATCGAGCCCCGTCTGCATCGCGCGGTACACGGCGCCCATGCCGCCGCTGCCGATACGCGACTGGATCACGTATCGGTCGGCCACGGTGGTACCTACCAGGGGGTCGTATTGGGCGAGCTCGACGGTCATCGACTGTCCGCGGGTGGAGCCTACCACGGCCCCCCGGTGGGCAGTGAAGCCCCACGCGAGCAGGAACACTGGAGAACCGCTCCCGTCAGGGGCGGGGCGCGCAGAGCATCAGCCAGGTCTCGCTGCCGCCCCCGCTGCCGAGCTCGGGGCGGCACACGCCGTCGAGGCACTGCAGACTGTTGCAGCACCCCGGCGCCCCCGAGTTGACGCCGCAGACCCCCGTCACCACCGCGTGGGGAGATGGGAGGTAGTCGTTCGAGCGAGCGTCCGCGTAGCCGCAGGGCGCCGACGCCGCACAGTCTGCCGCGTCCGAGCACTGAGCCGGGGGGCCCGTGACCTGGAACCCACCGACGGATTGCCGGCCCGCGTTGAGGCAGACCCGATCCCAGTCACCGAGGAAGAGGCTCGAGCGGTGGCGCGAGCAGTCGACGTCGTTGAACTGCACGGAGCAACACTGGCGCGCGCACTGCAAGGTCGAGCTGCACGTCCCCGAGGTCGCGCGGCCTTCGACGCACGCGTAGACGAGCCGCTCGCCGTCCGCGCCGGTGCGTCGAAACACCGAGCAGGTCTGGCCCGAGCGGCAGTTCGCGGCCGTCCGGCAGGTCGCGATGCACCGTCCGTCCTGGCAATGCCCCGAGCGACACTCGCTCGACTCGGAGCACGTCTCCCAGGGCCCGCGCGCCCCCACCTGTCCACGGCCGATGGCCGCGGCGCGAGACGTGGGCAGGCAGGATCGCGCGCCGTTCCCGGCGTCCCAGCAGAGCTCGCCCGATCCGCAGTCCTGGTCGGTGCAGCAGGCCCGCGCGCAGAACCGACCTCCGCTCGGCAGCCGGAGCACGCCCGGCTCGATGCACACGCCGCTGTCGCACTGGACGTCGACGTCGCACGCCTCCCCCGTCCCGCGTCGGGGCTGACACTCGCCGCTCGTGGGATCGCACCAGCGGTTGACCGCCGCGCACTCGTCGGGCGTACAACCGGCCAGCACGCAGATCGGCGGGGCCCGCGTCGTGTCGCAGATCTCGTCGCCCGTGCACTCGAGCTCGCGGCGGCCCGAGCGGCAATCCGCGGGGACGCAGCCGAGCGCGGGGTTGCAGATGGTGCCGGGCGCGATGGCGACGCAGTCCTCGTCGAGCGGGGTGAGATCCAACGGGACGGACTCTCCGTCGCAGTCGTGGTCGGTGCGATTGCACTTCTCGGGCGCGCCCGGGTAGATGCTCGGGTCGTTGTCGTTGCAGTCCGCTCGCTCGGGGTTCGGGGTGCAGCGACACTCGGGCAGCGGGCGGTTCGCCTCGCAGCCGATCGGGAGCATCGGCGCCCCGCCGACGGGCGGGATCTCGCCGGTGCCGAAGCAGTCCTGCGTGCCGCAGCGGTTGAACCCGTCCATGTCGTCGTCGAAGCCCTCGTCGACGAGCCCATTGCAGTTGTCGTCGAGCCCGTTGCAGAGCTCCGGGATGTCGGCCGTGTCCTCGTCGATCTCGCCGTCGCAGTCGTCGTCGAGCCCGTTGCAGATCTCGGGCATCCCTGGGGGGACGCAGCCCGTGGACACGCAGAAGCCCCCCTCGCAGACGAGCGGCGCGGGGCAAGGGTTGCCCGCGGCGCCGAGCTCGCAGCGGATCTGATCGCTCGGGTCGACGATCACCGAGCAACCGACGAAAAGAGCGAGCATGAGCGGCGCGGTGGCTCGCGCGGTGGCTCGCGCCGTGATGCGCTTGATGGCGGTCCTCACAACGCCCCCCGCACGACCAGCCACGCGCCGCGGCCGTCGCTGCCGATCGAGAGCGCCACCTCGTCGGGGGTCGCGTCGCGCTCGATGGTCCGCACCCGGAGCAGGTAAAGCAGGCCCGCGGCGATGCAGGTGACCGCGCCGACCCCGAGCAGGATGTCCGCCGAGAGCGCGAGCCGATCGGCCCGGTCGACGCGACGCTGACGGATGGCTTGGTCGGCTGGGTCACGGAGGACGAAGTCGCTCGCGTCGTTTCCCGTCTTCAGCGCCAGCCCGCCGACCACGGCCCCCGCGGCGAGCACCGCCGCGCCCGCAGCCAGCGTGATCCAGAAGGGGGTGTCGGCGACGCCACGCTCGCGAACGATCACACGTGGGGCGAGCTGTCGGAGGCTCTGCACCTGCCCCTGCTCGGCCGCCTGCCGCAGCGCGAGGTAGTCCCGCGCGCCGCGGAGCCGACGCAGGGTGACCTCCGCGACCTCGCGCTCCTCCTCGTCATCGGGTGGGAGGAGCATCAGGTATTGCTCGCCGTACCGCAGCGCGCGGTCGAGATCGCCCATCAGCTCGTAGACGCGGGTCAGGTTGTAGATGAGCGTCGGCGAGCCCGGGTCGAGCTGCAAGGCGGCCTCGAGATCCCGGGCCGCATCGCCGTATCGGCCGCCCTCGTAGTGCGCGCGCCCGCTCGCGAAGAGCTCGATCGCCTCGGGCGGCGGCTCGCGCGTCGTCTGCGCGAGCGCGCCGGTGTCCGGCGCCACGAGGCCGATGGCGAGAGCGAGCACGAAGAGGCCCAAATCCGGGCGGCAACCCATCGACGCCACCCTACCCCAACGCGAGGGTCGTCGTCACGTCGCGTGATGACGGGAATTCACGGCCCCATCGGGAGCGGTGCCCGGGCGGCGCGACGACGACGGGCTCGTTGCGCCCTCCGGAGGTTGCGCATACACCCCTCGACGCGGCGAGGATTCGGTGAGGGCCGCGCGGGAGAGCGTCGATGAGCTACACGCGGGACGAGCTTCGTTGGAACGGCTGGGGGCTCGCGCGGCAGTCGTTCGACCTCGGCGGCAACGACGAGAAGGTCTGGGACTTCCTGCGCGAATCCGTCGGGCTGCCCCTCTTGCCCGAGACGCCGGCGCGGCCGCTCGAGGCGTGCGAGCTCCCCGACGTCCGCCTCGACGCGGCGACCCTCGCGAGCCTACGTGACCTCTGCCACGCCTCGACCGAGCCGCTCCAGCGGGCCGCGCACGCGCTCGGCCGCTCCTACCCGGACCTGCTCCGCCTCCGCTACGGCGACCTCTCGAGCGCGCCGGACGTCGTCGCCTTCCCGGCCTCGCACGAGGAGTGCGTCGCGCTGGTCCAATACTGCGACAGCGCGTCGCTCGCGGTCGTGCCCTTCGGCGGCGGCTCGAGCGTCGTCGGCGGCGTCGAGGGCCGCGGCGGGCCCGGCCACCGCGGGGTGGTCACGCTCGACACGACGCGGATGAGCCGAATGCTCGAGCTCGACGAGGTCTCGCACACGGCGACCTTCGAGGCGGGCGTGTGGGGCCCCGACCTCGAGCAAGCGCTCGAGGCGCGCGGCTACACGCTCGGCCACTACCCGCAGAGCTTCGAGTTCTCGACGCTCGGCGGCTGGATCGCGGCGCGGGGCGCGGGCCAGCAGTCGAACCGGTACGGCGCCGCCAACAAATGGCTCGTGGCGGCACGCCTCGCGACCCCCGCGGGCACGTGGGAGACGCGCCCCTTCCCGCAGAGCGCCGCCGGGCCGAACCTCAACGAGGTCGTCGTCGGCAGCGAGGGCACGCTCGGCGTGATCACCGAGGCGACCGTCAAGATCTGCGCTCTCCCCGAGGCGCGCGACTACCGCGCGTACCTCTTCAAGAGCTTCGAGGCGGGCGCAGCCGCCATCCGGCGCATCGTCCAGGCCGAGATCCCAGTCGCGATGCTCCGCCTCTCCGACGGCGACGAGAGCTACTTCTTCGGCGCGCTCCAGGGCCTGCGCAAGCCGCACGGCAAGGGCACCGAGGTCGCCGAGAAGGGGCTCGCCGCGCTCGGGTACGGCCCGGGACGTTGTGTGCTCATGGTCGGCCTCGAGGGCGACAAGGCGCACGTCCGAGGGGCGCTCGCCGAGACGCTCCTCGCGTGCACGCGCGAGGGCGGCCTACCGGTCGGGACGAGCCCCGGACGGGCGTGGCTCGCGAACCGCTTCGCGATGCCCTACCTACGCGATCCGATGATGGACCGCGGCATCGGCGTCGACACGCTCGAGACCTCGACGACGTGGGCGAACCTGCCGCGCCTCTACGAGGCCGTGCGTCACGCGATCTCCTCGAAGCTCGTCCGCGGCGCCGTGCTCACGCACATCAGCCACTCCTACAAGGACGGCGCGAGCCTCTACTTCACCTTCTTCTTCCCCCGCGCGGAGGGCGGCCTCGACGCCGAGCTGGCGCAGTGGCGAGGGTTGAAGACGGCCGCGAGCGACGCGATCGCCGATCACGGCGGCACCATCAGCCACCACCACGGCGTCGGGCAGGACCACGCCCCGTGGCTCGGGCGCGAGAAGGGCGAGCTCGCGCTCGGCATGCTCGCGGCCGCGAAGAAGACGCTCGACCCACAGGGCGTGCTCAATCCGGGCAAGCTGCTGGTGGACTGACGAGCGCTCGACCCACAGGGCGCTCAACCCGGGCAAGCTCCTCGTTCTCGCGCGTACCGCGACAGCCGCGCAGTCGGCGCACGTCGTCGAGCACTGGCGACCACGCTCGACCCACAGGGCGCTCAAACCGGGCAAGCTCCTCGTGGACTGACGAGCGCTCGACCGACGGCGCGGGCGCTCAGCGCGGGCGCACGGCGTCGAGCGGGAGCAGCGCCGCCTCGTCCGGCGGGGCCTCGAGCAGGCGCACGTCGGTGAAGATCACGGTCGCGTCGGACGCCGAGACGTCGACGCCCGCGCGGTAGCGTACGTTCCCGCCCCGCACGACGAGCGAGCGGAGCTCGTAAGTCGAGGCATGGGCCGCCTCGCTCGTCCACGGCGCGAGCTCCGAGAGGAGCTTCTTGTGCTGCGTGTGCCCGACGGCCTGCAGGAGCCCTGGGGCGAGCGCGCGCGGATCGTAGCGGCGAGGGCGCGCCTCGGACCACGCGAGATCCTCGTCCGACGCCCGGTCGCGGTTGGCAGGTCGGGCCGCCAGCCACCCCCCGGCCTCCTGGCCAGGGACGCCCATGTGGTAGAGCGGCGCGAGGTCGAGCAGCGCGTGCTCGTCGAGCGCCCACTTCGCGCCGGCCTCCGCGACCCGCGCCCGGAAGAAGTCGTTCAGCGCCCCCGCGACGTCGGCCACGCTCGGGTCGGACGGGCCCTCGCCCGAGCCCGCGACCTCCAGCAGGCGCAGCTCGCGGGTCGTGACGCCCGTGTGGTTCAAGAGGCAGGCGCGCCCGCCGATCTCGGCCTCGATCGCGGCCTCGAAGCGACCCGAGACGAGCAGACGCTGCACGAGCGGCCGCTGCGACGCGGCGAAGGCGCTGAAGTCGCGCGTCGCGACGCCCGGCGTCGGCAGGGGCGCGAAGCACTCGTGAAACGCCGCCGTCGCGTCCTCGCGCTCTGCCTCGGGCATCGCGGCGATGGCGGCCGCTGCCTCGCGCGCCGCGCCGAAGGAAGCGTCATCGAAGGGGGCGAGCTCCTGCACGCGCGCGAGGTCGTGGTTGCCGACCAAGATGCGCACCTGATCCTCGGGGTGTGCGCTCAGCCACTCGAGGATGCGCTCGCCCTCGAGGCCGATGGCGATCCGATGCGCCTCGTCGCGCGGCGCGCCGAAGTCGAAGTGGTCCCCCATCGAGACGAGCCCGACCTCGGGCCGGAGCTGCTCGTTCGCGTCGAGGAGCCCGTGGTGCCCCAGCACCGCCAAGAGCTTCGAGAGCTCGGCCTGAGGATCCCCAACCGCGAAGAAGCGCCGCATGCCTCTTCGTACCACGACTTGGAGTCGCCGCTCGCGCGCGGAGCGCTCGAGCCACGGCCAGCGCCAGCGCGCTGCACTGTCTGAGGCGAGCGACGATTTCGACCAGCTCCTCACCGGCCTCGCGCGCCGCCAGGCTCTCCCGAACCGGAGTACCGCGCCACCTGCCCCGCGCTCACGAGCCCGCGCCACTGCGCAGCGAGCTTGGTCGCGAACCCGGCGTCCTCGATAAGCACGCCGGCTTCGAGGTTTCGCGTCTGGCCGCGGTCGGTGAAGTTCGCGCTCGTGACCAGGGCGCGCGCGTCGTCCACCACGACGCATTTGGCGTGCAGGCTGACCCATGGGGGTCCGGGCACGGCCGTGCGCGGGTCGTAGAACACGGTGGGGCGCGGGTCGCCGAAGGGCCAGTTGTCGCGGAAGAAGCGATCGATCCGAGCGGTCGCGTAGGCGGGGCCGACCTCGGCCGTGATCTTGCCCTGGTCGAGGTCGACGAAGAGCGACGTGCGGACGCCGTGGTCACGCATGACCGCGTGAAGGGGTCGGAAGATCTCTTCGCCGTGATCGAAGCTGAAGCCACCCACGATCACGCGCTCGCGAGCGCTCTCGAAGAGCTGGCGGACGACGATCCAGGTGTCGCGCGACGAGCTGGTCGGCGCCTCCGGTCCGGTCCAGACGAGCTCGAGACGGGGAGCGGGACGTTCGCGCTCGGCGAGCACCGCTTCTAGGAGCCGGCGCGCCGCCGTGAGGTCGAGCCCGCCGAAGGTCCTCACGAGGATCCTCGCGTGGTGCGCGAACCCGGTCGCCGCGAACGACGCGAACGTCCACGGGGCCGTCAGGCGGCCGTCTGCGAGATGTGCCGCGAGCGCCTCGAGCTCCGGCGTCGAGAGGGCCGTGAGTCCAGAGCGCGTCACCGCGTCGCTCCCCGCAACGCTTCGGTCGTTCGGGCTGGGCTCACGGGCGCTCCGCGAAGAACGCAAGCTCGGTCGGGCGGCCCACGGTCGGCACCACGAGCGCGCGGTCGAGGTAGCGGTTGAACCGCTCGCACGAGCACTCGGCGATGAAGAGGCAGCCGTGGCACGCCGCGCCTTCGAGCCACCGCTCGGCCGGGTCCTCGTGCGGTGAGTGGGCCGCGCAGACGGGGTCGTTGCTGCAGAGCTTGCCGAGGTCGTACGCGCGACGGAGGTGCTCGCGGAGCTTGCGACCCTGCTCGACCAAACCGCCGAGCGTGCCTTCGGTGCCCGAGCTGCCGGTGTGCAGGAGGATCGCGGCCATCGGCGTGCTCGGGTCGGCGTCGGAGGGGCCGCAGTAGAGGCGCTCTCGGATCGCGCTCGCGGAGTAGCCGCACTCGAGGCTGATCGCGGTGATCAGCAGGTGCGAGAGCGAGTGGATCAGGTAGAAGCGGATGCCCGGATACGAAGGCGCCTCGCTCACCGTCGCCTTCCACGCCTCGTAGCCGCCACGGAGCGCTTCGTCGCGCGCCTTCACGGCGTCGCGCTCTTCCCACGCGCGGATCGCGGACTCGGAGAGCTGGATGAAGATGCCCTCGCCCCGCACTTCGGTCGCCGGGAGCCAGTTCGTCGTGAGCCCGAGCCGCGCGGACTGCACCCCGAGGTCGAAGTCTCCCTGCAGGTCCGCGGTCACGGGCTCGAGGCGCGTGAAGCCGATCTGCACCCGCACCTCGCGCAGCTTCGACGCCAGCACCAGCCGCTCGATGCCGCTCGGCACCCCTCCTTCGGGCAAGACACGGCGCGCGAAGTAGGTCTCGTGGGGTGGCGGGAGCTCGCCCGGGGCCTCGTCGGCGCTCGCCACGAGCTGGCGGAACTCCGCGGTCCGAAGCGGCTCGAGGGTGGGAGGCTTGCCCTCGGCGATCGACTTCACCGCCGCGATCACGTCGGGGTCGGCGTACTCGGCGAGCGCGACCTGGATCTTCGGGATGGTGCGGAAGACCGGCAGCGTCTCCTTGGTCGCGGCCTTGAGGACGTCCCAGTGCTCGCGGACCTTCTCCTCGAGCTCCTTGCCGGGCTGGGGGATCGAGATCGCGCTCACCACCTGCGCGAAGTACGAGTTGCTCGCCGTGCGCACGAGCAAACGCAACGGCTCCTCGCAGCCCGGCTCGCGTCCTTCCGGGCCGAGCCACGGCCGGTCACCGTCGCAGCGAAGGCGCGGACCGACGGCATCGGCCGGCGCGCTCGAGGTCATCGCAGCACTCAAGGGCTGCGACGCGCCGCACGCGACGCACTCCACGACGATCTCGGAGAAGTCACCCGTGGCCCCCTCGAGCAGCCGCAACGAGGGCGCCGCACATCGACCCTTCTGCAGGTGTGCGAAGGCGATCCACGGGAAGTCCTGGGTGTGGCCCTTCTTGCACGCGCCGAGGAAGCGGACGGGCACCGTCTCGTGCGGCTTCCGGTCGCTCCCGCAGACGTGCAGGTACTTGCCGTTCTTGAGCTCGAGGCCGTCTTTGCGCACGAGCGCGCGGCACGCGGGGTTCTGGCACACGAACCACTGGGGGAACTCGAGCACCTGCACGCCGACGAAGCGGCTCGCCTCGTCTCCGGCGACCGGCGGCTCGAAGAACGGGTAGTCCGCGCTGAGCGCGAGCCCGGCCTTCTTGAAGCGGTCGGCGAGCGTGTCGCGGAGGCGCGGCTCGGGGACGGGCACGCGACCCTTCTTCTTGTCCCAGCCCCAGAAGTCCAAGCCGCCGACGAGCACGGCGTTGTGCACCAGGTCGACCATCGAGCCGGGGCCGTAGGTCGTCACCATCTGGCTGCGACGGATCTCGCCTTCCGGCTTCGCCTTCACGCGCTTGCTGGTCGCCATCAGCCCTTGCCTCCCAGCGCACGCCGCTCGATCCAGAGGTGCACCGACTCCTCGACGTCGCGCATCGACGTTGGCGCCACGAACCGCTTCTCGTCGGCTGTCAGCTCCTTGTCCTCGTCGGTCACCAGCGTGAGCAGGGGCTTGCCGGCGCTCTTGTCCTTGTCGAAGCGCGAGTAGCTCCGCTTCGAGGCCGACTCCTCTCGCGCGACCTTCACCACCGTCTCCCACGCGTCCACGAGGGCGAGGCCGCGGTCGCGGACCTCCTTCACGAGGCGCTCGTGCTCGGCGGCGGAGAGGCCGTTCTGGCGGCCCGCGCGTTCGGCCAGGGCCTCGACCGCGACCTCGGCGAGCTTGCGGTTCACCTCGATGTCCATCACCGCGCCCGCCGGCGTCATCCCCGTCACCCCGAGGCGGGTCATCCCCACCAGCGTGCCTGCGAGCCCCCGCTCGAGCGCCGGCCCCGAGAAGGGCGTGAGGCTCGTGGCCTCGACGAAGCGGTAGAAGCTCGCGTGGTAGGCGACGAAGCGTTCGTAGTGCGAGCGATCGCGCGGCTTCACGATGTTGAAGCACGTCACGACGAGGCCCGGATGCTGGCGGCCGACGCGGCTCGACGCCTGGATGTACTCGGACGTCGTCTTGGGCTGGCCGGCCACGACCATGAGCCCGAGCCGATCGATGTCGACGCCGACGGAGATCATGTTCGACGCGAGCAGCACGTCGACGTGTTCCTTGTCGTCGTGCGGCTTGCCGAGGCGGTCCTTCGCGTCCTTGATTTTCGCGGTGCTCTCGCGCGAGGTGAGCTCGACGGGCTCGGCCTGGATCTTCCGCTTCTTCAGCGTCGGGTGCGGGCCTTCGTGATCGACCGGGCGCTTGTCCTCGATCTTCTCGCAGCGCACACGCACGTCGTCCTCGACCAGGCGCCGCATGCCGCCGAGCTCACGCAGCGAGTTGAAGTAGCCCGCGACCGTCATGTAGGGGTCGGCCGCGTCGCGTCGCGCCTTCTTCGCGTCGTCGCTCGTGCGCGGCTCGGGCGCGTGGGCCTTCTCCGCCGCGCAGAGGAGGTCGACGTACGTGCGCAGCAGGATGCCCTTCATCGACCGTCCTTGCGCCGCGACGCCGACGTAGAGGCGGCCGGGCGACGTGGGGTCGACCTTCGCGAAGAAGCTCTCGGAGTCGTTCACGCCGGGCGGTGGGAAGAGCGAAACGCCCTGGCGACCGAAGAGCGCGCGGATCTGTTCGCGCGCTCTTCGCACCGTCGCGGTCGACGCGATCACCTTCGGCACGATGCGCTCACCGCTCTCCGTCTCGCGCGCGCAGAGGTGCTCGATCGCCGTCTCGTAGAGCCCGACCATCGTGCCGAGTGGGCCGCTGATGAGGTGGAGCTCGTCCTGGACGATCAGCTCGGGCGGTCGAAGGCCGTCGGGGAGCGGACGCGCCGCGCGGGGCTTGCTGTCCATCGGCCCGTAGAAGCGGTGCTCGTGGCGGTGTGTCGCGCGCCCGAAGAGCATCCCCGTCTCGCCGCGCCACGGCATCATCGCGAACTTGTCGACGGTGGCGACCACGAAGGACGGCAGCTCGCGGTAGATCTGCTCGTCCACGAAGAGCACCGGCAAGCCCTCGCGGTTCTTGCGGGCCGAGAACGCGCACTGGAAGTCGGCGCACCCGACCACGACACCTTCCGGCTGGGAAGGGCTCGGGACGAGCGTGAGGCTGTCGCGCGTCAGCGGCGTGTCGCACCACGGGCAGTTCGGCAGCGGGAACGGCGAAGGCGCGTTCTTCGACGCGCTGTTCTTGTACTCGAGGATCGCCTTCTTCACCTGCTCGAGCGTGTTTGCGGTCGCGCTACGTCCGACCCAGAGGCCCACCGCGAGCCGCGCGTCGCCGAGCACCTCGGGCGCGGCTTGGCGTTGAAGCTCGAGCGCGCAGATCAGCGTCGCCGCACGACCGAGCTGATCCAGCGTCAGCAGGCGCAGCGTGTAGCGCAGCAGCACCGCGACCCCGAGGCCTTGGTCGGGGCGCGTCTGTCCACGAAGGCGTCGCAGCAGGAGCGTGAAAGCGATCACCCCGAGGTACGCCTCGGTCTTGCCGCCGCCGGTCGGGAAAAAGATCAGCTCGACGTTCTTGCGGTCCTCGTGCTCGTCGTTCGCGACGCCGACGAGGTTGAGCAACACGAACGCGAGCTGGAACAAACGCCACTTCGGGCGCTTCGTCTCCGAGTACCACTTCGCGCTCCGTTGCAGGGCCGAGCGCGCCATCGCCTCGTTCATGCGGCGGAAGGCCTCGAAGACCTGCGGGTCGCTCGCGAGCAGGTCGAGCCCCGCCGCGAT
Source organism: Myxococcales bacterium (assembly GCA_019637115.1). Taxonomy (GTDB): domain Bacteria; phylum Myxococcota_A; class Polyangia; order Polyangiales; family Houyiibacteriaceae; genus JACKEH01. Next base: position 82,011 of record JAHBWH010000006.1, on the reverse strand, counting down.
GCGTGCCTTCGCCTCGCGCGCTTGCTTCACGAGCTCGTCGCGCGTCTGGCGTCGTTCGTCGGAGTCGACCGCGATCGTCGCCTGCGTCACGAGCCAGGCCTCGTATCGGTCCACGATCGACCCGAGCATCGCCTTCGCCGCCGCGCCGTCGGAGAGCGCCGCGAGCTTCTCCATCGCGGTCTCGATGCCCTCCTCCTCGTGGGTGACCGCGCGACGCACCTCGTGCCGCGGCAGCCACTTCGTCTTCACGCGGGTCACGGTCTCTCCGGCGTGCGGCGGCACCTCGACGGACACCCCATGCCCGACCGCGTGCTCGAAGCGCCCGCGGAACTGCAGATCCGCCACCCGGTCGTCCCAGTCGCTCGCGTCCTCCCCCTGCCGATTTGGACGCGCGACGAAGCCCGGCGCGTAGTGCAGCTCGAGCTCGACCTGGAAGAGGAACTGCCCGTCGAAGGGCGGCTTCCCCTCGATCACGCGCTCGTTCACCACGAAGAGCGAGAGCCCCCGCGTGCCCTTCGGAAGCCCCGGCGCCTCCGCCAGCTCCAGCTTTCCCTTCACGAACACGCCCGGCGTGTCCGGCACCATCACGCCCTGCTCGACCAGGCTTCGCTCGACCCGCAATGTCAGCGATTTCTCCTGCCGAGGCATGCGCCGCCAGACCCGTGCTTTCCGCTTCTTCCCCTCGACCTCGCGCTCTTCGAGCACGTACTCCGAGAAGCGCACCGTCACCTCGAGCGTGTCGGCGACCTCCGAGGGCGGCAGCAGCACGCTCATCCCCATCGACGCGGGGAAGTGGCGCGGCACCTTCGGCTCCCCCTCCGGCGCCTCGGGCTCCTCGTCCTCGTCCTCCGGTCCCGCACCGAGCTCGTCGTCGGCCGTCGGGTCCTGCGTCTCGCGCCCGCCGTGCGGCGCGAGGAAGCCGGTCAGGTACCAACGCGAAGGCGGCAGCGAGAGCACCTCGTCCGTGGGCCCTTCGTAGCCCGGCGGAAAAAAGGGGCCAACGAGCTCGGCCTCGAGCGCATCGACGAGGGAGTCACGCACGTCGGCGGAAGAGGGCATGGGCGAACGATCGCCCGAAGCACGCGGGAACTTCAACGCGAAAGAGTTCAGTGATCGAGGCCACCCGGTACGTCTCGGATTAGCAGGCGTCGAAGGACGCGCCCCCGGCAGGCCACGGCGGCAGCCCCTCCGGCTGTGTCCGCGAGGTTTTTGGCGAGGGGTGCCCGACGTTCCCGTCTGAGACGACCCACATCCAGCAGGCACAAGGCGCTTCGACTTCCGCCACGCTTCAGAGAGTCGGGCGTTTGAAGCAGAACAGCGCCCCGTCGACGGCGGCCAACTCCCAACCCTCGGGCCCCACTCGGGCGAGCAAGGCTCGCATCGAGCCGATCGTTCGGACGCTGTCGCAGGAGTACTCCCACCGGGGCGTGTGCGGCGGGTTCTGCGCGCTCAGGCGCGCAACGATCAGCGGTGCGCTCACGCAGCCGAGGATGAACGCGAGGGAGATCGAGAGACCGAGGGCGAAACCTTTCATGGGGAGCTCCTGTTCGTAGGGTTCGTGGGCCACCGGACGCCAGGCACCGACCGCCACCTGTCACGCGCGGATGCGCGCGACATGGAACTCGACCGCGCCGGACTGGCCGCGATCCAGGAACGCATGGACACCTCATGTCGTCCGATCGCCTTCGTCTCAGGGCTCTGGTATGCCGTGACCATGCGCGAATCCCCGCTCCGCCTCTTCGAACGGCAGAAAACGCTGCTCGCGCTCCTACACGCGCTCGGGGGTCGTTCCGGGAAGACCGACTTCCAGAAGCTGCTCTTCCTCTACTGCCAGCGCGTGAGTGCCGGTGCGCCCTACGACTTCGTGCCGCACCACTTCGGTGCCTACTCGTTCTCGGCGAAGCGAGACCGGCTCAAGCTACAGGAGCTCGGTCTCCTCGTTCCCGTCGATCGGTGGGAGCTCACGAACACCGGTCAACGCATCGCTTCGCAGCTTCCCATCGCGACAGAGGTGTCGCGCATCGCGCAGCAGCTCCCCACATCGCGCGGCGACGAGCTGGTGGCGCTCACGTGTCGGCGCTTCCCCTGGTACGCCACGCGCAGCGAGATCGCGACCCGCGTCCTGAGCGGCGACAAGGACGCGCTCGCGAAGATCGACGCCGCGAAGCCGACGGATCGCGCGGGCAAGCTCCTCACGCTCGGCTACGAGGGCCACTCCCTCGAGAGCTACCTCGACACTCTGCTCCGTACGGGAACCACCATCCTCTGCGACGTCCGCCGCAACCCGCTCAGCCGCAAGTACGGCTTCTCGAAGTCGACGCTGCGCGAGAGCTGCAAAGCCGTGGGCATCCGCTACGAGCACCTGCCCGAGCTCGGGATCGCGTCCGCCCGGCGACGAACGCTCGAGACCCAATCCGACTACGACGCCCTCTTCGCAGACTACGAACGCGACGATCTCCCCCATCAGGGGGAGGCGATTTCTCGAATTGTGACTTGGATTGGCACGAACGAGCGCGTCACACTCACGTGCTATGAGCACCTCCCCCACCAATGCCACCGGCATTGCGTGGCGGAGGTGGTGGAGAAGCAGCTCGCGAAGACTGGGACGACGTCGCACCTCTGAGCTTACACGAGTTGCACAACATCGAATGAGGCGGCTATCCTCGGCCTCGGAGGTTGGGGGGGGGATATGGGAGACGAAGGCCACTTCGGAGACTATCGAGCCCAGACGCTCGCCAAGCACACGATCCTCACAAAGTACCTCAAGCCATTCTACACGATCGTGAACAAGTCCTCGTCGAGGAACCTCGTTTACATCGACGGATTCGCTGGGCGGGGGTCGTATAACAATCCCGACGGCTCCACCTCGGATGGGTCACCTCTGCATGCGCTCATGACGATCGCCGAGATGGGGGACATCGCAGAGAAGGTGTCGACCGTCTTCATCGAGAAGGACCCAGCGCTATTCGAACAACTAAAGGAGCGCGTGCTCGCCTTCCACGCGAAGAATCCGAATATCAGGAGGCCGCAATTCGCCAACGCGGGGTTCTCTGACGTAATGGCGAAGGTGCTCGCGCGCACGGACCAACTCGCACCAGCATTTGTGTTCATAGATCCGTGCGGCGTGGACGGGGTTGATTTCTCAGTCGTCGAGGGCATTCTTCAGCACCCCAAGGCGGAAGTGTTCCTCTTCTTCAACATCGACGGCGTGCGCCGAGTGTTGGGCCTCGACCCGACGCAACGGTCGGTTCTCGCGCGTCTCCTTGGAGGGACCGAACGTGTCACCGAACTCGCGAGGGAAGTCAAATCCCTGCGCAGCGCCGCGGACCGAGAGTTAGCGATCATCAACCACTATGAGTCATTGCTCCGAACGCATACAAATGGGAAATACGTTGTTTCCTTTCGGATCGAGGCGGAGAATCGGCGCAGCGTCAGTCATTATCTCATCCACGCGTGTCAGCATCCGATGGGGTTTTCGATCATGAAGGACGTCATGTGGACCGTCGGAGAGACCGATGAAGGACAAGGCTCTCTGAGACTCGATCAAGCGAGCATCACCGGCGTTATCCCCCTCTTTACACCTGAGAAGAATGCGATCGATGATGAGGTGACCTCCCATCTTCAGCATGGAGCGAAGTCGGTTCGCTTCTTTTTAAAGGAGCTCCCGATGGACCCCACGAATCGCCTGTGTCGGGCGGCCTATCGAGAGGCAATTCTACGACTGGAGGAGCGAGGCAAGGTCGTCGTCCAGGCCGACGGCGGCACACCGAAGCCCGCACACGAACGCCAAAAGCGAAAGGGAAAGCCAACGCTGGGCGAGGCGTTCTTCGTACGCCTCAAGTAGCGAGGGCCGGCATCTCGTCGTACACGCGGCCATCGAGCACGCGGCCTGTGTCTTTCTTTCGAACGCCGCCCCATTGCTTGAAGAAGAACGGCACTTCGGCCGTGGCGCATTTTGACTGGATGTCTCGGACCCAAGCGGCCTCCAAGGGCCGCGCTCCCGGACCGGATTCGCCCCCGACGATGACCCAGTGCACACCGGCAAGGTCGAGATCGGGCAACGCTTCCAGGAGGGGCTCGACGGAGAGGAAGCGCACGGCGGCGGGGACGGTCACGAGATCGGCGACCCGTGAGAGGTATTTCTGGGACTCCACACTGACCCCCATCCACAGGTTGGCGGGCCACGGCAGGGAAGGGGCGAGTTGTGCGAGTCGCTCGGATCGCTTCGTAAGTAGCTGGAACGTGTGCCAGTGCGCGCGGCGCATGGTTTCGAAGACCTTTCCGATGAAGCTCGCCGGAACTCGGTCGTGAAAGAGGTCCGACATCGAGTTGACGAACACTAGCCTCGGCCGCCGCCAATGAAGCGGCTCGGCAAGGGACTCCTCGATGAGCGAGACGCGGCCAGTCCACCGCGGCCCCTTCCGACCGAGCCGGGTGAGCCCTTCGTAGGCCCCCCCCTCACCGCTGAAGCGATGCGCCATCCGTTCGGCGTAGCAGTGCTCGCAGCCAGGCGAGACTCGAGAGCAGCCCCGTACGGGGTTCCAGGTCGACTCGGTCCACTCGATCGCTGAGTTGGTGCTCACGCTTCCCCTCGCAGCCGAGCACTGTACAGGAGATCAGGTCGTGTCGCCATGTCCGAGGCTTCGAACGAACGGGATGCGTCCTCATTTTTCCTTCGACGCTCGCCAGAACTGGTCCACCCCTGCTCGCCAAAAATGGGCCACTGAATAACCCCGCGGTTGGCGCGCGCCAACGCCTGTTGGCGCGCGCCAACGCGGCGCGCTTCTTCTGTGCGAGCCCTCGACCGCTCCACCCCAATTCCCCGCAGTTGCCCCTGCTTGCCGCGCGCAAGCCGAGTCCAGGGCGGCGTAGCCGCCGAGCGGAGCGAGGGGACCCTTGACTTGGCCGAGCACGGCGAGACACGGGGAGTCGGGTGGACCATTTTTCGTGAGCAGACCCCGGGTCAATTCTCGCGAGCGCTGAAGTCTCCCCTTGTTGCGTTTCGAGCCCAATGACAGTGCTCGTTGCAGCTTCGCTGACAGCCACGGCCTGAAGGGTCGTAGGGCGACGCTCGGCGGTCACGCGAGCACGTAGGGCGTCGCCCCCCCGGGTCGACGAGACCGCCGGGCTCGGGGTCACGCCAGAACTCGCCGGCGGGCGGCGACGACGTCGCTACCCGCGACGACTTTGGCTCCGCGGGTGGCGGCCTCGTCGAGGGCGCCGAGGGCGAGGCGATCGATGGCGCGGAGGTTTCCCTGGGACATCTCGAAGAGGGCCTCGATAGAGCCAGGGTCGAAGGGGGACTGGGGTTGGCCGGCGATGGCGCATCGGTGAGCGAGGTAGTTGGCGGTCTCGTCACGAGAGAGGAGGCGCAGTCGGGCGGTGAAGGCGATGCGCTGGGCGACGTCTTCGAGGGTGGCCTTCTTGAGGAGGGTCTCGAGTCGGGGCTGGCCAGCGAGGACGACGCTGAGGACGAGGCGCGAGTCCCAGTCGAAGTTGGTGAGGATGCGCAAGACGCCGAGGACGTCTGGGCGGATGTCGTGGGCTTCGTCGATGACGAGGACGGGCCGCACGCCGTCGGCGACACCGCTCTGCGCGAAGTCCTCCTGGATGCGGCGGACGAGCATGGGGTAGGAGCCGGCGGAGGTGACGCCCATGGCGGTGGCGACCTCGCGGCAGAGGTCACGCTTGCCGAGGTCGGCGACCTTGACGTAGTGGACGCGGTAGCGGGCTTCGGGGAGGGCGTCGCGTAGGGCGCGGCAGAGCGCGCTCTTGCCGGAGCCGGCGGGGCCGATGATGGCGGCGCTCATGCGGCGTTCGAGGCATGCGAGGAGGCCATGGCGAGCCTGCTCGAAGTGGGAGAGCGAGAGCATCTCGCGGACGGCGACCTCCCGCGTGAACGGGAGCTTGTGCAGGTTGAAGGCGGCGAGGGTGTCCATGGGGCTCATGTGGTTCGGGGTGGGGGTCAGTCGCGGTCGTGGAAGCCACCATCCGAATCGACGATGGGGCCGTGGTCGCGCTCGTAGGCGAGCTGCGCAGCGGTCTTGATGGGCGGGCACTCGTGGGTCTCTTGCGCGCGTCGTTCGCCGCGGCGGGCGCGCGCGTTGGCCGCGAGGTCGACTGGGTGGAGCGTCACGATTCGCCCTTGATGCAAGAGCGAGAGCTCGCCGGTGAAGACGTGCCGCCGGACGTGGACCTTCTGCCGCGCGAGCCCACGTGGGACTTCGTACTGGGCCCCCGCGTACTGGATCACGTGGTCGTTCGAGACGCGCCGCGACTCGGTCACGATGAACGACTCGGCGAGCTCGTCGGCGCTCTTGGGGAAGACCAGCTCGCGGGCGTCGGCGAGCCAGCGCTCGCGTGGCGTCTGTCCTTCGAGCGACTCGTGCGGGGTGTCGTTGTAGCGGTGCTGCAGGAAGTGCCGAAGGCGATGGCGCAGGGCGCGGCAGTCGGGGTTGACGTCGGCGGCGCCGTCGAGGCCGCGGAGCACCTGGCGGCCCGACGTTTGGTTGAAGCGCTCGATCTTTCCGTGCCCCTCGGGGTAGCGCGCCTCGCCGTGGATCAGGGCCACGTTGAGCTGGCGAAAGACCCTCGTGGTGTCGTTCGCGATGAAGCCCGGCCCGCCGTCGAGGTACATGGCGCCCATGAAGCCGACACGGGTGAGGACGTCGAAGACGCCTTCGAGAAAGCCCTCTGCGTGCTCGCTCGTGAGCACGTGCACGTCGAGCGCGTAGCGCGTCGCGTCGTCGATGAAGAAGATGGCGACGCGTCGCAGGCGCGCCTTGCCCGCGCGGAAGTACTTGCCGTCCGCGAGGGTCATCATCATCCGGTGGGGGTACGCGAAACGGCGCGTGTCGCCGTCACGCTTGCTCGGGCGTTGTCGTGTCGGAAGCCCCATGCGCACGGCGGCGCGCCAGACGGTCACTCGATCGACGTCGCGAGCGGAGGGGATGACCCCTCGGACCTCGGCGCGCTGGAGGATCTCGGGTATCGACGCGGCGGAGTCGTTCTTCTTCTCGCTGCGGAGGAAGTCGACGAGTCGCTCGGGCAGCACGGCCGAGGTCTCGACGTGTGGGCGCGAAGCCGGCTCGAGGCTCTCGAGCTTGGTCGGCTCGAACGTGGCGAGCCAGCGATAGAGCGTGCGCTCGCTGACCCGACGCGGGCTCCCATCAGGACCGAGATGCACGCGGCCCGCGACGAAGCGCACGGCGGCCGAGCGAGGGCAGCCGCGAAGCTCCTCGACGCGGAGCTCGCTCAGGACGCGGTACCGAAAGAGCGCGGTGGGTGACTGCGCAGCCACGAGTGGGCGTCGAGGGGCCATGGGTCGCACCGTGGTGGCGCCTCGCTCCGCGGGCCCTGCGCGATTTCGTTGAGAGCCATCCGTTCAGTGCAGGGCGCGCCCAGTTCGGTCAGAACGACGGGACGAAACGCGCGCCAGCTACGTCCCAGCGCCGTGGCAGCCCCCAGAGCTCAGCTTCATGGCCGGCCTCCAGCAGGACCCCGTGCCGCTGAGAGGCGAGCACCGCGCTGAGCACGCCGAGCAGCACCTCGCCCCGCTGCCGCCACGAACGCGCCGCACCATACGTCGTCGCAGCCTCGCGCAGAGTCAGCTGCGGCACGTCGAGCGCATGCGCGATCCGCTCTTGCCGGCGTGGCTCGGCGAGCAGCCCGAGCAGCACCGCCGCACGGTGCAAGCGCCGCCCCTGCGTCCGACGTGTCCCTGGTGCTCCGCTACCGGACTCCGGCCAGCGCGCGCCAGCCTCCGCATCCGTGTCAGCGGTTGCGTCCTCTGCCGCTTCGAACAGAGTGCCTGAGAGCGCTGGGGCTCCTTCTTCCGACGTGACCGGTCGCCCCGCTGGATCCACCGGTGCGATGGCCACACGGCCGTATGGGACCTGCCCGGGTGGATAGAGCGTGTGGGAGCGGCCGTGCGTCACGCAGCGGATCACCGCCAGCGGGAACGCCGGCCCCGTCTTCCGCTCCCGCAGGTAGTGCACCGTGACGCGGCAACCCGCCTCGTCACACGGGCAGCAGGTCGGGATCGCCTTCGGCATGAGGACGCCGTCCCGGGCCTCGTACTCGACTTCGATGAACGTCCAGCGTGCATCGGAGCGGTCCTCGCGATAGTTTTCGATTGCCCTGATGGGCCATGCCGCCGGCCTGCCTTCACTTGACGACCGGCATGTTTGCGAAGCTCGGGGCGGCTACCCCGGGCTTCGCGCCTTTAGGGCGCTGGCCTGCCTCCGCGGCGGGTATGACCCACCCTCCCGCTGCCAGCCAGAATGCAACCGGGCTGCGCGATCCGCGTCATTGGGCGCGCGACGTAATAGGGGGGACTAGGGGGGACTAGTGCACCGCCGTCGAGATGGAATCAACCGAAGCGATGGCGCGTTCGTGTATCATCATGCCGAACGTTGTCGTGAAGGTCACCTCAGTCCAGCGTCGTAAACTCGAAAGCATTGTCGCTCGAAGCGGCGAAGCTGCCGGGTTCGTTCGACGGGTTCGAGTCATCCTCTTGAGCGCGGATGGAGTATCGGGGAAGGAGATTGCCCTTCGCTTGGGGCTGACCGCGGAGGCGGTGTCACGCATTCGAACTCGTTACCGCCGCGAGGGCGTTGCAGGTTTAGATGAGAGAAAAAAGACGGGCAGAAAGGATCATGCCGTACCCGCCGAGACCGTCGAGCGTGTCATTCAACTTGCTATGTCTCCGCCTCCTGCAGGACGCAGTCGTTGGACGACGAGACTCTTGGGTAGGGAAGTCGGTCTATCTAGTGGTTGCGTATCAGATATTCTGCGACGCCACGAGCTGAAGCCACATCTGACGAGGACCTACAAGGTGAGTCGTGACCCGGAGTTCGCGTCCAAGGTAGAGGATGTGGTCGGCCTTTACTTGAACCCCCCCCGAGAACGCGATTGTGCTCAGCGTCGACGAAAAAACGTCCATCCAAGCGCTCGAACGAACCCAACTTCCGCTGCCGCTTCGCTCCGGTCGCGCGAGGCGTCACACGCACGACTACAAGAGGCACGGGGTGATCGACTTGTACGCCGCTCTTGATGTCGCCAGCGGGAAGGTTACACATAAGCTAACCGACTCGCATACAGCCGCAGACTTCCGCTCCTTTCTACGCAAGGTGGTGCGCGTGTACCCGAAACAGGAGCTCCATATCATTCTCGACAACTCCTCATCGCACGGCACTGCAGAGATCAAAGCGTGGCTCTCTGATAATCCACGCGTCCACTTCCACTACACACCGACGAGCGCATCCTGGCTCAACCAGGTGGAGGGGTTCTTTGGAATCTTAGGCAAGCAATCTCTCAGCGAGACGGACTTCTCCTCGAAGAAGGCTTTGCGTGAGCACATCGGCGCTTACATGCGGGACTGGAACAAGCATCCAACACCGTTCGCGTGGACGAAGCCCGCGAACGCCATCATCAAATCTCACCGCCGGATGCTTGATCGCATCTCGACGGCGGTGCACTAGGGGGGGCTAGGGGGGACTAGGAGCGACTCGGGGTCACGGGCTAAGCGCGCATAGCTCGCCGAATCTGCTGACAGGCGGGGCCTAGAGCGGACCGCAGGTTGGTCGCATCCGCCGGATACGTCGCGGCAGTAATCCCCAACAGATCACTTGGCAATGTCACACCACCGCTTGCTGGGTGAACGACGAATGCTTTGCGCCTTGAAAGCTTTCCGATGAACAGCCCGAGCTCGAAGACTACGTTATCCCGAGCTACCGGTCTCGACTCGCCACGCGCGTGAAGATGGTCATCTGGAGTGAATACAAATATCGCGAAATCGTACTCTTGAACTGCGATCTCCAACGATTCAAGCGTCGAAACGCCAAGCCCAAAAACCCCTCCTTCGTTCCATATCTCCACGTGCGCGTCGTGCGCGAGCTCCGACTGCAGTTCGCGTGCGATCTCAAGACCCTCAACCGATGACCCAACAAAGACACGTGGCTTGTTCATATACTCGTCCGTTTCATCCATCGAAGAACAGGCAAATACCTCCGTAATGGCAGCAAACTGAGCCACCGAGATCGAGCCATCAACAGCAATATTTCGCCGACATTCGTCGCAGAACTTGCTGCGGCCCATACTCAACGAGATGTCTCGCCTGTCACGCTTTCGGTCAAGAACACAACCTCGTGTGTCTTCATGATTCTTCTGACCATCGTCCAGAAAGCTCAAGGTATATCGCGCGATATAGTACGCAAAGTAAGACGACATTCGCCCTGCGGGAACAATTGTTCCCTCAACTCCATGCGTGGAGATAACTGCCAACCCTCGGCGTGCCCGATGGCTGCCAAAAAGGTTTGAATACGTGCCGCCACTCAGTCGACTAGCGACGACGGCGATCAAGAAAGGATGGTACCCTTTTGATCGCTTACGCAGACCATCGAGATCGTCAAAGAACTTGGATGTTTCAACATCCCTATAGGACAGAAGATCCGCTCCAAAAGCGGCAGAATCTAACAAGGAGTACTCGAATATACTCTGTCTTCGATTCGCTCGTCGTATGGCCGCTATGACGCCCGAATTCGCTCTTGCATCGACATTGACTAACTCGATCGGCATTCGTGCCATGAACCACCTTGAGTCTGTCGAAGGAGGTCGACCACCCTGGTGCAGTGAGGTGCAGGGACCACCCATCACGCGACTCAGTCTCCAGCCTTGCCGGACAACCGTCAACCCCGGCGAGGCGCGCGAAGTTCGGTACGGGGCCGCGCAGAAGATCGGTACTTGGTACCGACTGAAGGGGTCACGGTTGGGGGGGAAAATCGGTACTGGGTACCGACTGAAGGGGGCTCGCGGTTGGTGGCGCCGCTGAGCGCCGTGCGAGGGTCTTGGCTGAGATTCGGTACTGGGTACCGACTGGAAGGGGGTCACGGTTGGGGCGCCGCTGGGCGGAGGCTTCGGCAGCCCGGTTGGGCGCCGAGCCGCGCCCGAATCCTGCGCGGTGGATGGAGGCATGCCCAGCTCGGGCTGGTGCCTTGCCAGGCAGCGCGTGGCCGCGCGCCTGTGGTCAGTCGGGTGGTCGCCGCTCCGGCGGCCGACTGGCTCCCGGCGTTCGACCAGATCGTCAGCGAGGCGGCGAAGTTCCGCTACCGCTCGGGCGGCGAGTACACGGTCCCGATGGTCATCCGCACGCCGGTCGGCGGCGGCATCCGCGGCGGCCACTACCACTCGCAGTCGCCCGAGTCGCTCTTCATCCACACCGCGGGCCTGAAGGTCGTCTGCCCGAGCAACCCCTACGACGCCAAGGGGCTGCTCATCAGCGCGATCCGCGACCCCGATCCGGTCCTCTTCTTCGAGCCGAAGCGTGTCTACCGCGCCGTGAAGATGGAGGTGCCCGAGGGCGAGTACACGCTGCCCATCGGCAAGGCGAAGGTCGTCCGCGAGGGCGAGGACGTCACCGTGATCGCCTGGGGCGCGATGCTCTTCGAGGCGCTCGCGAGCGCGGAGGAGGTCGCGGGCGAGGGCGTGAGCGCCGAGGTCATCGACCTGCGCACGCTCTGGCCGATCGACATCGACACGATCGTCGAGAGCGTGAAGAAGACCGGCCGCGTCGTGATCGTCCACGAGGCCCCGAAGGCCTGCGGCTTCGGCGCCGAGATCCTCTCGCTCATCAGCGAGAAGTGCTTCCTGCACCTCGAGGCGCCGCCGCTGCGCGTCACGGGCTGGGACACGCCCTTCCCCTACACGCTGGAGATGGAGTACCTGCCGCTCCAGCACCGCATCACGCCCGCGCTGCTCGACACCGCGCGCTACGTCCCCTGAACCTCCGGGCGAGTGACGTCTCGCCTCCCGCGCCTCACTTCCTCCTGCGAGGAGGGACTCGATGGCGCGCCCGTCTCCGGTCCCCGGTCCGCTCGAGCGGCCGCCAGCTTTGCGAGGAATCCCCGTGGCCAACTTCGAGTTCAAGCTCCCCGACATCGGCGAAGGCGTCTCCGAAGGCGAGATCGTCGAGTGGCACGTGAAGGTCGGCGACGTTGTCGCGGAGGACGACCCGATGGTCGAGGTCATGACCGACAAGGCGACCGTCACCATCGGCGCGCCCAAGGCCGGCACCATCGCGGAGCTCCGCTTCGCGGCGGGTGAGGTCGCGAAGGTCGGGCAGGTCATCGTGACGATCGCGACGGGCGCGGCGGCCACGAAGGCCGACGCCGCGACCTCTGCCGAGAGCGCCCAGGCCGCGGCCCGCGCGGCGGCGCGCAAGAAGGACGCCGAGGGGCCCGCGGCGACGGCGGTCGGGGACATCCGCGACGGCCTGCCCGGCTCGAGCTTCTTCCAGACGAAGCCGGCAGCCCACGGGAGCAACGGCAACGGGGTCCACGCGGCGGCGCCCGCGAAGGCGGCGCCCTCGAGCGGTGGGCTCCAGCAGATCGAGTTCTTCCAGGCCAAGCCGCTCGCGACGCCCGCGACGCGCAAGCTCGCCCGCGACCTCGGCGTCGACCTGCGCCACGTCCCGCCCTCGGGGCCGAGCGGCCGGACGACGCGCGACGACGTGAAGGTCTTCGTCGAGACGGCGACCACGGCGAGCGTGCCGGCCAGCCAGGCTCGCGCCGCTGCGCCCGCCGCGGCGGCCGCCCCCGCGCAGCCCATCGTGGCGCCCTCACGCGAGTCCGCCGCGCTCGAGGAGCGCAAGCCCTTCGTCGGCATCCGCCGGAAGATCGCCCAGCGGATGCAGACGGCGAAGAACACCGCCGCGCACTTCACCTTCGTCGAGGAGTGCCACTGCGACGAGCTCATCGCGCTCCGCGACCGGCTCCGCCCGGCGGCGGCCGCCGAGGGCGTGAAGCTGAGCTTCTTGCCCTTCATCGTGAAGGCGGTCGTCGGCGCGCTGAAGAAGCACCCGGTGCTCAACTCCGCGCTCGACGAGACGACGAACGAGCTCGTCTACCGCCGCTACTACGACGTGGGCATCGCGGCGGCGACGGACGCGGGCTTGATGGTGCCGGTCGTCCGGGGCGCCGACCGCCGCTCGATCCTGGACATCGCGCGCGAGATCGACCGCCTCGGCGAGGGGGCGCGCGCGGGCAAGCTCGACGCGAGCGAGCTGACGGGCTCGACCTTCACGATCACCTCGCTCGGCAAGACGGGCGGCCTCTTCGCGACGCCGGTGCTCAACCACCCGGAGGTCGGCATCCTCGGCGTGCACCAGATGAAGGAGCGCCCCGTGGTGAAGGACGGGCAGATCGTCGTCGGCAACGTGATGCTCCTGAGCCTCTCGTTCGACCACCGCATCGTCGACGGCCACGTCGGCGCGGCGTTCGCTTACGACATCATCGGCTACCTCGAGAACCCGGACCGCCTCTTCCTCGAGGTCTGATCCGCTTCTTCCGAGCGGCAGTCATACGGGAGGACTCGTTTTCGACTTCGGCCTCGGGGCGGACCCGAAGGTGCCGGTGAGTCACTCAGCCCAGGCGGACCAGGATCCGAGCCCGCACGTCCGACCACTCCGGCGCTGGTGTTCCGCGGGTCGCTGCAGCACGCTCTCGGCGCTCGAGTTCCTCGAGCCAAGCCTCGTCCCAGCCGGCCTCCGCAGGTCCGTCCAGGCTCGCGAGGACTTCGGAAGCAATCTTTACCCGGTCCTCCTCGGGGAGGGACAGGACCTCATCGAGGAGCTTGCGGGCGGTGTTCGTCATTGCTGTGATCGTAGCGTTCGAGCACGGCGACGTCACCCGCTCGCGACGCCGGCCCGAAGCCAGCACGAAACCAGGGTCGACGAGCGGTGCCATCCAAGGGGGGGCTTCCGGCGTCGTCCCGCTCACTCACCGCGGATGACGAGCCACATCACGAAGATGCGGTCGACCCGCCGCGTCGCGTCCGGGCATCCACTTTCTCAGCTCCTGCCTCGCCCACACCCCTCGTGGCAGCACCCAACATGATTCTTGCGAATGCTGATCGTTCGCCTGAGTGTTCGCCACGTACAGTGACCTCGTAGGTCGCACAGATCGACATTCGCTGGAGCAAGTCGAACCCTACGTAGGTAGCCGAAACGACGGTTGCGTCCGGTTCTGGCTCCGAGGGAACGGCGTTGGCCGCAACAGGGACGCGAGCAGCTGGAGCGGAGGCAGCAGCCGGAGGAACCGGCCTCGGGCGGCGGTAGAAGTACGCGACCACTACCGCTGTGCAAAGCAGACCCAAAAGCACACCCGTGGTCCACACGATGGCGGAGCGTTGCTTTGCAGAAATTGCCACTCGACGCCTTCGGCTACAGGGTGCCGAAGGGCCGGAGAGCCTGTCAACGGCCCTACGCTCCTGAGCCAGGTACGACCCCCGCTTGATCGCGGCCGCGGTCACGGTCCCAACCAGGTGCGACCGAACCACCGAAGCCCCAATCACTAACGACACGCAACGATCACCGCAAATCGGGCGGCACCGCAGGGCGGCCGAACGCAGTCGTAACTGAGCGTGCGCGTCGCCCCTGGGCAACCCGAAACGAACTTCCGGTTGGGGGCACAGTCCGACGCGGGGTTGGCCCCTCATGGACGTCGAGGTGGCCAAGCTGGCCGTCGCGCTCGCGGGCGTGTCGCCTCGCGATACTCGTGGGCCGTCTCCCACGCAGGAGTCGGCGTGGCGCCATGAAGGATCTCCTCCATCGCGAGCGCGCAGAGGTCAGCGTGCTTCACGACGCGCCATTGTCCCCGGAAGTCGGTCACGACGTACCGAGAGAGCGACGCCTCGTCCGCGATGCATTGCCGTAGGTCTGGGATCGCACGCTCACCGTCGCGCAAGACCGCGATGAACCTCGGATCGAGTCGGTGCGACGGGGTGTTCCCGTGGTCGTCCGGGACGGCGGCGAGATCACGCAACGCAGCGACGACGGAGGAGACGGGCGGCTGCGCGGAGCGCCGCGTGTGAAGCTCCTTCCGTAGCGACCGCACGACGGCCTCGAACAACGAGCGCGCGCTCGCGGGACCTTCGCTGAATGAGGGTTCGACGCCTTCATTCGCAGCCTGGATCGCGTCGAGCATGTATTCGGCCCACCGATCGTCGCCCCCGGCGTAGGCGGAGGTCGCGGCTCTGAGCGGGCCGTGAAGCCACCACCACCCGAAGAACGGCTCGCCGCGCCAACGTGCCACGAGCGCAGTCGCCCGAGGCCCCAGGGAAGCCCCGCCGGGCACGAAGACCAAAGGGCAGCGGCTCGTGCGGATGCAGCCGCGATGAAGAAGGCTTGCGAGCTCATCGAAGGTGCGCTGGTGGCGTTCGAGGGCCGCCGCGGTGCGTTCGCACGCGGCCGTGGCATCGATCGGAGGCCCGTATTCGGCGATCGGCCACCAGACCGCGTCAACGGCAGCGAACGCCGCGCAGGTCTCGGGCACCAGCGCCACCCATGCGAGCTCGAGCTCGCAGCCATCGCAATGCGCCCGGCGAACGAGTCGGAGCGTGACGTCCGAGGCGCTCGGAGAGGCTGTGAACCACCCGTCCACGAACATCGGGACGGGCGCCCGCGAGACGTCGCCCGAGGCGGGTGTCCAGCCTCGCGCGTCCGAACCGGCACAGCGTCGAACGTTGGAGCTCACCTCCGCCGCCTCGCGTCGAGCCGTGGGTACCGGTTGCACCGCGCTCGCGCACGACGCGAGCGCGAGCGCGAGCGCGAGCGGCAGCGCGTGCGCAGACATGGGCCCAGCCTACCTCCGTGTCGGCTGAGTTGCGCGCACAGACCCACTCCGCCGCCACGGAGAGCGCGCACAGCTCTCCGCGCAGCCGCCCCCCGACGATCAGCAGGTGGCGTCACGCCGGTCTCGGCGGCGGCGCGTCGGTCAAGCTTCCGAGGGGATCTTGAGCTGACACTCTCAGGCGGGACGGGCGGCACGTCCGCGGGCGTGCGTGCGGCCGGCTCGACGTCGCGCTCTCGAAGACGGGCGCCGAGACGACCGCCGTGCTGCTGACGCTGCAAGTCGGAGCGTCCCTCCACGTCACTGGCGCCGCGGTGGGTGACTCGCGTGCGCTCGGCGGAGAGTGGCTCGACCTCACGGCCGAGACGCCGCGAAAGCCGCGGCTCGGCTCGGGCCGAGCACGCGCCACTTCTGTCGGGGTGCAGCGGTCGATGCGATGGTCGTCGGCAGCGACGGCCTCTTTGACTACGCGGACGGGCGAGCGATCCTCGAGACCGCGCGCGTCCGGTTTGCACGCGCCGTGGGAGCTGGCCGTCGCGAGGATCTCACTGAGCTTCGCTGCTGTCGTCGACCGCCGCGTGGGAGCCCTCGAGCCTCAATCCCACGATCGAGACGACCAACAACACGAGAAATACGATGCGCATCGGCGACATCGCCTCGCCGAAGAGCACCACCCCACCGATCGCAGCGCCCACCACACCAATGCCGACCCATACCGGGTAGGCGGTGCTGATGGGCAACGTGCGCGCGGCGTGCGCGAGCAGGACCATGCTCGCGACGATTGCGGTGCCGGTGATCACGCTCGGCCCGAGCCGCGAACCCTGATACAAACGTGGGTTCATGCTTCATTTGGGGACGTTTGGGCCTTGCCATTGGTCGCTGGTCCGGGGCGAGCTCGGGGACGCCGACACGGACCGGTTCGTTGCTCATCTACGCGAGATGGCGGCGCGGCGGCGGCCGCGGCAGCTGGTGCTCGACATTACGCACGAGATGCCAATGCCTACGGCGGTGCAGCGGCGCCGGATCGTCGAGGTGCTGAGCAGCGTGCCAGACCTCAGCTTCATCGCGGGCCACGCGTTGGTCGTGACCTCGACGGTGGGTCGCGGGCTGCTGACGGCGATCAACTGGGTGGTGCGGCCGGGCTTCGACGAGAAGGTCTTCTCGAACCCGCAGGAGGCGCTCCCGTGGCTGGTCCAGCGGAACTCCGCGTTCGATCCTGATCGGTTCATGCAGACACTTCGCGCGGCGGTGCCCGAGCTCGACACGCTGCAGTGGTGATCTCCGGCGGCGTCACTCGCCGCGGATGACGAAGGGCCACGTCACGAGGATGCGCTCGACCCGCCGCGTCGCGTGCGGGAGGTGGGACCGGGGCTCGCCCGGTCGCGTGGTGGGCGGCGCGGGCGGTCGGCCGAAGGTCGGGAAGACGAGCGCCTCGAACGCACGCGCGACGCATTGGGCGTCCGCGGGCGCGAGATCGAAGGGCTCGGAGACCAGGACACGCGAGACCGCCCCGTCGCCCTCGATCGTGAGCCGGACGACGTAGCGGTCGGGGGCGAGGCCGCAGCGCGCGATGGCGGGGTGAGCCGAGGAGAGCACCTGCCGGAGGAGCTCACGGTCGATCGAGCTCGCGTTTGCGGGCAGCGCAGCCGCGAGCGTGAAGGCGACGATTCCGATCGAGAGCGCGGCGCGACGAGGCATACCGCTTCGACAACGTGGCGTGGCCTGGGTTCGGGAAGCGGGCCCAGGTTCAGCGGATGTCTTTGGGACGATGTCTTTGGTCTTCGGGACGATGCCTTCGGGACGATGTCTTCGGTACGGTGTCTTCGGTACGGTGTCTTCGGTACGGTGTCTTCGGTACGGTGTCTTCGGTACGGGACGCGGAACCATGTCCCGGTGCGGGCGCCATCTCGGCGCCCGCGTCTCACGTTCAATGACCGCGGCTCGAGAGGGCCGAGCGGCCCACCCGAGCCGCGCCCCTCAGTACGCCCAGAACGCGCGCGCCTCGTGCAGGATCGGGCGCTCCTCGGTGCCCGTGCGGAACAAGCGCGCGTCGATCCGCAGGTAGCGATGACGACCGAATCCGCAGACCGAGAGATCCGCCGGCGAGGTCGTGAACGGCCCACACGCCGTCGCTGCGTCGAGCCCCGCCTCCGTGTCCGCCACGCGCGCGAACATCTCGATGCCCGTTCCCGCCGGCGTGACCGAGTCCCACTCCAGCGTGGTCCAATATGGCGTCGCGTAGCCCGAGTCGAAGATCTGCCGCCACCAGCCCTCGGGGGCGATGAAGGTGCGCAGCAGGTGCCCGGTCATGTCCGAGTAGCTGTAGAGCTCCTGGCCGGGGTCGACCGGGTACGAGTGCAAGAGCGCGCACGTGTTCTGGTCGTAGACGTTCACGTACCCGCCATAGCGGTTCGGCGACCAGATGCGGCCACGTCGGTCGACGGCGATGCCGTGCGGTCGGCAGTTGTCGCCCGAGCACGCGACGCCTGGTGAGCGGATGGAGTTCCCCGTGCAGAGCGCGTTGCCGGTGGCGGGATCGATCCTCACCACCTGGTTGGTGCCGTACCGGCTGCCCCAGACGGTCCCGTCGGGGTGCACGGTGACGGCCGTGACGTTGTTCACCGACGTGTTGAACTGGGCGCCGTCCGAGCGGCGGATGCGGTGGACGTTGCCGCTGCCGTTCCAGCCCCCGAACCAGAGGTTGCCCTCGCCGTCGGCGGCGACGCCGTAGTAGCGCGGGCTCGCGTAGCTGCTGCCAGCCCCGGTCGCGATGTCGAAGCGCGAGGTGCGGGTCGGTCCCGCGGTCCAGACGTAGCCGTCCGAGTCCGCCGCGAGGCCATAGACCTGGTGGCCCGCGCTCCAATCGCCGAGGATCCGGCAGACCGGGAAGGGGACGCCCGGCGGCGCGGGGTCGACGATCGTGCCGCTGATCTTGAAGACCCGCTGCCCGTTCCACGTGCCGGCCCAGACGTCACCGTTCGCGTCCACGGCGAGGCCACGCACGCCACCAGGCACGGGCGCGCGGCAGATCACCGAGCCGTCGCTCTCGCGGAGGTGTACGACGTTCGAGTTGTTCGTGTTGTTCGCGTCTACCGTGCGGCAGACGAGCGCGCGGTTGCCGACCCAGACGCTGCCGTCGAGGGCGACCGCCGTGCGCGAGGGGCACGCGCCGTGGGTCGCCACCTGCCACTCGTGGGCACCCGTCTCCGTGTTGATCTTGGCGACCTGGTCCCGGTTGGTCACCGCGATGTAGATGAAGTCGTTGTTGAACGCGCTCTGGCCGAGCGTGACCGAGTCCGGGAAGTCCGGGTGCGGCTCCACGCCGTCGCACTCGCGGCCGGCCGCGTCGCACTCGCTCGGGCGATCCCAGATGTCGGTGAAGCAGGGCTCGGGCGGGCAGGTGCCGCAGGCGTTGGTCACGCCCTCGTCGACGATGCCGTCGCAGTCGTCGTCCACGCCGTTGCAGATCTCGACCGGCTCGGGCCCGCACTCGCCGCAGGCGTTCGAGACGCCCTCGTCGACGCGGCCGTCGCAGTCGTTGTCGAGCCCGTCGCAGATCTCGGTGCCGTCGCAGAAGCCGCAGGCGTTCGAGCCGATCGCCCAGCGCTCGTCGACCTCACCGTCGCAGTCGTTGTCGACGCCGTCGCAGACCTCGGGCTCGGGCAGGCGCTGCATCGTGCACGCACCCCACGAGGTGAACTCGCCACCCATGCACGCCTGCGTGCCCGCGGCGCAGAGGCCGACGCCCGCGGTGCCCGGCGGACCGCCATAACAGCTCTGTGAGCCGCCCTCGCAGGTGCAGCCGTCGTCGACGAGGCCGTTGCAGTCGTCGTCGAGGCCGTTGCCGCAGATCTCGCGCGCCTCCGGCACGTAGCAGCCGCCGCAGCCGTTGAGGACGCCCTCGTCGACGAGCCCGTCACAGTCGTCGTCGCGATCGTTGCAGCGCTCGGGCGCGCCGGGGAAGATCAGCGGGTCGCTGTCGTCGCAGTCGATCGGCCACGGCACGCCGTCTCCGTCCGCGTCGCGGCAGCCCTCGTCGACGACGCCATCGCAGTCGTCGTCGAGGCCGTTCGCCGCGCCGCCCTCGCACTCGACGCCCGGAAGGATGGCGCCCACGCAGGTGCCCCACCGCGTCGAGCCGCTCGCGGCGTCCTCGAGGCAGTCACGGCGACCGCCGCGGCAGACGCCGACGCCGCCGGTGCCGAAGGGGCCCTCGTAGCAAGGCTGGTTCGTCGGCGGGCGGCACTCGCAGCTGGTGCCCACGACACACTCGCAACGGAAGTCGCACTCGCAGTCTTCGTCGACGCGGCCGTCACAGTCGTCGTCGATGCCGTTGCCGCATTGCTCGACGGGCTCCTCCGCGCCGCACTCGCCGCAGGCGTTGCGCAGCCCCTCATCCACGAGGCCGTCGCAGTCGTCGTCGACGCCGTTGCACGTCTCCTCGACCGGGGTCGTCTCGCCGCGGCACTCGCCAGGGACGCCCGCGCTCTCGCAGACGGCGACGCCGGATCGGCACGCGCCCACGTTGCGCGACGCGGCGGGACCCGAGAAGCAGCCGATGCGTTGTCCCGGCGCACAGACGCAGTCGTCCTCGTCGATCTCACCGTCGCAGTCGTCGTCGACGCCGTTGCCGCAGAGCTCGTCGGCGTCGGGGTTGATCGCCGCGTTCGTGTCGTTGCAGTCGGTCCCCGAGGGGCACATCTCGGTCCGACCGGAGTGGCCGTCGCGATCGATGTCGTTGCAGACCTCGCCGCCAGGCCCCGTGTCGGGCCGCGTCATCGAGCCGTCGCCAGGATCGACGCAGGCGTCGTCGACGCAGAGCCATCCTTCCGGGCAGTCCTCTGCGGTCGTACAGCGTGAAGGGGTCGGGCTACTGCAATCGCACGCCGCGAGCAGAACGAACGAGACCCACCACACCAGCCTCTGCGAGCCGCCATGCATTCGCCCATCCGCTCCCTTGGGCGTCACCACACGCCCGGCACGGAGGATATCCGGAGTGATTGGCACTGTCGACGGACGTTTCCACAAAAACTGTGACGAATGCAGAAGGCGGTGAGGTCGGAGAGGCAGTACTTGGGCGTCGTGGGCCGGAATTAGTGACGGGGTCCCGAAGGACCCCGTCTGTGGTGGTGTGGTGTGTGTGGAAGGGAAGTCTGTCGCGGCGAGCGCCGCTGAGACGTGAATCTGGTTCGCGAATGTATCGAAGGCAAGGAGCCCAGGCCACGAAATTGCGACAGCGCGACGCTTTGACGGCCGGGGCGCACGGTGGCGTGCGATAGCGCGAGAGCGGCCATCGCGATGTCGCGCGTACATGCTGAGCGTCGCCGCCGAGGTTGCCGCCGAGCGCCGTCGACCGCGGTCTCGCGTTGCGAGTCGCGCCGTGTCGCCGTGGCCGCCGCATCGACGAGCGTCGTTGGCGACGAGCGCGTCGTCGGCGACGACCATCGTCGTCGAGGAGCGTCGCGAGCTGCCCCGTCGCCGACGCGCCGCATCGTCGACGATTGCCGTCGACGAGCGCGGGCGAGTCGGCTCGCGGTCGGATCAACCGCCGAGGAGCGAGGCGAGGAACTGCGGGTTGCCCGCGGCTGCCATCAGCACCGAGACGATGAGGCCGATCGTCACGAAGAGGAGGTCCTTGCCCATCATCCGCGCCGCAAAGCGGAAGCGGTGGCCGGACACACCACGGAGGCTCATCGCGAGCTCCCGACCAGCGAGGAGGCCGACGAAGACCCAGGTGGTGCTCATCGGGAGGTTCGAGACCTCCTTGAAGAAGTAGAGGATGATCGCGTAGACGAGGTCGATGACCGTCGCCGAGCGCACGTCGGTCACGCGCGACTTCTCGTCGACCACCTTCTGCACGCGCTCGCCGCCGACGCGGAAGAGGAACGCGAGGCCGACGACGACGACGCCGAGGTAGCCGAGGAGCTCGAGCACCGAGAGGCTGCGCGGGAGGAAGACCGCGATGTTGGCGGCGTCCTGCATCAGCCAGACGGCCCAGAGCGTCCCCGAGGTGAACCACTGGAAGATGCGCCAGCTGGCGTGGGCGGGGCCGCGCTGCTCGTAGCGATGGACGACGTTCGAGACCGCGTACCAGACCGCGATGGCCGTCGCGAACGCGGCGACGTACCCGATCAGGCTCTTCGAGACGACGCCCCAGACGTCACCCGGCTGCGCGGCGAAGCAGGTGAGGAGCATGAAGGTCGTGGAGACCGGCATCCTCATCCGGGTCAGCATCATCAGGACGAGCGGCGCTGCGACCTGAAGATAGGTGAAGTTCATCGGGGTCTGGTCGAACCCCTTGGACGCGAGGCGTTGGTGGCTCACGTCGCCGCCGTAACTGAACCAGCTGTAGAGCGTGGTCGCTACGAAGATGCCGCCCATGAAGAGCCAGAGCATCCACCAGGGCTTGTTGCGGTTCGACGCGATGAACGTGCCGATGGTCTGGATGCTGTCGTTCGCGACGGCGGAGTACCCAGCGAGCGCGAAGCCGAGCCAGCGGGCGATGGACGCGTCTTCGACGACGATGCCGACGGCCATGAAGCCGAGGGCCATCAGCATCAGGAAGAGGCGCTCTTCCCGGATCAGGGTGACGAAGGTTCCGGCGCTCGCCGACGTCACCTCCGCCGTCGTCTGGGAAGACGCGGGGGGCAGAACGACGGGGGAGAGGGTTGGACCGCTGGTCGCCACGCGCGGAGTATGCGTCGGGGCTTGGGGGAGAGCGCGACGGCTCCGTGCCCTCTATGTGACAGTCGTGTGACACGGAGCCCGATTCGCGGGTTTCTGTGACGTGACGTGCCGGGGAGCGCGTCACGTGGGCGTCACGGAGACGGAACGACGAGGCCGCGAGATCGGCTCGTGATCTCGCGGCCTTCGGCTTCGTTGGGGGGCTCACGCGGTGGCGACGACCGGCTCGGGCGCGGCGGGCGCCGGGGTCGGCGCGGGGTCGTCGAAGGTACGTCCCGTCACTTTGGCGAAGAGCCGCTTGGCATACCAGGTCGGGCCGATCAGGAGGAAGGTAGGGTCGCGGAAGAAGCTCGGGGGCTTTCCTTCGAACGCGTGGCCGACGAACTGGAGGATCCAGCCGAGCACGAAGAGGGCGATGCCGAGGGGCGGTACGAAGAAGATGAGGGGCAACGAGGTCACGATCATGGGGATGCCGACCATGTGCAGCGCCTTGTTCACGGGGTGCTGGTGGTCGCGCTTGTAGTTCTCGATGAGCTCTTCGATCTTGGACATGGTCTCTCCTTCGGGCGCTTGCGGCAGCTTTGGGTTGGCGGGCGGTTGCTTTCGCTCGAGGTGGGCGATCAAGGGGAAGCAGGGAGCGCGACGCGGACGAGCGCGTCGACGAGCGCGCGGGTGAAGCGCTCGTCGTCGACGAGCGCGTGGCCGAGGCAGTGGCTGTGGACGGCGCCCTCGACGAGCTGGAAGAGGACGAAGGCGACGGCCTCGTGGTCACCTGGGTGCTTCCACTGCGCGAGGAGCGCGCCGATCCGGGCGATCAGCGCGCGCTCGGCCGAGGTGGTCATGGCGTCGAGGGTCGCGTCGTGCGCGCGGCGCTCCGCGATCACCGCGTGGAGGCCAGGGTCCTCGCGGTGGTAGGCCATCACGAGCTGGACGACGGCCGCCATGCGTGCGCGGACCTCGGCGGGCCCGGCGCCCTCCGCCGCCGGGTCGTCGACGGCGAGCGTGTCGAGCGCGCGGAGCGCGATGGAGGCGAAGCGCGCCGCGGCGAGCTCTCGGAGCAGGGCGTCTTTGTCGACGAAGTATTGGTAGAAGCTGCCCGTCGCGACGCCCGCGCGCGCCGCGATGCTCTTCGCCGTCGCGCCCGCGAAGCCGTGCTCCGAGAGCTCGGCCTGTCCTGCGGACAAGAGCTGCTCGCGCGTTCGCTGGGCGCGTGCCTGCTTGGGCAGGCGCGGGCTCGAGGCGTCGCTTCGAACGTCGTTCATCGGGGGTCAAGATGAACTAATATGAACCCGACGTCAAGTTCGTGTTTGTGCGGGGTTGAGATCGGCGGCTTCCAAAGTTGAAAGCCGATTGCGCGAATGCACTTCACTTAGGGACGGTTTCCCCGAAATTGCTCGCTGAGTTGGTTGGCACGGGCTTCGCATAGGAGATCCGCGCGAGGCGGCGCAAAGCCGGGCATTGTCCCCCCCTTCCCGGCGCGTCGTCTCGCTTTGTTGCGGCCGCAGTGATTCCCCCCCACTGCGGCCGCCTTTATTCCGTCGACTCGATGCCATCCGCGGTGGGGGAGCGGACGGGCGGGGTGACCCGTCCCTTGGGGACGCGCGAGTCGGCACAGGCTCGGGCTGACCGCATCCTGGGATCGCTCCGAGGTTGTTCGACACCCCTCTCGAGCGACGGGCGGGCGCGACAGGGGGCTCGCTCGTGGAGGGAGCACTTGCCTCTGCGAGCGCACGAGGATGGTTCGCGCGTTCAGGCCCCCCGCCCCCATGGGTGTGCGAATGCGCACGCCGGCGGGCGTCGATGTCGCGCCACCGTCGGAGGAGGCCGACGGCTGTGTTCGAGGTCCGCGACCAAACGGGAGATCAGGGGCCGGGCGTGACGACCGTGGTCTCTTCAACCGCGGAGCGGCAGGATCCAGGTCGCGTACGCCCAGACCGCCATGCCCGTGAACATCAGCGCGTCCGAGCGGTCGAGCAGCCCGCCATGGCCGGGCATGATCTTCCCGCTGTCCTTCACCTGGCAGCTTCGCTTCAGGAGCGACTCGAGCAGGTCGCCCGCCTGGCCGAAGGCCGTGCCAACGAGCGCGAGCACGATCGCGTCGAGCATCGGGAGGACGTCGAGGAGCAAGGTCTGCTGGAGGGCGACGGCGCCAGCGGCGCTGGTGACGAGGCCACCGATCGCCCCCTCGACGGTCTTCTTTGGCGAGAGCTCGGCGTAGAGCTTGTGACGCCCGAGCGCGCGGCCGGCGAAGTACGCGCCGGTGTCGCTCAAGAACGCCATGAACATGCTGAGCAGCACCCACGCGCCCCCGTGGTCGTGGCGGTGGACGGCGGCGAGGCACGCGAGCGTGGCGCCGACGTAGATGGGGCCGCCGAGGAGCCAGCCCATCCGGCGGCTGGCGTCCGGGATCGGGTGGGGTGCGACGAGGGCGACGAAGAGCGCGCCGATCGAGAGCAGGAGCAAGGCACCGAAGAGGGCTTCGGATGAGGGCGCGTGTAGGATCGCAGCCGCTAGGCCGGTCGTGGCGAGCGTGCCCCAGACCCGCGCGAGGCGCGACTCGGGGATCGCCATGGCCATCAGCTCGTGACCGCAGATCGTGATCCAGAGGAGGCCGAAGACCTCGAAGGCCCAGCCGGGACCGGCGAACATGAGCCAGAGCACCGAGGGGATGAGCGGCAACGCCGAGAGGAACCGGAGCGCGGTGCTCCCGAGACCCTTCTTCGGTGCGGTGGGCTCCGACCCCGATGACGGGGTCGTCGGCTCGCTCATTCTCGTACCTCGACGGGCTCGTAGGGGCGCGGCTCGACGCGGCCGAAGCGCCGCTCGCGACCTTGATAGGCGCGGACCGCCTCGTAGAGGTCCGACTCGTCGAAGTCGGGCCAGAGGCGCTCGGTGAAGTGGAGCTCGGCGTAGGCGGCGCCCCAGAGCAAGAAGTTGCTGATGCGCTGCTCGCCGCCGGTGCGGACGAGGAGGTCGACGCGCCCGACGTCGACGGAAGGGACGTGGGCCTCGAAGAGCGCCTCGTCGATGGCGTCGGCGGCGAGCTCGCCGGCGAGCACGCGCTCGGCCAGGCGGCGTGTGGCGTCGAGGATCTCTTCACGTCCGCCGTAGGAGAGGGCGAGCGTGAGCGTCATGCCGTCGAGGTGCGCGGTGTCGCGCATCAGGGGCTCGAGCACGTCGCGGACGCTCGGCGGGAGACGATCGACGCGACCGACGGCGCGGAGCCGGATGCCGTTGTCGACGAGCTCGTCGCGCTCGGTGACGAGGTACTCGCGGAGCAGCTCCATGAGCGCGGCGACCTCGTGGCCGGGGCGGAGCCAGTTCTGCTCGCTGAAGGCGAAGAGGGTCAGGGCCTTGACCCCGAGGCGGCGCGACGCGCGCACGATGCGGCGGACGGCGTGCGAGCCCTCGCGGTGGCCGAGGGTGCGGAGGTGGCCCTGGGCCTGCGCCCAGCGGCCGTTGCCATCCATGATGATGGCAACGTGCTGCGGGAGCCGCTGGAGGTCGACGGTGGCCACGGCCGTGGCGCTATCACGCGAGGGTTGTTCCATCAAGACGAGGAGAGAAGGTGAGCGCGGGTGGGCGTTGTTCCCTGGGTCGGGGAACGGCGAACGGAATGCTGAATTGGGGGCCGTTACCC
Source organism: Myxococcales bacterium (assembly GCA_019637115.1). Taxonomy (GTDB): domain Bacteria; phylum Myxococcota_A; class Polyangia; order Polyangiales; family Houyiibacteriaceae; genus JACKEH01. The sequence continues at coordinate 56,061 of JAHBWH010000006.1, read as the reverse complement.
CCATTGTGGCATTGATGTCTGGGCGGGGCGCGTTATCCTCCGTGCATGTCCGACAAGGACTTCTACGCAACGCTCGGGGTGAGTCGGTCGGCTTCGGCGGACGAGATCAAGTCCGCATATCGGAAGCTGGCGCGGGAGCTTCATCCGGACCGGAACCCGGGTGACGCGAAGGCGGAGGAGCGCTTCAAGGCGGTAGCCGAGGCCTACGGCGTGCTGTCGGACGCCAAGAAGAAAGGTCTCTACGACGAGTTCGGGGTGATCGGTCTGCGTGAGGGCTTCGACCCCGACGTCGCACGCCAGCGGGAGAGTTATGGCGGGTTCGACGGCTTCGGCGGCGGCGGTGGGTTCGGGGGCTTCGAGGGCTTCGGCTTCGACATCTCCGACATCCTCCGCCAGGCGCGTGGGGCGGGTGCTGGCGCTGGCGCGGCGAGGCCGAGGGATCTGGAGGCGTCGCTGGAGCTCGACATCGTCGAGGCGCTGCAGGGAGGCGAGCGGGAGCTGGTGCTCGGGAGCGACGGGCGGCGCGTGAAGGTGCGGATCCCGTCCGGCGTGCGGGACGGGGCGAAGCTGCGAATCCGTGGGCAAGGGGCGGCGTCTCGGCGCGGTGGGCGAGGGGATCTGGTCCTGACGATGCACGTGCGCGATCGGGCGGAGCTCTGGTTCGAGGAGGATGGGCTCCACCTGCGCGTGCCGATTCGGCCCCTCGAGGCGTTCGAGGGCGCGAAGGTGAGCGTGAGCACGCCAGAGGGGAGCGTCACGGTGCGGGTGCCGCCTGGGAGCCGGAGCGGGCAGAAGATGCGGCTGAAGGGGAAGGGCGCGAAGGAGCGCGGCGGTAAGGCCGGTGATCTTTTCGTGCACCTCGACGTGCAGTGGCCTGCGTCGGGCGGGGACGAGGTGCGCGCGGCGGTCGCGACCTTGGATGCCCAGGTGGCAGGCGACGTGCGGGCGGGGCTGCCGAAGCTGGATTGAGCCCAAGTCCAAGTCCGCGCATGGGATGTGGACACCGAAGCATGATCTTCGCGTGGCTTAGGGCGTGGGAGTCCCGGGACACCGATGCGGGGCTGATGCTTCGCCTCTGGGGGGAGGACGCCAGCGCGGCGGTGATGGACATGGCAGGGAGGACACGCTCCCCGGACCAATGCGGCGTGTGGCTCACGGCGGGGAACCGCCACACCGGCGCGGCGCTGATGGAGCCACGTCGAGCGTGCGGCGGTCTTCCGGAGCGGAGGACGGGCCTGCCCGCTCCGCGCTGAGGCGCTGCGCTCGGCACGTGGGTCGACAGGCGGTCGGCGCGGATGGACGCGGCGGACGCGGACTCGGTCCATGCCCCGGCCTCGGTTCTACGCGGAAGGTACGCGCGCGTGCCCGGGGCGTGCCCGTCCACGTCCATGTGCCCGTCCACCTCCACGTCCGCGTGCGCGTGCGCGTGCGCGACCAGGAAGGTCCGTCGGCGTTTCGCAGGGGGGTAGAGGCGCGAGAGCCCTCTCCATGGAGAAGCGCTGCTTCGTCGCGCGACTCGGACGCGAACGCGGACTCGGACGCGGAAGCCGGAAGCGGACCTGGAAGCGGACCCGGAAGCGGACCCGGAAGCGGACCCGGAAGCGGACGCGGACCCGGAAGCGGACCCGGAAGCGGAAGCGGACCCGGAAGCGGACGGGCGCCGACTCGGAAGGGGACGCGGCGGACGGGGACGCGGAAGCGGACCAGAGGGCCCGGATGAGGCTCCAGGATTCTTGCCAAACCTCCTGGGCTCCGACGCAACGCGGTCCCGGACGGACGCGGAGCCAAATGGACGCAAGCCTGGACGGACGCGACTCGGCTCCGTGTCCGACTTCGGTTCCGTGTCCGCAACGCTGCTGATGCGCGCCCGTCCACATCGACGCGGACGTCCACGTCCACGTCGTCCACGTGCGCGTGCGCGTGCGAGGTTTGGACCCGACCCGGAGACGAACAACAAGGACACGGACCCGACCCGGAGGCGGACGCGGAAGCGGACCCAGAAGGAAGCGGACGCGGACCCGACCTCGAAGGGGACGCGGAAGGGGACGCCGCGGACCCGGACGCGCGGACGCGCGGACGCGGACCCGGACGCACGCAGATGTGGACCCGGAAGCGGACCCGGACCCGGAAGGAGGGGACGCGGGCACGGACTTGGAAGGGGACGCGGAAGCGGACCCAGAGGCCCCGGATGAAGGCTCGAGGATTCTTGCCAAACCTGGGCGGGACCGTTTCACGTGAAACGCACCTCGCAGCGGCGAGCGACCCAGGATCTTGCTTCGTGAGGCACGGTCTTGCGAGGAACCACGACTTTAGCCGGGACTCAGCCGGGGCTCGAGGACGGGCTCCCGAGTGCCCCGACGACGCATCCAGGATTCTTGCCGCGGAGCCCCCGAGATTCTTGCCGCGGAGCCCCCGACGAGGGACCGGGAGGGGCGCGACAAGGGATCGAGGGGCGCGAGAAGGGATCCAGGATTCTTGCCGCGGAGCCCCCGACGGGAGGGGCGCGACAAGGGATCCAGGATACTTGCCGCGGAGCCCCCGACGGCCTGGGGGAACGGAAACGACCGCGGACTCTTGCCGGGGCTAGTCGGGGGTCCGTTCGCGCCCGCGGTGAGCAAGAGTCCTGGATCCTTCATCGCTAGCGCTCGGGCTTCGGACGGCCCGACGAGGCATCCGAACCCGCGACGAAGGATCCTGGATTCTTTCCGAAGCTCCTGGCCAGGAGGACCGGAAGCGGACCCGCCCAGAAGGAAGCAGACCCGGACGGAACCGAAGGGGGCCCAGATGCGTACTTGGAGGCCCGCGAAGGATCCACGGTCCTTGGCGAACCTCTCCTGGGGTTCTTGCCGAACCTCTCCTGGCGAGGTTGGCGCCCACGGTCAGCAAGAGTCCTTGGATCCTTCATCGCTACCGCTCGGCGAAGAGGACCGGAAGCGGACCCGTCCAGAAGGAAGCAGACCGGGACGGGCATCCGAAGCTGCGACGAAGGATGAGCTGCGACGAAGGATCCAGGATTCTTTCGATGAGCTGCGACGAAGGATCCAGGATTCTTTCCGAAGGTCCGGGTCAGGCTTCCGAGGGCCCGACGAGACATCCGAAGCTGCGACGAAGGATCCGGGATTCTTTCCGAAGCTCTCGGCCAGGAGGACCGGAAGCGGACCCGGCCAGAAGGAGGCTTCCCCGGACGGAAGGGGGGCCAGATGCGTGCTCGGAGGCCCGCTAAGGATCCAGGGTTCTTGCCGGAGCTCTCCTGGCGAGGTTGCCGAGCCTCCCGAAGCTGCGACGAAGTATCCAGGATTCTTTCCGAAGCTCCTGGCCAGGAGGACCGGAAGCGGACCCGGGCCAGGAGGAGGCGGCCCCGGACGGAAGGGGGGGCCAGATGCGTGCTCGGAGGCCCGCTAAGGATCCAGGGTTCTTGCCGGAGCTCTCCTGGCGAGGTTGCCGAGCCCTCCTGGCGACCGTTTCACGTGAAACGCACCCTCGGGGAGGCCCGCGAAGGATGCAGCGTTCTTGCCGAAGCCCTTTGGGTTCTTGCCGAAGCTCTCCTGGCGAGGTTGCCGAGCCTGGCGACCGTTTCACGTGAAACGCACCCTCGCCACGTCGAGGGGTCCTTGCCGACCCTCCTGCGCGAGTGTGTCACCAGGCTGTGCCCCCGCGAAGGTGCTCGCTTGGGGGGGCTCCCGAGCTCCCGAGGACCCTGACGACGGATCTCGGGAGGACTCTTGCTGAGGTCAGCCTCCGTCTCCGAGTCCGAGTCCGAGTCCGAGTCCGAGTCCGAGTTCGAGTCCGAGTCCGAGTCCAAGTCCGAGTCCGAGTCCGAGTCCGAGTCCGAGTCCGAGTCCGAGTCCGAGTCGGGGCAGAGTCTGGGCAGGGTCGGGGCAGGGTCGGGGCAGGGTCCGAGTCGGGGCAGAGTCCGAGCCGGGGCCGAGTCCGAGTCCGGGTCGAGTCCGGGTCCGGGTCCGACTGCAGGGCCAAGGGGGCTGTGCCGAAGAAGAAGGCGCAGTCCGCCCTTTTGCCGTCGGGGCCAGGCGGTGACCATCATCTCGGGCACATTTCTCCCTGCCTCCCCGACGTTTCACGTGAAACGCGACATCGTCGACTCGGGCCCGACCCAGGTCGACCTGCTACACCACGCCCGGTGCCCGACCTCTCCGACGACCTCCGCGAACGCCTCACCCGCCGGCACGCGGCTGGGTTGCTTCGGCAGCTCCGAGAGCTCGAAGACGTCGGGCCCGTCGTGGTGCATGCCGGCCAGCGGCTCCTCAACTTCTCGTCGAATGACTACCTCGGGTTGGCGGGGTCGCCTGCGCTGCGCGAGGCGCTCGCGCAGGCGGGGGCGGTCGGCGCGCCCGCGAGCCGCCTCATCACGGGCCACCTCCGGGCCCACGCCGAGATCGAGCGGGCGCTCGCTGCCTACGTGGAGAAGCCGGCGGCGCTGCTCTTCACCGCCGGTTACGCCGCCAACGTCGGTGCGATCCCGGCGCTCGTGGGCCCTGGGGACCTGATCCTGAGCGACGCGCTCAACCACGCCAGCCTGATCGACGGCTGCCGCCTCTCGCGCGCCGAAGTCCGGACCTACGTGCACGGCGACGTCGAGTCCCTTCGCGCAGGGCTCGACGACCGCGAGCGCTTCGAGCGGGTCCTCATCGTGACGGACGCCGTCTTCTCCATGGACGGCGACCCTGCGCCGCTGGTCGCGCTCTCGGCGCTCGCCCGCGCCCACGACGCCTGGCTCTACGTCGACGAGGCCCACTCGCTCGGTGTCCGGGGCGGGCAGGGCGCAGGGCTCTGCCAGGAGCTCGGGGTCCAACCCGACGTGCTCGTGGGTACGCTGGGCAAGGCCTTCGGCGTCGCTGGCGCGTTCGTCGCGGGCCCCGTGCCCCTCCGCGACTGGCTGCTCAACACGGCTCGGAGCTTCGTCTTCTCGACCGCGTATCCCGCAGCGCTCCTCCCGGCGCTCACGCGCTCCCTCGAGCTCGTCGTGGGCGCCGACGCCGCTCGCGCACAGCTCCGCGCCAACGCGGACCACCTGCGCGCAGGTCTGCGGGCGCTCGGCCTCCCCGTCCTCGGCGATCACGCGATCGTCCCGGTGCTCGTCGGTGAGAACGAGCGGGCCCTCTCGCTCGGCGCCGCGCTCCGCGAGCGTGGGGTGCTCGGTCTGCCCATCCGGCCGCCCACGGTGCCCCCCGGCACCGCGCGCATCCGCCTGACCCCCATGGCGACGCACACGGTCGAGCAGGTCGATCAGGTCGTCCGCGCCGTTGCGGAGAGCTTGTAAGGAGCCGCGGGCGATGAGCTCGACGACCACTGCAGACTTGGGGGAGGAGCTGGTGAGGGAGCCGCGAGCGATGAGCTCGACGACCACCGCAGCGCTGGGGGAGGGCATCCAATGAGCGCGTGGCTCATCACCGCGACGGGGACCGGCGTCGGCAAGACCTTCCTCACCCGAGGGCTCGGGCGCGCGTTGGCGCGCCGTGGGGAAGTGCTCGCGATCAAGCCCTTCGAGACCGGGGTCTCGGCCGAGGGGGCGCTCGATGCTGCGGCGATCGCGCGGGCCTCGCGCACGCCTCAGGACCTGGTCGATGCGGCGCCTTGGTATCGGGCCGTGGCGCCGCTCGCGCCGCTCGCTGCGACGTTGGAGGGAGAGCCACCGCCCCAATGGGCGGAGATCGTCGCCGCCCTCCGCGTCCTTCGAGCTCGCGCTTCGTGGCTGCTCGTCGAGGGGGCCGGAGGCGTGCTCGTCCCCGTCGATGAGGAGCATGATCTGGTCGACCTGGCCGACGCGCTTGACGCGCACGTGGTGATGGTCGCGCCGGACGCCCTCGGCACGCTCTCCCACACACGCACCGCGCTCGAGAGCTTGGAGCGGCGGGGCGTGACGCCCGCTGCCGTTGTGCTCCGCGCGGTCGAGCCTGCGGATCGCAGCGCCGCGACGAACGCGACGATCCTCGCTCGCTACACCGACAGCCCCATCGTCACCTTCCGCGCGACGAGGGATGACGCCGAGGCGCTCGCGGACGAGTCGGAGCGGTCCGGGTTGGTCGACCTCGTCGTGGCCGTCTGATCACGCAACGACGGCCGACGAGGATCTCGCGAACGAGGAGAGCTCGCGAGCTCGTCGTCACGATGTGCTCACGCAACGAGGGACGACCCTCGCGGACCAGGCGGAGCGGTCTGGGTTGGTCGACCTCGTCGTGCCGACGTGATCACACAACCTATCGTGCCCCCACCCGACGTTCGTTTCGGGCATCCGCGGCGCGGGGCCGAGATCGAGGTCGAGCACCGCGAACCACCGGTCAAGATTCCTGTGGCGAGGTACTCGACCACGCGGGCGATTGAGGGCGCCCAGTGTTTGCCGCGTCGCGGGCGACCGGCGCGGCCGTTCGTTGACCACGACGGCCCAGTTCGTTTGCCAAGGAATCCGCTGATCATCCGATCAGTCTCTTGCCTCGGAATCCACACGCCGCGACCAAGCGTCCATGGCCCAATGAACCACCTGCTCTCACTGCTCGCGCTGGTCCCGTTGCTCTGCTCCCCCGAGCTGCCCACCACGCCGGCCACCTCGCGCGTGCTCTTCCACGACGCCGAGGCGAAGGTCATGCTGAACATCGGACGCGCGAGCGGGTTCCCCGACCCGGTGGGGTCGTGGGAGGTCGAGGTGATCACGCGCGGGACCCGCCAATCGGTGCTCTCGGGTCACGCGCAGGTCCATGGGCTCGGTCACGCTCGGGCCGTCCGGTTGCCATCGGGTGAGCTCGCCGCAGCCGTCGACGAAAGCGTCTGCTCGATCACCCAAGCGAGCGCGCGTTGCGAGGACACCTCGACGGGGCGCGTCGATCCCTCGATCCTCGAGGCGCTCGCCTGGAGGAGCCTCGACGCGACCTTGGACCTTCGCCGTCGGCTCCTCGCCGCGCTCGCCCTCGAAGCCCACGACCCTTCCCGCGCAGAGGCGGCCCTTCGTGACCTCGCGGACAGAAGCTACACGTACATAGGAGATCCTTCGCTCGCGGTGACCATTCGCGCGACGCTCGCGCGACTACGCCGCAACGACCCAGAGCTGCGGGCGCTCCGAGCAGAGCTCCCAGAGTCGTCCAACGCGTTCATGATCGGCCTCGCGCGGGCGTGCGTGCTGCACGACCCGATCACGACCGAGCTAGCGCAGCGCCCGGAATCGGTCCGTGAGGCGGTCGACGCGGCGCGTGAGCGCTGCCCCCCGACGACCCACCCTGCGCGGTACCGATGACCCTCGTTTGGGAGCCCACTCTGGCTGTGCCAAACTGCGAAGGCCTCGGACCAATGACCCTCATTCCGCACTCCAGGGCTTCGTCGAATCTCGCCGCGAAGCCGGCTCCGGGCCCACTCCGGTGGCTTGCCCAAATCTCGACGCGAAGCTCGTTCATTCGAACGCGGCGAGGCCCGTGATGTCCTGGCCCACGATCAGCGTGTGGATGTCGTGGGTCCCCTCGTACGTGTAGACCGTCTCGAGGTTCATCATGTGCCGGCCGACCGGGTAGTCGTACATGATCCCGTTGCCACCGAGGATGTCCCGCGCGATGCGGGCGATCTCGAGCGCGTGGTGGACGTTGTTGCGCTTCGCGAGCGAGATCTGCGCGGGCTTCACGCGCCCCGCCTCCTTCAGGCGACCCAGGCGGAGCGTCAGCCACTGCGCCTTCGTGATCTCGCTGACCATGTGCACGAGCTTCGCCTGCACGAGCTGGTACCCCGCGATGGGACGCGAGAACTGCACGCGATCCTTCGAATAGGACAGAGCTGTCTCATAACAGTCGATCGCTGCGCCGATCACGCCCCAGCAGATGCCGTATCGCGCTTGAGACAGGCAGCTCAGCGGGCCACGCATGCCGACCACACCGGGCATGAGCGCGTCCTCCCCGACCTCGACGTCCTCGAGGATGAGCTCGCTCGTCACGCTCGCCCGAAGGGAGAACTTGCCGTCGAGCTTTTGGGCGGTGAAGCCGGCCGTCTCGGTGGGCACGAGGAAGCCATGTACGCGTCCGTCGCGGGCCTCGTCGCCGGTTCCATAGACCTTCGCCCAGACGATGGCGACGTGCGCGAGGTTGCCGTTCGTGATCCAGCGCTTCGTCCCGTTCAGCCGGTAGCCGCCGCCAGGCAGCTTGTCTGCGCGCGTGACCATGCCGGTCGGGTTCGAGCCGAAGTCGGGCTCGGTGAGCCCGAAGCAGCCGATGATCTCGCCGCGCGCCATACCGGGTAGCCAGCGCTCCTTCTGCGCGTCGCTCCCGAAGGCCCAGATCGGGTACATGCAGAGCGAGCCTTGCACCGAGCAGAAGCTCCGCACGCCGCTGTCGCAGCGCTCGAGCTCTTGCATCGCGAGCCCATAGGCGACGTCGCCCATGCCCGCGCAGCCGTAGCCCTCGAGGTTCGCGCCGAGCAGGCCGAGCTCCGCGAAGCCGCCGATCAGCTCGGTCGGGAAGGTCCCGTCTTGATAGTGCTTGGCGATGATCGGGCGGACCTTCACGTCCATGTAGCGGCGCACCGCGTCTCGCACCTGCCGCTCGTCGGTCGTGAGCTCTTCGTCCAGGCCGTAGTAGTCCACCATCGCGCTTCCTCCGTGACGCGGCTTACCTTCCACGCCTCGCCCGGAAAGACGATGCGGGACCGCACGCGAGCCGACCTCGCGCCGTGGTGCTGGCGCCGCAGGTCGCAAGATGCCGGCGCTGGCTTGCCGCGACGACCTCCACGCGAAACGTGGGCGTCGGCCAAGTCGGTCACTGGGGGTGTGGCGTCCGACGCGTCGGAAGCGGCTCGCTGTGGCTCTTGACCTCCGCCAACCTCAGCTGGTCCGGCGACCGCGTGCCGACGGCGCCGTGGAGCCCCATCGCTCCTCACGTGCGGCGTCCAGTCGATGAGCACGCCCGATCGCAAGCTCTCCCGACGCTCTCATTACGGTCTCACCGGGCGGGAGGACCACCGCCACCTCATCGCGGACCGGGTCTCGATCATGCCGCCGGACCGGGCGTCGATCATGCCGCCAATCAGCCCTTGCGCGGTCCATCGCCCCGTGTATATTGCCGCTCCCTTTCGGGGCTGTAGCTCAGCTGGGAGAGCGCTAGAATCGCACTCTAGAGGTCAGGGGTTCGATCCCCCTCAGCTCCACCCGAAGACGAGGGGCCGTGGTTCAAACCACGGCCCCTCGTCGCATTTTCGGATCCCCGCCAGGTCACCAGAGCCGGACTGGGACGGGGGACACCCGACCGGGACGGGGACACCCGACCGGAGCCGGAAAGCGCGCGCTCGCGCTGGCTCGACCGGGTCGGCGCTTCATCCGCGCGGGCAGTCCGACTTTGCGTCCGGAGCTGAGTCCGGGTGGTCCGCGTCCGCCTCCGAGTCCGCCTCCGAGTCCGCCTCCGAGTCCGCCTCCGAGTCCGCCTCCGAGTCCGCCTCCGAGTCCGCCTCCGAGTCCGCCTCCAGTCCGCCTCCGGTCCGCCTCCGAGTCCGCCTCCGAGTCCGCCTCCGAGTCCGCCTCCGAGTCCGCCTCCGAGTCCGCCTCCGAGTCCGCCTCCGAGTCGGAGTCCGACTTGGAGTCCGAGTCTGTGTCCGACTCGCCGAAAGAAACCAGCGCTTCGCTGTGGTGAGAACTGTCCCGTCTATCCCCCGCGGAACCCCGACACGTTTCTGGTCGCGCACGTGGACGGGGACGGGGACGGGGACGGGGACGGGGACGGGGACGCGCGCGCACCTGCAGCGTTGCGAAGTCGGAGACGGAACCGAAGCCGGAGATGGACCGAGTCCGCGTCCGTCCGCATCCGTCCGCGTGCGCTCGACCCACCTGCCGAGCGCAGCGCCTCAGCGCGGAGCGGGCACGCCCATCCGCCGTCCCGGAAGACCGCCGCATGCTCGACACGGGACGTCGCCACCTCGCGCGCGTCGGACCCTGCGAGCGCTGTCGTGCGCGCAGCTCACGACGGCGCTCGCCTCCGACCCTACTTTCTATTTCCCGGCGTGAGCTCCATCAAACGTCCGAAGGCACCGGGCGCGCTTCGCCGTCCGAGGTCGCTCGCACGAATCCGGGATTGAAGGGCCGTCGTCCGAGCCTCGTGGCACCGGGAGCACCGCGAGCCCCCCGACCGCGAGCGGCACCGGGAGCCCCAATGGTCGCTCGAACGGATAGGCGGGGGAGGACACGCCTCGCCACACCGTCAAGGCCGATGGGGCTGTCACGAAGTTACAGCCCCATCAGCGCCGCGCCGGTGTGGCGGGGCGTGTCCTCCCCCGCCGTGAGCCACGCGGAGATGTGACCGTCGTTGAACATCCACGTGCCCATCCGCGTGCCCATCCACATGCCCATCCACGTGCCCATCCACGTGCCCATCCACGTGCCCATCCACGTGCCCATCCGCGTGCCCATCCGCGTGCCCATCCGCCGCGTGCCCATCCACGTGCCCCATCCACGTGCCCATCCACGTCCATCCGTGTCCGCCGCCCAGCCGACCCGACGCGGACCGCCTTCCGACCTCGATCGGCCGCCATCGCTGCCACCGCTTACGCAAACGTAACGGCCGCCGTCAGGGACGCCGTGCTACCCAGGGGCACGAGCAGATGCTGCGAGGTCGACGTCTCCACTCGCTTCCGGCCCATAGGTCGCCCCTCGAGCGATGGAGACGCGTCATGCGTCTGCGGGAGGGTGCGTTCGAACGTGGCATCTGAGCGGAAGTCGAGACTTGTTCCTGGGCTCCTCCGTTGCGGCATCTTCATCGCGTGCTTCGTCGGGCTCCAGGTATCGGCGCAGGACGAGCCGCCGGCAGCGCCACCCAGTGCCGTCGAGCCGAGCGAGCACGACGTCGAGCACGACGTCGAGGACACGCTCGCGGACGACGACCTGCAGGGCGAGGACGACGAGACACGAGACAGCGACGACGACGGGATCCCCGACGCCATCGAGATCGCGACGGGCACCTCGCCGCTACGCGCGGACACCGACCGCGACGGCGTGCCCGATGGGGTCGAGGACGCCAACCAAGACGGCATCGTCGACGCTGGCGAGTCCGATCCTCGGCGCCCGGGCCTCTTCCCGGGCGGGGCGCCGCACATCCCCGAGCCGATGAACTTCGATCTCGTCCGGGGCCTCGGCGCGCGCCGCGGCGAGGTGGAGGCGAACGTGCTCGTCCAGGTCCGCCCCCGTCGCGGTCGCTTCGGCGCGACGACCTGGGCGCCCGAGGTCGAGTGGGCGTTCTGGGACGGGCTCGCCATCGAGATCGAGCTGCCGATGGTGGACCGCGAGGTGGAGGCGCTGAAGGCGGCGTTCCAATGGACCGCGCCCTCGCGCGCCGAGCGCTTCACCCACGGCGTGCAGGCGATCGTCGAGTACCTCCTCGACGCAGACGCGACCGAGCTGACGGCGCTCTACCTCGCGGGCGGCCGCATCGGGCACTTCGCCCTCTTCGCGATGGCCGGCGCGCGGGTGCTGGTCGGAGGCGAGACGCGCCGCGAGGAGCTCTTGCTCAACCCGAGCGTCTACTACGACATCAACGAGGCGTTCACCATCGGCCTCGAGGGCAACATCGCGTGGGCGGTGCAGAACCACTGGGAGGGTCTGGCCCTCGCCCAGCTCCACTGGCAGATCGTACGACGCTTCCGCCTCCAGATCGGCGCCGGCGCCGAGTGGCAGGAGGGCCAAGCGGGCGCGCTCGTCGTCTCCCGCCTGATCTTGGAGTGAGCTCGAGGGCGCGTCCGACGAGCTCAGCCGAGGAGGGTGACCATCCCCCAGGCGGCCGCCGCGGTGAGGACGGGGACGGAGAAGTTGTCATCGACGCGGCGGCTCATGAGCTCGGCGAGCGCGCCCGCGATGCCCGCCGCGACGGAGACGATCGCGACCGTCAGCGCGGGAAGGCCGTAACCGACGAGCACGGCGGCGCTGACGAGCGCGCCGACGGCGGCGAAGGTGAGCGTACCCTCGAGCGTGCGGCCGTGGAGGAGCTTGCGCCGCCCGAACCGGCGGCCGACGAGCGAGGCTGCCGGGTCCGCGAGGCCGAGCACGCCGATGCCGACCGCGGCGACCATCGGGCGCTCCATCCACGCGAGCACGAAGAGCGCGCCGACGTACCAGCTCGCGCTGTTCACCCGGTAGTGCTCGTAGGGGTGGGCGACGGGCCCGAAGAGCTTCATGAGCAACGCGTTCCAGCGCGCGCTGAAGCGGCGCGAGGTCTCGAGGAAGACGGCGAGGCCGAAGAACGCGCTCGCCAGCGGGATGAGCCACGCGCTCGGCAGCAGCACGACGAGCGTCAGGACGACGAGCGCGTTGCCGACGTGGAAGAGGTTCCGGACGTAGTTCGTCGGTCGGAGGCTCGGCGCGTGGACGGCGTGCTCGCGGAGCGCGACCAGGAGCGCTTCGTAGCGCGGCTGCAGCTCGTCGCGGAGCCGCATCCACCGCTCGCGGGCCGCGGTGCCGTCGGGGAGGTGCGCGCGGAGGAACTCCGCGAGCTCGTGGAGGTGGCCGCGCGCCGTCTCGCCGAGCTCCTGGGCCTGCGCCGCGTGGTGCAGCCGCTCTCGCAACGCACCCAGTCGCCGCGCGAGCTCCGCTCGCTTGGTGTCCCGGAACCGGGCCGCGTCGAGCGCGAGCAGGGTGGCGTGGAGCTCGTGAACGAGCGGCTGAGCGACAGCGACCGCGTGCGACATCGGTCCGAGGATAAGGTCTGGCCGCGAGGCTAGCTCGCACCGCAATGTCATCGTCGTGTCACGGCTTGGTCATCGCCCGCGACGCCCGGGTCCGGGCTCAGAAGATGAAGCCGAGGCCGGTCTCGAAGCGGTTCGACTCGACGGCCAGGTGGGGGGCGCGCTCCCGGTTGCGCCGGACCTGATAGTTCGCCTTCAACACCACGTTGCGCCGGAGGTTGAAGTTCGCGCCGAACGTCAGGATATCGAGGTTGCTACGGTAGAGCAGGTCGGCCTCGGTCATCTGCGCGGCCAGCGAGCCGGCGACCCGGTCGTGCGTGTCGAGCCGCTCGTAGCGGACGAAGAGCGGGAGCCGCATCTCTTGGGTCCGCCAGAGGAAGGTCTCGCGCGGCTCTCGGCGGATGCGGGGCAAGTAGTGCAGGAGGTCGAAGCCGACCTCGAAATAGTAGCCGTAGGTCCGCGCGCCCAGGATCTGCGGGCCCTCCTCGCCGAGGGCGGTCAGGTGATACATCCGGTCCGTCTGGCCCATCCAGCCGAGCACGCCCATCGCCATCAGGCTCCAGGCGCCGGTCTCGTAGCGGGCGTAGCCCGAGAGGATCCCCGTCGGCGCCGTCACGCGGAGGTCCTCCCCACCGACCGCGACGCGCTCGTGGTTCCCGCTCTGCGCGAACATGCCCGAGACGCTCAGGCTCAGCCCGTCGATCGGGTAGACGTTCACCTGGCCGGCGACTGCGATGCTGTCGAAGTTCATGCGGACGTTGTTCTCGCGTCCGCGCCGGAGCCAGCTCGCGCCCACGAGGTCGCGCCCCTGCACGCCTTGGAAGGCGCCGACGAGCCAGCTCGCCCGGTCGCCGATGCGCCCGTACGCCTGCGCGCCGAGCTCGATCCACTGGGTCGGGATGATGAGCCGCTCCACCTCGGGGCGGTTGACCGAGTAGAACATGATCGGCTCGTCGTTGTTGTTCACGTAGCCGATCGGTACCTGGAACCAGCCGAGCCGGAGGCCGAAGGGCTTCGAGATGACGAAGTCGACGAAGGCCTCGACGAAGAGCTCGTGCGCGTGCTCGCGGAGCCCGTCGTGGAAGAACTCGGCGAAGACCTCGGCGTAGAGGACGAGCCAGTCGGTCGCGCGGTAGGCGCCGTAGAGCACGAAGCGGTAGAGGTTCGTGTTGAAGAGCTCGATGTCCCCGCTCGCGCGGTTCTTGTCCCCGAAGTAGTGGGTGTAGGCGAGCTCGCCGAAGCCCGAGATCGCGTAGCGGCGCTCGGAGAAGAAGATCTTGGACGCGGCAGGTGGCAAGCCCGGGTGCTGCTCGTAGGTCAGCTCCTCGACGAGGCCTCCGCGGTGGGCGTGGGCCGGCTCGTCGACCTCGTCTGCTCCCGGCGCCTCGTCCATCCTGTCTCCGGGCGCCGACGCCGACGCTTCGGTGGCGGGTGAGTCGAGCGGTCGAGCGACGCTCGGCTCTTCCACGCTTCGATCGTCCGTGGAGGCCACGTATGCCGCCGGTTCCTCGCGCATCTCGGTCGGCACGGCGGGGTCGTTCGGCGGGGCTTCCTCCGCGGGATCGAACGGTGCGTCCTCTCGCTCCGACTCCGGACTGGCCTCGTCTGCGCGCGCGGGGTTCCCCGCCGCGGGTTCCGTGGGCGGCTGCGCGGCGGTCGAGGACGCGGCGAGGAGACCGAGCGCGCAGATCGCCCAGGTGAAGGCCTTCCGCCTCGAAGGAAGTCTGGGCGTCGTGGTGATGGGCGCCGACCGAGCCGTCACCGAATGCGCCGTGGCTGCTGGCTCGAGGCGAGCGGGTGTCGCGCCGGCCGCCGCCGAGCGGACGGCGACGGACCGGGCGGTCGCCGTCGGCTCGAGGCGAGCGCGTGTGGGCGTCGTCGTGGTGATCGCCGATGACCGAACGGCGACGACGGCTTTCGGCTGGAGACGAGTGGATGTGGGCATCGCGGTGAGGGGCGCCGAACGACGGAAAGCGCGGCCACCCCCGGCTCGAGACGAGCGGGTTTGGGCTGGTGGTGAGCGGCGCCGTGAGCGGCGATGGAAACGCGCAGCGCCCACACGCCCGAGGAGCGGACGGCGCGGACGTCATCGCAGAGGTGTCGCCCAACCTAGCGAGCGTCTCGTCATCGGTCCTGAACTAACCATTAAGTTTGCGACAGTCTGCGGACCAAACGGTCAATGCAAACGCATCATCATGATGACGAGCGCTTCACGTCGTCGTCATCTTCGCGGCCTCGATCGAACGCAAGGCGCCGAATACTCCTCGTATCCCGCGCGATTCGCGTCGCTGCCGTCTCGCTCGCGCCACCCGGCCGAGGAGAGATTCGCGTCGCCATCCTCTTCGCCGGCGCCATGACTTCCGCGCGTGCTCGTCGGACCCATGTGTCCGAGCACGACGTCTGTCATCTCCGCGGGCGCGCGCGACCACGACCTTTGTTCCGCGGCGCGCGCTCGACCTTGCCGCCCTCTTCGAGCCGACGGATCTCGTCCCGTAGACTCGCCGCGCGCTCGAAGTCGAGCTCCTCGGCGGCCTTCAGCATCGCCGCCCGCAGCGACTCGATCCGCGCCTCTACCGGGAGCCCCGCGTCATCGACGTCGCCCCGCGGCACCGTCGACCAATCACTCCCGCCGAGCGAGGGGTCGAGGTCGAAGATCGCCTTCCGGACCGTCGCGGGCGTGATGCCGTGCTCGACGTTGTACGCGGCCTGGAGCTCCCGCCGCCGGGCCGTCTCGTCGAGCGCGACCTGCATCGAGGGGGTGATCTTGTCGGCGTACATCAGCACGCGGCCTTCGACGTTGCGCGCGGCCCGCCCGATGGTCTGGATCAGCGAGCGCGTCGAGCGGAGGAACCCCTCCTTGTCGGCGTCCAGGATGGCGACGAGCGAGACCTCGGGCAGGTCGAGGCCCTCTCGGAGCAGGTTGATGCCGACGAGCACGTCGAACTCGCCGCGGCGCAGGTCGCGCAGGATGGCGACCCGCTCGAGCGTGTCGATGTCGCTGTGGAGGTAGCGCACGCGGACGCCGAGCTCGCCGTAATACTCCGTCAGGTCCTCTGCCATGCGCTTGGTGAGCGTCGTGACGAGGACCCGCTCGTCCCGCTCGACGCGCGCACGGATCTCCCCGAGCAGGTCGTCGACCTGCGATCCGACTGGGCGCACCTCGATGACGGGATCCATCAAC
This sequence comes from Myxococcales bacterium, assembly GCA_019637115.1. Lineage (GTDB taxonomy): Bacteria > Myxococcota_A > Polyangia > Polyangiales > Houyiibacteriaceae > JACKEH01. Next base: position 40,232 of record JAHBWH010000006.1, on the reverse strand, counting down.
CCGGTCGGCCGGATCACCTGCTCGACGACCACGCCCTCGGTCTTGTCGAGCTCGTACTCTCCGGGCGTCGCGCTGACGAAGATCGCTTGTTTGATACGTGCCTCCCACTCCTCGAACGTCAGCGGGCGGTTGTCGAGCGCGCTCGGGAGGCGGAAGCCGTGCGCGACGAGCGTCTCTTTCCGCGCGCGGTCCCCGCGGAACATCGCGCCGATCTGCGGCACCGTCTGGTGCGACTCGTCGAGGATCATGAGCACGTCCTCGGGGAGATAGTCGAGCAGGGTCGGCGGGGGCTCGCCGGCCTTCCGGCCGCTGAGGTGGCGCGAGTAGTTCTCGATCCCCTGGCAGTGCCCGATCTGCTCGAGCATCTCGAGGTCGAACATCGTCCGCTGCTCGAGCCGCTGCCGCTCCAGCAGCTTGTCCGCGGCCTCGAGCTCCTCCAGCCGCTCGCGGAGCTCGGCCCGGATCGATTGGATCGCCTTGGCCCGCTGCTGCTCGGGGGTGACGTAGTGGCTGCCCGGATAGATTGCGTATCGATCGAGGTCCCTCAGCACGATGCCCCGCAAAGGATCGATCTCGGTGATGCGCTCGATCTCGTCGCCGAAGTATTCGACGCGGATCGCCGTCTTGTCCGCGTGGGCGGGGAAGACCTCGACCACGTCGCCGCGCACCCGGAAGGTGCCCCGGTGGAAGTCGACGTCGTTGCGCTGATACTGGATGTCGACGAGCCGGCGGAGCAGCCGATCGCGAAGGAGCTCCTCGCCCAGGCGGAGGTCGATGAGCATCTCTTGATACCACTCGGCCGAGCCGATGCCGTAGATGCACGAGACGCTCGCGACGATGATGACGTCGCGCCGGCTGAGCAGGGCGTGCGTGGCGCCGTGGCGCATCCGGTCGATCTCGTCGTTGATGATCGCGTCCTTCTCGATGAAGGTGTCGCTCGCCGGGATGTAGGCCTCGGGCTGGTAGTAGTCGTAGTAGCTGACGAAGTACTGGACCGCGTTGTTCGGGAAGAGCTCTTGGAGCTCGGCGTAGAGCTGGGCCGCGAGCGTCTTGTTGGGCGCCATCACGAGGGCGGGCCGGTTCGAGCGCGCGATGACGTTCGCGATGGAGAACGTCTTGCCGCTGCCCGTGATCCCCAGCAGGCATTGGTAGCGGTCCCCCGCGGCGAGGCCGGCGGTCAGCTCTTCGATGGCGCGGGGTTGGTCGCCCCGAGGGGCGAGAGAGGTGACGAGCTCGAAGGCTTGGCCCATGGGCGGAACGTAGCAGCGCCCCGTGTCATCGGCGCGCCGATGCCATCGGCGTGCCTGTCATCGGCGTGCTTGTCATCGGCGTGCTTGTCATCGGCGTGCCTGTCCTCGGCGCGCCTGTCCTCGGCGCGCCTGTCCTCGGCGCGCCTGTCCTCGGCGCGCCTGTCATCGGCGCGCCTGTCATCGGCCCGCCGGACGTCGTCGGGTCACGCTGGCAGCGGGGCCGAAGTCGACGAGCCAACGTGACAGGGTGAAGGTCTTTCGTTTCATTCGTCGGCGTCGACGAACGAACGAGATCGTGACGGCACGCGCGCTGCTCTGTGAGGGGACGAACCTCAACCTGGAGCGCTCGAATGCGACGTCATCTTCTCCTCGCTCTCGCCACCTCTCTCCTCACGCTGGCTGCCGACACGCCCGACCGCGCGCACGCGCAGGAGCTGGACTTCACCATGGGAAGGGGTGGTGGGGTCTCGGGCGGCCTGCTGCTCGGGCGCCAAGCCGTGCTCCACCTCGGGGCGAGCGCGTCGTTCTCGGGCAACCAATCGCAACATCCCGAAGGCGAGCTCCGCTCCTCCTACTGGGCCGGTGGGCCAACCCTCGCGCTCAAGCTCTACTTGCGGAACATGGACGCCGCCCTCGCGCCCGACGCTTCGGCGGCCGATCGCGTCGTTCCGCTCCTGCGCCTCGGGGCCGCCTACCACTTCGGGCGTGGACTCGACAGCTACGGATACCGTACGACCAGCCATTCGGTCGGCGGGTTCCTCACCGGCGGCGTCGGGGTGGTCGTCCATCCTCGGGTCATCCTCACCGGCGAGGTCGGTGTGGGTGTTCAGCGAACATTCGCCGTTCGGGCCGAGTATCCATGGGTCCACCGCTTCGCGAGCACGGTCGTCTCGCTCGGCCTGACGACCCGCTTCGGCTCAGGCACCTGAGGCGCTCGCCGTCTCTCGTGAGCGCGTGAAAGAAGCGCGCCCGAGCACGTGCTCGGACGCGCTGCGTTCACGAGCAACCGCGACTACTCGTACGTGATCACGTAGGAGCGGACGTTGTCGTTCAGGCTGGTCCCCGTCCCTTCGTAGCTCAGGCCGCAGAAGTTCTCCCCACCGAGGTCAGGGCGCCCGGCTTGTTACAATAGCGATGTATTATTGCATAGCGCTGGGTTCGCTCGGCCAAGGTGCGTGCGGCCCGGGGTTCCCCGCGCGGCTGGGCGGTGCTACCGCAGGCACATGCGGCTGCTCGTCGTGATGGATCCGGTCTCGACCGTTCAGGTCGACGGGGACACCTCCTTCGCTCTGATGCTCGAGGCCCAAGGGCGCGGGCACCACGTCGACCACTGCCAGCCGAGCGACCTCGACCTGCTCGACGGCCGCGTCCGCGCGTGGGTGCGCCGCGCGACCATGCAGCGCGACGCCGCGGCCCCCATCACGCTCGGCGAGCCGGAGCTCGTCGACCTCGGCCAGACGCACGACGTCATCCTCGTCCGCAAGGATCCCCCCTTCGACTCCGACTACCTCTGGCTCACGCTCCTGCTCGAGCGTCTGCGCGGCGAGCGGCCGCTCGTCGTCAACGACCCGCGCGGCCTGCGCGACGCGAACGAGAAGCTCTACGCCTGCCACTTCCCAGAGCTGACGCCGCGCACGCTGGTGAGCGCCGACAAGGCCCGCATCCGCGCCTTCGTGGACGAGGTGGGCGGCCGCGCGGTCATCAAGCCGATCGACGGCCACGGCGGCGAGGGCGTCTTCGCGCTGATGGCGGACGACAAGAACTTCAACGGCCTCGTCGAGCACGTCACGCGCCTCGGCCGGCGCCTCGCGATGGTGCAGGCCTTCCTGCCGGAGGTCACCGAGGGCGACAAACGCATCTTGCTGATCGACGGCGAGGTGATCGGCGCGATCCTCCGGGTGCCGCGCTCGGACGACGTGCGCTCGAACATGCACGTCGGCGGCAGCGTGAAGCCCGCCGACCTGAGCGACGCCGATCGCCACATCATCGCGACCGTCACCCCGCGCCTGCGCGCCGACGGACTCTTCTTCGTCGGCCTCGACGTGATCGGTGGCAAGCTCACCGAAGTGAACGTCACGAGCCCCACGGGGATCCAGCAGATGTCTCGCTTCGCCGGCCGGCGCTGCGAGGCGCCAGTGATCGACTGGCTCGAGCGCCGCGTGGGGGCGGCATGAGCGCGTCGGGATCGACCCACGCGACGCGCCGCTCGGCCGATCCGTCGCGCCGCGACTCGCTCGCCGCGCACGCGAGGAGGCCGCGTCGGGACTCGCTCGCCCCCGCGCACGCGAGGAGGCCGCGTCGCGGCTCGCTCGCTCGCCCCGCGCACGCGAGGAGGTGGCGTCGCGGCTCGCTCGCTCGCCCCGCGCACACGAGGAGGTCGCCCGGCGTCGCCCTCGTCGCGCTCGGCCTCGCCCTCGCGCTCGCGGCCTGTGCGCCCACCACCGTCCGCGTGCCGACCACGCCAGGGGCCTCGATGGCCGCGGGCGGGCTCACGCGCAGCGTCGGCGTGCTCTACGACCTCGATGACGTCCGCGACGTCGCCGACGTCGGCGGCACGCTCGCCGTCGCGACCGATCTCGGCGTCCTCCTCTTCGCCGACGAGGCCGCGCCGCCGACGCGCGTCCTCAACGCCCTCCCCTCCCCCGACGTGCGCGCGCTCGCGGCCACCGTCGACGGCGCGCTCGTCGTCGGCACCCTCGCGGGCGTCGTGCAGCTCCGCGGAGGCGTGGCCGAGCCGCTCGGCGCGCCGCCGGTCGGCGAGCTCGTCGCGCTCGAGGCGACCACGGACGGCGCGCTCTGGGCCTGCGGCTCGGTCGGTCTCGCGCGCCGCGTCGACGGCGAGTGGCAGACCTTCGGCGAGCCCTTCGAGTGCACCGGCCTGTGGCCGAGCCCGGAAGAGCGTCTCTGGGTCGGCGGCACGCGGGGGCTGATCTACCTCGACCAGGGCGACGTCATCCGCGAGCACGGCGAAACGAGCGGGCTGCCTGGCGGTTACGTACGCGGCGTCGTCCCGATGGGCGGCGGCCGCGCGATGGCGCTCGTCCAGGGGCCGAGCGACGCCTGGCTCGCCTACTACGACACCGAGCGATGGTTCTCCTACACCGCGCCCGGGCTCGACCGGCGCGCCATCGCGCTCGAGCGCCTCGGCGGCGACGCCATCCTCGTCACGCCCGACCACGCCTTCGTCATCCGCGACGCCGCGCGCTCGACGGGCGTCCCGCTCCACCCGCTCGCGCACGGAGACCGCGGGCAGTCGGTCGCGTACCGGGCGCGCCTCGGCGGAGCGCGCGAGCACGCTGCTAGGACGTCGCGGCCTGCCGTCTCGCTCGCCTCCATCCCCGCGAACGCGCCGACCTTGCTCGCGCCGGGCTTCGGCGTCGCGCACCTCGCGCGCGTCGGCGACGCCATCGCGCTCGCGCGAAGCCTGGGCGACCGCGTGATCGTGGCGGACCGCAACCGCGGCGTCGTCGCGCTGCGGGCGAGCGGGCTCGGCGCGCGCATGACGAGCCGAAGCCTCGTCGCCGATCGGGATCTGCAGATCGCGCAGGACGCGCGCGGGCGTGCGCACGTGATCGACGGCCTCGGCCGCGTCGGCGCGTGGGATGGCGACGCGTTCGCGCGGGTCGCGCCGCCGGCCGACGCGCGGCTGCACGCGATCGCCTCGGGACCTCGCGGGGTGTACGCGGCGGCGACCGTGCCCGACGATCCGACGGCGCTGAGGGTCTACCGCCGCGAGGGCGACGCCTGGGCGATCGTCCTCGAGCGACGGGTCCCGGCCGAGGACGCGGAGCCCTCCGCTGCCGCGGAGCCTGGTCCGGGAGCGACGCCTTCGGCGACGGGCTCGGCGGCTTCTTCGGGTCCGGCGGCTTCGGCTGGCTCGGCTCGGTCGACCGCTGGTTCGGCTGGAGCGCCTGGTTCGACGGCAGCCGCGACGGCGGCACCCGCGACGTCGAGCGAGCCCACCACCGGCGACGCGGCCCCCGCCGCGCTCACGCTCGTCGCGTTGCCCTTCCTCGGCGTCGCCAACGACGAGACCGCGTGGGTGGCGCTGCGCGCGCGCGACCGCGGCCGCGAGCGCGCGTTCGGCGTGGTGCAGCTCGACCCGCGCAGCGACGACGTCCTCCACCACCACGCGGGCCGCCCCGCGGGCGGACGCGGCGCGCTGCAGCTCCCGGATGAGGTGACGGGGATCGACCTCGGCCAAGAGGGCTTCGCGTGGTTCGGCTCCGTTGTCGGCGCGGTGCGCATCGGGAACTTCCAGAGCGTGACCTTCGGCGAAGCGCGCGGCGTGCGCGGCGAGGTCGTCAGCGACGTGCTCGTCGGCGCAGCCAACAAGGTCTGGGTCGCCGCCGCCGAGGGCCCCGGCTATTACTTCCGCCAGACGTTCGAGTTCCGGATGCCGCAGGCGGTCCGCGACGCGCGCCCGCTCGCGCTCGCGCTCGACGCGCAAGGCCACGTCTGGGGCGCCGGCCCGCGCGGGCTCGTTCGCTACGACGGCAGCGACTGGCTCGTGATCGGCGAGGGCTCATCGCTCCCGACGACGGATCTGGTCGACGTCGAGACGGACGCCGAGGGCCGATTGTGGATCCTCGCGCGCGACCGCGTGCTCGTGCTTGGACCGGGTCGCCGGGTGGAGTGAGCGCGCAGACCGTGCGGCGATGGGCGAGCGGCTCCAGGGGATGGGAGACGGGGTGTAGGTGTCCATCATCCATCGCCTGGAGCCGCGAAGAGCGTGCGGCGATCGGCGAGCGCTCCACGGATCCCAGGGGTGGAGCTGGGATGTAGGCGTCCATCATTCATCCTCACTCATCCCCGTCCATCCGAGCACAGCGTGCGACGAATTGCGGAGTGAAGTCCGCGATTTGGCCCGAGATCGCCGGCACGGATCGTGAACCGAGGTCGCATATGCGATTCACGGGATTGGGCGCGGGGCTGATGGTTTCCCTGCTGGTTGGGCTCGGGGCGGGCTGCGTCAACGAGATGCAGCGCTTCGAGTACGCACACTCTCACGATCATCAGGAGCTCACGGCGACGCCGGAGTCGATGCTCGCGAGCTGGACATCCGACGGCGACTGGCTCGTGTCACCTCGGCTCGACGCCATCGACGGCGCGTCGCGCGCGGGCGTGCTGGTCGGGCTGCTGCTGCCGGATCGGACGCCGACGCTCGAGGCGCGCCTGCTGACGCCCGAGGGGCCGGGGCCGTGGCTGCCGCTCGACGCGACATGGTCGGACGAGGATCAGCTCGTCGCCAACGTCGACTTCGGCGACATCGGCACGGGCGCCGAGCTGCGCGTCCGCGTCGGCGACATGGACGCCTTCGGCAACCTCCGCTTCGCCGCGGTGATCCCCGAGGCCCTCGAGCTCGACCTGAGCACCGACGACCTCGAGACGCCCGAGGTGGCCTCGGCCGCTCAGGAGCTGCGCTCGGAGCTGCAGGGCTTCGGCATCGTGACGCGCGCCCAATGGGGCGCTCGCGCGACCCGCTGCACCTCGCGCGACGCGAGCAAGCGGCGCATCGCGGTCCACCACACGGTCACGTCGTCGTCGGACCCCGCGCGCCAGATGCGCGGCATGCAGAACTTCCACATGAACACCCGCGGCTGGTGTGACATCGGTTACCACTTCCTCATCGGCGCGGACGGCCGCCTCTACGAGGGTCGCCCGCTGCACCTGCTCGGCACGCACGTCGGCGGCCAGAACTCCGGCAACATCGGCATCAGCTTCATCGGCTGCTACCACACCAGCGGCTGCTCGGGCTTCGGCGCGACGCGTCCGACCGACGCGATGGTCCGCAAGGTCGGGCAGCTCATGGGCTCGCTGCGCCGCATCTACGGCATCAACCTCTCGACCTCGACGGTGATGGGCCACGGCCAGCACGCCGGTCAGTCGACGACCTGCCCCGGCGCGAACGTCCGCTCGCGCATCGGCGAGATGATCAACATCGGACGCTCGCAGACGCTGAGCGGTACCAGCTCGGGGGGCTCGACGGGCGGCGGGACCGCGACCGGCGGGAGCTGCCGCCACACCTACGGCGGCACCTACGGCAACCTCGCCTGCAGCGCGAGCTACCAGTGCTGCAACGGCAGCTGGCGCGCGCGTGGGGCGTGCGGCTCGTGCGCCTGCGTCGAGTCGACGGGTCAGCGCGGCTGCAGCGCGCCCTCGGGCCCGCCGGCGGGCGCGGCGTGCACGCACACCTACGGCGGTCGCTACGCGAACACGGCCTGCAGCCCGAGCTACCAGTGCTGCAACGGCTCGTGGAGGACGCGCGGCTCGTGCGGCTCCTGCTACTGCACGGAGTCGACGGGCCAGCGCGGCTGCGGCACCTGAGCGGCCACGACGCGCGTGTTCGAAGAGGCCGGCCCCCGGGAGGAGGCCGGCTTCTTCGCGTCTGGCGTGCGACTCGATGTCGACGTGTCGTCGTTCAGGCCAGCGTCGGTGCACGAGCTGGCGGCGATCTCTGGGGCGAGTCCGGGGCGATGTCTGGTCGTTTCCACGACCGAGGCCGGCGGTCTGGCGGACGATCGCTCCGAGGGCCGGTCGTACCCCACGCTGGGCGGCGTCGCTCGTGCGGACTCGAGTCCGCGCGGCCGGCCTCCCCGTCCGCGGCCTGAACGCCGAGCACGAGGCGCCGCGCGCGCGAGGGTCAGCGCCGAAGCGCCGCGCCGACTCGGCGCAGCGGGCCGAGCAGGCGTCGACCCACGCGACGCGGCAGGCCCGTCACGCGCGCGAGCGGGTCCTCACCGAGGCCGTCGAAGCCGCGCGCGAGCTGCTCTCGCTCCAGCGGCGAGAGCGAGAGCGACGCGGCGCCGAGGTTCTCGCGCGCCTGCTCGACGCGGCTCGCGCCGGCGATCACGGCCGCGACCCCGCGCTGATGCAGGACCCACGCGAGCGCGACCTGGGCGAGCGTCGCGTCGTGCCGCCGCGCGATGGGCCGCGCGACCTCGTCGAGCGCGCGGGCGATGCGCGCGCGCGCCCGCCGCGAGAAGCGCGGCGTGTCCGCGCGCCAATCGTCCGACGCGTAGCGGCGCTCCGGGCCGTGGGCGCCGGTGAGGAGACCCTGCGCGAGCGGCGAGTAGGCCAAGAGCCCCGCGCCGACGTCGCGCGCTGCGGCGAAGGGGCCCGCCTCGATCTCGCGCGCGAGCAGGCTGTACTCGCTCTGCAAGCTCGTGAGCGGGATCTCGCCGAGCGCGCGCGCCGCCTCCGCGACGTCGGCCGCCTCGAAGTTCGAGACACCGATTGCGCGCACCTTCCCAGCGTGGACGAGCTCCGCGAGCGCGCCCATCGTCGCGGCGACCGGGACGTGGGGGTCGCGTTGGTGCACCTGCACGAGGTCCAGGCGCTCGACGCCGAGGCGCTCGAGGCTCCGCGCGACCTCGAGCGCGATCGACTCGGGCCGGGAGTCCCGCCTGACCGGCATCGGCGCGCCGCTCGCGGGATCTCGGGCGACGAAGAGCACCTCGCCGTGGTGGTCGTCCCAGCGGAGCCCGACCTTGGTGAGCACGAGGGGCCGGGCGCCCGTCCGCTGCGCGAGCGCCCGGCCGATGACGCGCTCGCTGGCCCCGAAGTCGTAGAGCGGCGCGGTGTCGATCGCGTCGAAGCCGGCGTCGAGGCACGCGAGCAGCCGGTCCACTTCGGCGCCCTCGTCGGCGGTCGGGGCGCCGAACCCCATCGCGCCGAGGATGACCCCGTCGACCTCGACGCGGTCGAGAGAAGCATGTCGTTGGCTCACGGTTGGCACTGTGTCGGCCCACCCCGGCGCTGTCGACCGCGTGACCGATCGGCCCACACGCGGGGCCCCGTGCACCAGTTCGTGTCTCGGACGCGGCCCCGGTCTCGGCCGCGGTCTCGGCCGCGGTCTCGGCCGCGGTCTCGGCCCGGTCTCGGCCGCGGTCTCGGCCCGGTCTCGGCCGCGGTCTCGGCCGCGGTCTCGGTCCCGGTCTCGGCCCCGGTCTCGGACCCGGTCTCCGACCCGGTCGCGGACCGGTCTCGCACACAGTCGCGGCAGCGAAGATCGCTCAGAGTTCGAGCGAGAACTCGTGCTCCGGCGAGGTGCGGTGCTCGTCGAGGTACGGCGAGTAGGTGCGGACGTCGACGCGCCGGCCGTCAGCCGAGAAGGTCATGACGCGCAAGAAACCCGCCCCGCCGAGCGGCTCGAACTGAAAGTTCGCCAGGAGCTGGTGGACGACCTCGCCGTCGGCGCGCTCGCTCGTGAGCTGACCGACGCCGTCGTTGAGCACGTGGCCAGAGACCACGAGGCGCACGTTGGAGCTGTCGGCGATGAAGCCCTGGAACATCTCCTCCGCGTCGTTGACCCCCTCGGGGTCGCTCGCGACGCCATAGGTGTAGGGGCTCCAGAGCTGCGCGGCGCCGTAGCGCGCCCAGTCGTAGCGTGTGTCGTCCGAGTAGAGGTAGGCGTGCGTGACGACGAGGCACGGCATCTCCGGGTACGCGCGGACGACCTCGCGCGCCCACGCGACGACCGGGTCGCGCGGGCCGAACTCCAGGGCGAGGACGAGCCACGGGCCCGTGGGCGTGGGGACGAGGTGGTAGGTGTTCTCCACCCGATCCGCTTCGAAGGCCCCCCCATAGGACGGAAGCACCGCGAACTTCTCGAGCGGGAAGTAGGCGTTCATCAGCGTGCTGCGGTCAGCCGCCGATCCACCCGGCCCGAGGTCGTGGTTGCCCGGCGCCAGCACGTAGGGCACGACGCCGTCGAGCCGTGTCAGCGCGGCATGCGCGGCGGCCCATTGGCCATCCATGTTGTCGTCGACGATGTCCCCGACGTGGACGACGAGCTGGATGTTGAGGGCCTCCTTCTGCTCGACGATCCACCGCGTCTGCTCCTCGAAGATCTCGGGATACGAGGCCGCGAGGTACTGCGTGTCCGGCAACACGATGAGGGTCCAGTCCGCGGGCGGGCCGACGTCGGGTGCGCCGGCGTCGCGCGCGATCACGGGTGGGCGGACGCCGCCGTCGGCTCCCGGAGCGGCGCCGTCGCCGCACGCCGCCGATGTGAGCAATAGCGCCGAGAGGCACGCGAGCGTCCGCATCGCGCCTACGGTAGCGGGCGCACCCTCGGAATCAACGGGCGCGCGCTCGGAATCAACGGGCGCTCGGAATCGATGGGAGCACGTCATCACGAGAACGCGGTTCTGTTCGCGAGCGCAGATCACCGCTGCACGCCCGTGTCACTCCGCGGATGACAGCCGTCGCCCCGTGCCTCACCGAGATCATTGACGAATATATCGTGACCGCCTGTGCACGGTTCGTGCACACGGCGCCCCGCATGCGTGCAAGCCTCTCGTGGACCTGTCTCCTCCTCCTCGCCTGCAGCGCCTCGGGGACGGCCTCCGGGCGTGATCCGGCGCCCGAGCCCGATGCGGGCACCGACGCCCCGGACGTCACGGACGGCGGCGCTCCTCCCGCCACGGACGACGCGGGCCTCGTGCCGCCGACCGAGGACGCGGGCTTCGTGCCGCCGATGGAGGACGGGGGCTTCGCGCCGCCGATGGAGGACGCGGGGTTCGCGCCGCCGATGGAGGACGCGGGCTTCGACGCGGGCGCCGACGACAACGGCGCCCCGCCCGGCTATGGCCCGGTCGACGGGCTCGAGCTCTCTGGCCTCGAGATGTACCAGTCGATCCGCGTGCCCCTCGTGGTCAACGGCGCGCCGGCGACCCGCACCATCCCTCTGCTCGCCAACAAGCCCTCGCTGCTGCGCGTCTTCGTGCGCCCGACCGGCGCTTGGTCGCCGCAGACGGTGATGGCCCTCGTGCGCTTCGAGACTCGCGACGGAGAGCGCACCTTCCGCACGGAGGCCATGGTGAGCGGCGCGTCGGTCGTCGAGACCGCGGCGACCACCTTGAACGTGCTCGTGCCTCGCGACGTCCTGACGCCGGAGACCTCCGTGTCCGTGCGTCTGCTCGCGCCCGGCGGTCGCGGCGCCGAGGCCACGACGCGCTATCCGCGCGACGGCAGCCAGCTCGATCTCCAGCTCTTGACCAACGGCACCCTCGACGTCGTCGTCGTGCCGATTCGCTACAACGCCGACGGGAGCGGCCGGATGCCCGACGTGAGCGACGCAGCCCTCGAGGATCTCCGCAACCACTTCCTCGCGCTCTGGCCGGTCGTCGACGTGCGCATCCGCCTGCGCGCGCCCGTGAGCACGAACTCCACGTTGCCCCCGAGCAGCGGCCAGGCGTGGAGCAACCTGCTCAGCGGCATCGGAAACCTTCGCCAGACGGACGGCGCGCCCGCGGACGAGTACTACGTCGGCCTCATCGCGCCGACCGCCACCTACGCCGAGTTCTGCAGCCGCGGCTGCATCGCGGGCATGGCGCCGCTGAACAGCCGCAACGCCGCGAGCCAACGCTACGGCGTCGCGGTCGGCTACAACACCGAGGCCTCTCGCTACACGGCGATCCACGAGCTCGCGCACTCCATGGGCCGAGCGCACGCGCCCTGTGGCAACCCGGCGGGCGTCGATCCGGCCTTCCCGCACGCGGGCGGCGCGATCGGCGTCTGGGGCTTCGACTTCCGCAACCGTACCCTGATCCGCCCGAACACCGCGGACTTCATGGGCTACTGCAACCCGCAGTGGGTCTCCGACTACACGTACCGCGCGATGCGCGAGCGTGTGGTCGCGGTCACCGGCTCGCGCACGCTCTCGGGCCGCGCGTTGCCTCACCACCTCTTCCAGCTCGGCCCCTTCCAGGCACCTCGCTGGGCGGGCGTGCTCGACGAGGAGCCCGCCGAGAGCGGCGAGGACGAGCAGGTGGTGATGGTGCGGGCTCGTGATGCCTACGGTCGCTCGCTCGGGTGGGTCGCCGCTCGGCAGGTCGAGCTCTCGGTGGCCGGGTACGCGAACCTCCTCGTGCCGGAGATCGAGGGCGCCGTGCGCTACGAGACGACGTCGGGCGGGATCCTCGAGATCCGCGAGCGCGAGTCGGTCCTCGTGCACTGAGCACCGTGCCCGAGGAGCCTGCTCGAGCGAGCGACGCGTTGGGCGGGCCTCGGGACCGGCCTCATCCCATTCGTCGACCGACGAGGCGGGCGCTCGGGACCGGCCTCGTCCCATTCGTGGAGACGACGAGGCCAGCCCTCGGGACCGGCCTCATCCCATTCGTGCAGCGACGAGGCCGGCGCTCGGGACCGGCCTCGGTTCGTGGTCAGCGGATCACGGGAGGCTCACGCCAAACGAGCGGCCACTCTTCGGCGCGCACCCAGACGCGCAGCGAGCCATTCGGGAAGTCGTAGCGGCGCCCGAGGTAGCCGGGATCGCCTGCCGCGGGAGGAGCGGTCGTGTTCCATCGATTGGTGTTGTCCGTGAAGTGGATCTGCATGTCCCCCATGTAGTCGTCCCGGTTGTCCGGGATGAGAGCCGCGATCCCCGTCACGACGCCTCCTGCCACCGCGCACTGCGGGCAAAACGGTCCGGTGGCGACCAGCGCGGCGCCGACTGCCTGCGCGACGCTGCGCGGGTCGTCGTTGTCGCTGTCGAAGCCCACGATCGACAGCCGCACCGCGCGCCCGACGTTGCGCGACGACTCGATGATCGTAGGCGAGTCGACGGTGAAGATCTGGTCGCGGTTGGCGTTCGCGAACGTCCGCGTGCCGTTCGGATCGGGGAGCTTCACGGTCGAGACCTCGTCGCCGTCAATCGCCACGTTCCCGACCAGGTAGACGTCGCATTTGTCGCGGAAGAGCGGGATCCCGCCGCAGTGCTCCTTGCGGTTCTGCACCTGCACCAGCTGCACGCGGAGTCCAGGGTTCTCGGTGCGGAACATGATCTCGAACGTCCGTCGGCTCCCGACCGTCGACCACACGGTCGAGCGGAAGCGGTACCACCCGTTCCCGTAGAGATCGCCCGTCTGCGGGATGCGGAAGCGGAGCTCGTTGCGCGCGGCGTCGCACTCGAGCGTGCCGCGATGGTAGATGCTCGCCTGCGCCTGATCGGGCCCGTGAAAGAAGCTGTGATTCTGTACGCCCGCGACCTCGGAGACCAATCGGCCAGCTTGGGCCGAGGTGCCGGTCCGTGCACAGTCGATGCGCTCGGCGCTCGTGAAGCGCAGACGGATCATGTCGAGATCCCGCGGGACGTCCCGCGCGAAGTCGGCGGGGACCCGCTCGGCGACCTCGAGCTGGCCGGGCGGCGGAGGCGGCGGGGGCGGCGGCAACGCCATCTCCTCGATGGGATAGAGCACCGCGGTCGCGAGGGTGAACGCGTCTGGGCTCGCCTCCGCCTGATCCGGCGACTCGGCCGCGAACAGCGAGTCGACGAGCCGCTCGCGGCCATCGTCGTGCCGCTCGACGAGGTGATAGAGCGCGCCAGGCGTGAAGGGCTCGGCGAGCTGAACCCGCAGGCTTCCCTCCGAACGCTCGACACCCGCGATCTCGACCGCCCGCTCCACGCGGCGCTCGTCCTCGTCGACGAAGGTCGTCATCACGAGGGCTTCCGTCGCGAGCTCGTCCAACTCCTCGTCGGGTCGCTCGATCACCACCCAATCGCGCCCCGACTCGTAGGGGGCGGTCGCCTCGACCACGTCGTCGGTCTCCAACCCTTCGACGGGCGCCACACACGCGCTCGCGCCGAGCATCGCGCCGATCACGAGCTTCAACATCATCCACCGTCTCATCGTCGTCCTCCTGAACCGAGGCGTCGTTGCCTCGTCACCTCCCTTCGCCGCGTGGACGGCAGATCTCACGACGTCGGAGCGTCTGTCCTCCCACGTCGGTCCCAGAGTGGTGCATGCTCCTCGGATGCCGCGTGCGCTGGTCGTGGAGGACTCTCGGTCGATGAGGAAGCTCATCGCCGAGGTCGCGCGTGATGCAGGCTACGAGGTCGAGGTCGCCGAGACGGCAGACGCGGCGATGCTCGCGCTCCAGGCGCGACGCTTCTCGCTCGTGCTGGCAGACTGGAACTTGCCCGGGATGAGCGGCCTCGAGCTCTGTCGGACGATCCGGCAGCGCGACCACGCCCCGGTCGTCGTGATCGTCTCCGCGCGGGCGACGCAGGCGGATCGCGCCCTCGCGCGAGCCGCGGGCGCCTCGGGATTCCTCGCCAAACCTTTTGGCCCCGACGCGCTCCTCGACGTGTTCCGTTCGGTGCGCGAACCGTCGGCAGGGTGAGCCGTCCGGTTTGGTCGGCCAGGTGGGTGGGCGGTCGCTCAGCGCTCGACGCGGTCGGTGCTCACGGCTCGTCGGGAGGGCCACGCCGGAAGAGCGTGATGAGGAAGCGCGCGGGCACGACGAAGAGCATCTCGAGGTCGAGCTCGATGCCCGCGGTCAGCTCCCACCGCGAGGGCTCGTCGAGGTGCAGCCGCGTCGAGATGAAGACGTGGAACCCGAGCTGGTACCGATCGTGGAAGTCGTAGCTGCGGTAGCCCCACGCGACGGTGCCCACGAAGATCGGCCCGTTGCCCCACCCCGCGAGCGCGTCCTCGCGCCGGAAGGCGTAGCCCGCCGTGGCGGTGAGCACGATCGGGTAGCCACGCGCGATCGGCAGGAGCAGGCCGAGCCCGAACGATCCTTCGGCGCTCCGAAACGCGCGCGTCCGCAGGTCGACCGCGGGGCCGACGCGCACGTGCTCGTCGCCGCGGCCACCGAAGAGCGCCTCGACGCGGATCGTGTTCTCGTACACGAACGCCCGCTCGAGCGCGCCCATCGCCGCGCCGAAGCCGAAGCCGAGCCGCGACGACCACTGCACGTCGGCGCGCGCGTCCGACGGAGCGAGCGCGCCCATCATCGCGGCGAGCGTCAGCAAGAAGGCGGGCGCGCGGACCACGGTGCGTCGGCGGGAGGGAGCGCGGGTGCTCACCGCGCGGTCCAGACGAAGCCCGCGTCGAGCTCGACGTCTTCGGTGCGCCCATCGCGCCGCTCGACCGTGAGCTGGACCCGCTCGTTGCACGCGCGCGCGAGCGCGCTCACCGCGCGCCCTTCGCCGAGCTCGCGCACCGACTCGCCGCCGATCGCGACGATCGAGTCGCCGGGTAGCAGGCCGGCGCGGCCGGCGGGCGAGTGCTCGATCACCTCGATCACCTTGAGGCGGCTCTTGCGCACCTCGTAGGTGGGGATGCCGGCGCCGCGCGTCGCGAGCGGCGGAAGCACGCGGAAGCCGACCGTCGCTCGCCCGTCGAGCATGATGCGCGTGTCGCCGTCGAGCATCGCGCCCGTCGGCAGCCCGCTCCCGCGCCAGACCCCGATGATGGTCGGGAGCACCTGGTCCGAGTCCCACAGCTCGATCCGCGATGGCTGATTGTTTGGCAAGAAGAGGTTCGGCGTCGTCGCGGCGAGATCCACCTCGAGCCCCTCCACGGCGCGCGACTCGAAGAGCAACGTGTCACCGCGGTAGACGCGCACGAAGACGTCGGGCGGGGAGCCGTCCTCGTCCCAAGGTTGTCCGCCGCGCTGCGTCGGCGGGATCACGGCGGTGGTGAAGGTCAGCCGCGTCATCCCGGCCGGCGCGGAGGGCGCCTCCCCCGACACGGGGCAAGTCGAGGTCGAGCGGCGAGGGTAGGCGCAGCTCACCGACAGGAGGAGCAGCACGATCGAGGCGGTCCGCGTCACGGGCGCGATGGTGCCACGCAGCCCCGCCGCGCGCGACTTCCGCACACGCCACTCAAGGGCAGCCCCACAAAGCCACCCTCGGCCGCTCTGCTGTCGGGACCGTGAGTACCGTTGCGCCCGATGGGAGCACGGTTCCGCCCATCATCGCACCAGTGAACTCCGTTGTCGCAATGACAGATGACTCAGCCGCAGATCCATCGCCGTTGAATGAGTCCACGGCGATGCTGCTGCCATCAGGTAGAGCGCGCTTCGTTAGCCATCGAGAACCAGTCCACAGAATATTCGATGGACGAAAGACCAGTGTCGTAAAGAAGTATCCCGGTCGCCATGGACCCAGATTCTGAGTTCGTACTAGCGAGCCATCCGTCCGTCGCACTTGAAAATGGAGCGTATAGTCTTCGGACGCCTGAGTCGTGAACAGGAGACCAAACGTGTCGTCGCCGTGCTCGATCACCGGGTGCGACCATCGTGCGGAAGCATCGATCGAAATCGCTGAACCCTGCGCAATACCTTCGGGCCTGACGCGTTGGACGAATAGGCCCCCTGGCCAACGGGAGTAAGTCAGCCAGTACCCTCCCACCGTGTCCGCTGCAACAGAATACATCCCCGGTGCAGCCTGTTCCACCTGCCACGGGGTCCCTGCGACCAGAGAAGGGGCGACGCGAACTATCTGGAGTGGCCCTCCGTTTTCGAAGACGACCAGATATCCATCTGTGCCACGGGCGGCGGCCACGCTGCCTGCGTTCGCCCCGGAGGCAATCATGGAGGACCGAACCGACTCGAACGTCGCTCCGTACTCGTGAGCAACGATCTCTCGGACACCCACGGACTCCCGCGAGTAAAAGATGACGAACCCGCCGGCGAGCGAGGGGACAATTTCGGTCGTCAGACCCCATGGCTCGAGGCCAGTCATAACGACTTGCGACGAGCCAGTCTCAGCGCGAGTCTCGCTATCGAAGCGCTGGCCAATAAGGGTGCCATCATCGAAGAGCGTAAGAATGATTACAGGCGAGGTGCCGATTGCCCAAGACCGCATAGCCTGATTCCGTACGCCGAACTCAGTAGCGAATACGAGGGTCTGCATCTCAGGGTCGATCCGGTCGTCGCAATCATCGTCACGGTAGTTGCACTGCTCGGTCGGAGGGGTGCAGAAGGTCCAGGTACAACTCGAAGGACTGCAATCGCGCGTTCCCGTCGAGCCACACTCCGTAGTGCATTCTCCTCGGCTGTTCGACACGCACTCGAACTCAGGCGCATCGTCCGCGGAGCCATTGCAGTCATCATCGCGACCGTTGCAGACCTCGGGTGTCGGGACGCAGGAAGCGTCGCCACCCAAGCCCGCGTCACTGCTTGGCTCGGCGTCGGCGACCGACCCATCGGGTGCGTTCGGGGCGGTGATGACGCCCCCGTCCGGGAGGGCACAGCGCCAGGCGTCGATCGGCGTCGATCCGTCCGGGCAGACGCACGTCCCCCCGACGCGGATGAGCTCGCCGCAAGGGTTTGCCGGAAGGCTGCTGCCGCACGCGGCCATAAGCAGCACGAGAGACGAGAGTCGATGCATGAGACGGGCTCCTGAGCGTTCGGTAGTTCGAGGGCGAAAGGTCCCGCATAACTACTCGGTCGGGGATCAGTCCAGTTGCGCACGAACG
The DNA here is from genome assembly GCA_019637115.1 of Myxococcales bacterium. Taxonomy (GTDB): domain Bacteria; phylum Myxococcota_A; class Polyangia; order Polyangiales; family Houyiibacteriaceae; genus JACKEH01. The sequence goes on along the minus strand of JAHBWH010000006.1, from coordinate 22,768 downwards.
CGTGAAGACGCGACCGTCAGCGCAACGCGAAGACGACGCCGCCCGGGCCCACGTCGCCAGGGAGCGGGTCTTGGGTGCGGCCGTAGGTCAGGCCGACGACGAGCCCGACGGCGGCGACGGCGACCACCGCGCCGACGACGGCCCACACCCACGTGCGTCGCCGTGGGGCTTCGGCGCGCGGCTCCTCCGACGTGGGCGCGCTCAGATCGAGCGGTCGGCGCTCGCGCTGCTCTGCGTTCGCGGCGGCCGCTCGTCGCTCGGCCACGGTGCGCTGAAGCGCTTCGACCCGGACCTCCACCTGCCGACGATTGGGGGCGTCGGGCCGGAGCTCCAGGTAGCGCTCGAAGGCCTCCAGCGCGACCTCGTCCCGACGGATGCGATCTGCCGCCTGACCGATGTTGAAGAGAAGCGCCGGCCGGCCGCTGAGCCGATAGCTACGCTGGAAGAGATCGAGCGCCTCGTCGTAGCGCGCGTCGTCGAAGGCGAGCTCGCCTGCCTGGAAGAGCCGCCTGGCCTCTTCGTCGCGGACCGGCTCGCCCTCGCTCTGCGCCGCCGCGAGGGAGGACAACGAGACGAGGACGAGCGTGAAGGCGGTGAGGCGAGCAATCATCGGCTCGGCCATCTTGGCGGCACGGAGGATTCGGCGCAACGGCGGGCCGAGGCCACGCGCGACATTGCGCGAACGGGCGTCACGTCTCGGGGTCGACCAGCTCGAAATCCCACACGATCTCGTCGCCGCCTTCGATCGTGATCGGCGCCGGGGGGAACTCGACGGGATCCTCGGGGCCAGGGATCGTCGGGTTGTTGGCGCCGATGTCGTAGACGATGCCGAGGTAGTACGTGCCCGGAGGCAGACCGGTGATCTCGTAGTCGAGGGGGAAGGTCGGGTTGGTCTGGGCAAAGAACTCGTAGGGCGGACCGACGGGGCTCGGGGTCGTCCACACGCCCACCGTCAGGCGACCCGAGGTGTCCGCGCGCGCGTAGCTGACGGTGCCGCGGACGGCGCCGCGCGACGAGACCGCGGCGTCCGTGCCGCCGTCCGTCATGGGCGCGGTGTCGTCGTCGCCGCAGGCGACCGAGAGCAGCGTGAGGAGTCCGAGGATCGATCGAAGGGTCTTCATGTTCGAGTCCAATCAGGGGCGGCTCTGCAGATAGAGCGAGTGGAAGTTGCCGCTCATCACCGCGCGGATCGCGTCGAGATCGAAGCCTGCCTCCTGCATCCCGGCGACCATGCGCTGCACGTAGCCTCGGACCATCCCGGAGAACTGCGGGCCATCGCTCGCGAAGAGCGTGCGGTCGACCAGCCCGCGGGAGAGCACCTCGGCGAAGACCATCGGGTATTGAGGCTCGGTGCTCATCGCGCGCCGCCCCATCTCGTCGAGCAAGAAAGGCCGTCCGAGCGCGCTGATCTCGAGCCAGACGTTGTCGTGCGTCTCGGCGAGGTCGAGGCAGCGCCTGACGGCGCGGGGGTCGCCTTGCCCGACGTGCGAGAGCACGAAGTCGACGCGCGGCATGCCGTGGTCGCCGTCGTAGGCCTCGATGACGGCTGCGAGTCCCTGCGGGTCGTAGTACTCGGGCTCGGTCCGGGTGCCTGGGAAGGGGCTGAACCCCGTGTGCAGCAGCACTGGCACGCCGTGCCGCGCCGCGACCTCGTACACGCCGAGGAACGCTTCGTCGTCGAAGCGGACGCCCTGGTGGGCATGTGCCAGCTTGATGCCGAGGAAGAGGTCGGGTCGCTGCTCGAAGTACGAGCTCAGCGCGGCGTAGCGCGACTCGGCGACGCCCGGCTCCGCGAAGTCCTCGAAGTTCACGCTGACGAAACCGTAGGCCCAAGGGCGACCTCCCGCGGTCGTGTTGCGCGGGTCGGAGAGCACCTCTTCGAGCTCCTCGTTCGTGTAGAAGCCCGTGCTGCGGGGGGTGTAGACGGCGTAGAGCACGGCGTGGTCGACGCCGGCCATCTCGGTCTGCTCTCGGATGCCGACATGCTCGCCGTAGGGATCGAGTAGGGTCTCGAGCAGCGCCGGCGCGTAGAGGCGGGCGAAGGGCGGCAGGCTCTCGGTGATGAAGCGTCGCCCGGTGCTCGCGATGTTCGCGTAGTGGCCGGGGTGCAGGTGCATGTCGACGACCTCGACGCGCTCGCCGTCGACGACGATGTCGGCGCTCGCGGGCGCGGGGAGCGGCGCGCTCGCGATCAGGGCGAGGGTGGTCAGCAGCGGCCAACGGGACAGATTCGCGTGCGGAGCCGTCGCGCGGGGCTGGGTCGCGCGGGACACCGTCGCTCGGGGCGAGGAGACGTGGGCTGAGGAGATCACGGGCGGCATCGGGGGTGCTCCGAGCGGTGGGGTCAGCGATCGATCCGGGTCGCGGCCGGTCTCATCTCGGGGGGAACGGGGGCGTCCTCGTAGGGCCGGAAGATGCCGACCTTCAGCACGCGATCACCGTCGTATTCGAGGCCGAACCCCTCTCGGTAGTACTGGGTCTCCCCCGCGACGTCGTCGGGCTCGCCGAAGCGAGCGACGACGGCGTCGCGAGACGTCCCGGGGACGACCGGTCCGTGGAAGTCTCCGCCGTCGAGGGCGCCCACGCCGATCACGATCGCGTCGTCGCTGACGTCGTCGTCGTCGGCCGAGACCAAGACCACCTCCACGCGGAGGGAGTTGTAGCGTCCGAAGGCGAGGCGGTTGGCGACGAACACACCCTCAAGAGGCCCTAGCGCCTCGAGTGCTTCCGCGTAGCGCATTCCGACGCGCAGAGGTCCAATGCCCTCGCCCGGAAGAACCTCGGCTTCGACCCCAACGTCAGGAGCGTCCGGAGGAGCCGAGTCGCTGCACGCGGTCGCCACCAGCAGAAAGCCAGCGAGCAGCCGCCTCATGGATTCTCGTACGGGCTGGGGCAGCCACCACCCGCGGCACCACAGATGCCGACGATGTTGCCCATCCGCATGGGGGGCCAACACGTGTGGCAGGCCGAGCCCGCCAGACAGTCAGCGTCGGTCTGGCACATCATTACACGAGTGCCCGTGCACGATGCCTCGCACGTTGTTCCGGTGCCGGCGAACACGTCGGACAGTCCGCCCGGTGCACAGCAGACCTGGCCGCCCGCGCAGTCCTCAGGGCCGTCGCAGTAGCCGGGTTGCGCAATCAGGCCGCCCGAGCAGGAGCTCGGTGGTCCACAGGTCTGGCCAGACATGCTGGTGCAGCACGCGTTCATTGGGACCTCGCACGAAGCGCCCCCGCAGCTCACATAGCCCGCTCTCGGGTCCGACTGAAGGCGTGGATCCCGCGCCGGGTCGGTCATGCCCGCGTCCGTGCCGGGATCGACCGTGCCGGAGTCCGTGCCGGGGTCGACCGTGCCGGAGTCCGTGCCGGGGATCGGCGTGCCGGAGTCCGTGCCGGGGATCGGCGTGCCGGAGTCCGTGCCCGGGACCGGCGTGCCGGAGTCCGCGCCGGGGCGGTCTCCGTCGTCGTCACCGCAGCCGAAGGAGAAGAGGAGCGCGACCAAGACGAGCGAAGAGCGTGCGTACCGCATGAGACCTCCAAGACACACCAAGAGAGACACACCAAGAAGACACCACCAGAGAGACTGGGAAGAACGACGGCGCCCTCAGCGCGCGGAGTAGCGGCTGAGGTTCGGCGCGAAGCACTGCGCGGCCGCGTCACCGAGGCCGTCGACCTCGGGCCCTGGCCCCACGGCCCCGAGGTGCGCCCGCAGATGCGCGACGGTGAAGTGGTTGATGGCGGGCCACGCCGCCTCCGCCGGGAGGGCCTCGGCCTGGCACCCGTCCGTCGCAAGCGTGATGAGCAGCTCGTCGAGCTCGACGCCCGCGTCTTGCGCGATGCGGAGCACGCCGCCGCGCTCGCGACCGATGAGGCAGATGTCGGTGAACGCGAGGTGACCCGCGCCCTCGACGAGCAGCAGGCGGGCTGGCTCCGCGATCACCCGATCGTCGAAGAGGTTGCCCATCGCCATGGGGGTCGCGAGGCCGTCCAAGGTCCCGCCGACCAAGAGGCCGGGCGCCGTCGAGGTCTGGGGCGCGACCACGGTCGCGTGGCCGAACCACGCTCGCGCGCTCAGCGAAGGATCGTCGACGAGCGCTTGCATCGCGCCGCCGCCCGCGGAGTGGCCGCCGACCGCGACGCGCGCGAGGTCGAGCGCGCCAGCGAACTGGCCTCCGGCCTCGTTCTCCATCGTCAGCCGCTCGTGCGCGGCGAGGATCTCGTTGTAGGCGTCGTCCGTGATCCGCCCCATCTCCGTCGCGGCGAGCAAGACCGCGTCGAGGTTCCGCCCGACGTGCTCGGGGGCGACGACGACGAAACCCCAGGTCGCCAGGTGAGCCGTGATCGCCGTGGACTGCTTGCGGAAGCCGCCGAGGCCGTGGCTGTAGTAGACGACCGGGAACGGGCCATCCGTCGCGACTGGGAGACCGCGGTGCGCCAGGGTCTCGAAGGTGGTCGGGGCGTCGGCGGGGATCATCGCGCGAATGCCCGCGGGGAGCGAGTCGCGCATGTCGTAGGTGTCCCGGGGGATCCCTACCGCGCTCGCGACGGGCGCCGGGTACCAGACCTCCACCGGGATGTCGTCGACCATCAGGGTCGTCACGCCCGCGGCCCAGGGCCCCACGTCGGTGAAGGGCGCCGCATCACACGAGGTGTCGTCTCCGCCGCAACCTGCGAAGCTCGAGACGAGCGCGACCAGTAGGAGAGTGCGGCGGTACATCATCAAAGTGGGAAGTGCTACTTCCAGCTTTGTCGGCACGCAAGGTGAGCGACCCGGTTGGGGTGAGCGCGCTCACGTCAGCTTCCTTTGAGGCGGTCGCCAGATCCCCCGTCCCTCCCCGGCGGCCCCCCCACGAGGCCCCGCTCGCTGGGCTCACTGCGCGTCCAGTAAGGCAGCTCGCAAGAACGGCCGAGCTCCATTTCCGCTGGCGCGGGTCATCACCTCGGCGGGCGCGGTTCGTCGGCCTGGATCACGTCGTGGGCGGCACTGGTGCCTGCACCACAACGGTGGGGTGGCGCTTGACCGGTCGCGAGCCCCGCGCCATACATCCGCCCCCTTTCTCGATCGCGTGCACGGAAACCACGCGTGAGGTCCGCCATGAAGCCCGACATTCACCCCGCCTACCACCCCGTGATCTTCATCGACGACGAGCACGAGGTGATCACGCGGTCGACGCTGACGTCCAAGGAGACGCGCGAGATCGACGGCGTCGAGCACTACGTCGTCCGCGTCGACGTGAGCGCGTACAGCCACCCGTTCTACACGGGTCGCCAGAAGGTCCTCGACACCGAGGGCCGCGTCGAGCGCTTCAAGAAGCGCTACGCGAAGAAGTGAGCGAACCGACGCCTCGAGCGGAGTCATGAGCTCCAGAGGTCGTGTCCGATCCCGGACGCGGCCTCTTGGTGCTCCGTCGATCCATCGAGCGGGGTGGTGAGCTCCAGAGGTCGTGTCCGAGCCCGGACGTGGCCACTTGGTGCTCCGTCGATGCAGAGGTCGTGAGCTTCAGAGGTCGTGTCCGAGCCTGGACGCGGCCTCTTGGCGCTCCGTCGATGCGTCGAGCGGCGTGCGAGGAGTCTCGCAGGCGCCCGAGACGGTCGCGCCACGCGAAGGGACGTCGGGGGGTCTCGACGTCGTCCACGGTCGAGCGCACCATGCGCCGTGCGCCGATGGTTGCCTCTCGTGTGCCTGCTCGCGTTCGCGTGCGGCGGTGATGATGACGTCGTCCGCGAGGACACCGGCACGCCGCGCCCCGACGGCGCCGCCACGTGCACCTCGACCGCGGACTGCGACGACGGTCGGTTCTGCAACGGGCAGGAGCGCTGCCTGCCCGACGACCCGCGGGCCGACGCGCTCGGCTGCGTCATGGGGACGTCGCCGTGCGACACTGGAGGCTGCGACGAGGCGCGCGACCGCTGCGTCGACTGCGCCCGCCCCGACGCCGACGGCGACGGCTACGACGACGTGCTCTGCGGCGGCAACGACTGCGACGACGCCAACCCCGCCGTGAACCCAGGCGCCCTCGAGGTCTGCGATCCCGAGGGCATCGACGAGGACTGCGACCCATCGACCTTCGGCGATCGCGACGAGGACGGCGACACGTACGTCGACGCGCGGTGCTGCAACGGCGATCGCTGCGGGACCGACTGCGACGATCGGAACCCCTCGATCCACCCGGGCATGGCCGAGGTCTGCAACCGCCGCGACGACGACTGTGACGGCCTCGTCGACGAAGACACCGGCGTCGATGGCTTCGTCGACATGGACGCCGACGGCCGCGGCGACACCCTCCGGCCGCTCGTGGCCTGCCCGGGCAGCGCGCGCTTCGCGGTCTTGGGTGACGACTGCGACGACACCGATCCGATGCGCAACCCCGCGCTCGTCGAGGTCTGCGACGGAATCGACAACGACTGCGACGGCCGCATCGACGAGAACGCCCGCGCGGTGCTCTGGTACCGCGACGCCGACGGGGACGGCTACGGCGATCCCGGCGCGGAGCCCGTCGCCAGCTGCGCGCCGCCGCCAGGCTACGTGCTCAACGCGCTGGACTGCGACGACTCGGACGCCGAGGTGCACCCGGGGGCGAGCGAGCGCTGCAATGGGATCGACGACGACTGCGATGGGGTCGCCGTCTTCGACGGTCGGCTCGAGGACGCCGACGGCGACGGATTCCCCGCGGCCTTCTGTGGAGCGTCGCCCTCCGACTGCGACGACGGTAACGCGCGCATCTACCCGGGCGCCCCCGAGCGCTGCAACGGCATCGACGACGACTGCGACGGCCGCGTCGACGAGGCCATCACGGATGGGACCTGGTACCTGGACGAGGACCGCGACGGCTGGGGCTCCGCCGTCGGGATCTCGAGCTGCCTGCCGCCCGGCAACTACGTCCCGCGCACGGGCGATTGCGCGCCCACGGATCGCACGATCCATCCAGGCGCGGCCGAGCTCTGCGACGGCATCGACCAAGACTGCGACGGCCGCGTCGACGAGGGACCGGCGATCGCTCAGTGCGCCGCGTCGGGACAACAATGCATCTCGGGCGCCTGCGTCGACACCGGCTGCCCCGCAGGCGAGCGTATGTGCCCGCTCATCGGGTGCGTGGACACCGCGGTGCACGCGGACCATTGCGGTGGGTGCAACCTCGAGTGCGGCCAGGGCGATCTCTGTCGCGACGCCGAGTGTCGCGGCTGGGACGCCGTCGAGGTGGGTGAGTACCCGAGCTGCGCGCGCTCGGGGGGCCGCGTCTATTGCTGGGGACGCGTCATCACCTCTGGCACAGGTCGCTCCGAGGGCGAGATCGACATCCCTCACACGGTCGTCGGTATGGACGACGCGACCTCCTTGTCCGCCGGTGGCGGTCATACCTGCGTGCTCCGCGGAGGGCTCGGGTGGTGCTGGGGCCTGAACCCCGACGGACGCCTCGGGGATGGGACGACCGAGCGTCGCCTCGTGCCCGTGCGCGTCGCGTCCGACCTCGCGCTCACGCAGATCGACGCCGGCGCGAACGCGACCTGCGCGCTCGCTGCGGGAGCGGGTCCCGTCGCCGAGGGGACGATCTATTGCTGGGGCGAGAACCTCTGGGGCGTCGCGCGGCCCTCCCTGGCGGGGCTCGTCCTCGCGCCGAGCCGGGTCTCGGAGGTGGTGCGTGGCGTCGAGGTGGCGGTCGGCGCGCAGCACGCCTGCGTCCGAAACGGCGACGGCCTCTACTGTTGGGGCAGCAACCCCTATCGCCAGCTCGGCCTGATGGACATCACGCCTGGGTTCGTCGAGCCGCGTCAGGTGTACGCGCCCGCGGCGGGCGAAGAGGTCCGCAACGTGGCCACGGGGCCAGGCCACACGTGCTTCGTCACGAGCCCCGAGGGCTTGGTCCGCTGCTTGGGCGCGAACACGCTCGGTCAAGCGGGCGCGCCGGTGACCTTCGATTGCACGGCAGATTGTCGCGGAGACCATACGTGTCAGTCGGGGACCTGCCTGCCCGGAGTCGGCGTGACGGTCGTCCAGCGCGACACGGGCGCGGGCCTGGTGCCGCTCGACGGCGTGATCGCGATCGGCGCAGGCAACCAGTACAGCTGCGCGGTCCGAATCGACGGCTCGGTCTGGTGCTGGGGCGACAACAGCCGCGCGCAGCTGGGTCGCAACCCGGACCTGCTCTACAGCCACGTCGCGCTCGAGGTGCCGCGGCGGTGGCTCGGCGACGCGTACGACGTCACCGCCGGCGGCATGCACGCCTGCGTGCTCGCGGAAGGCGGGCGCGTGTGGTGCTGGGGAGAGAACGGGTCGGGACAAACGGGCACGGGCACCTTCTCGCCCGTCCACCCGCCCTTCCCTCTGCGGGCGCCGGTGCGCTGAAGCTCAGCCGATCTCGCGAGCCGCCCAGCTGCGGCGCGCATGACGGGAGAAGCGGGGGAACCTAGGCTCGGAGCTCGACGGCCTCTCCGAACGGCGCGAGCTCTCGGCGCGGCGCTCACTCGGTCGGTCGCGGTCGAAGCCGCGACGGACGACGAAAGGCCCGCGCAATGCGCGGGCCTTCATCGTCGCCCGAGGGCGTGAGGGACGTCGCTCAGCAGACGCCCGCGTCCGCGACGCAGGGGCCCGCGTCGTCGAAAATCACGGGACCGCCCGCGTCGTCGTCGAAGCAGCCCTCGTCGATCAGGCCGTCGAGGTCGTCGTCCACGCCGTTGCAGATCTCGGTGCTCCCGCAGACGCCCGAGTCGTCGAAGCAGGGCACGCCAGCATCGTCGTGGATGGTCGGGGGGATGCCGGCGTCATCGTCGAAGGTCGGCGGGACACCGCCGTCATCGTCGAAGCAACCTTCGTCGATCAGGCCATCGTGATCGTCGTCCACGCCGTTGCAGATCTCGGTGCTCCCGCAGACACCCGAGTCGTCGTCGAAGCAGGGGGCGGCGCCCGCGTCATCATCAGCGACGCATCCCTCGTCGATGAGACCGTCGAGGTCGTCGTCGATCCCGTTGCAGAGCTCGGTGCTCCCGCAGATGCCCGCGTCGTCCGCGCACTCGGAGCTCGTGGGTGCGGGCGTGAGCACCGGCTTCTCTTCCTCCTCGAAGCATCCGGAAAACATCGCGGAAGCAATGATGACGACGGCGGCAAATCGCATTCTCGTTCTCCTCATCCTGAGCAGCCAGCTGCTGTCTGAACGTGACGGGCCCCCAGCGCTCGGCATCGGCTCACGCGAACGTCGATTTTCTTCATCGAGAATGCGGTTTGTTTCGTGACAAGCGTTCGCGGCGTCCCGCGCGGCTCCTTCGAGGTGCGGCGAGCTGCCCGAGGGCGAGGCGAGTGAGCAGGCGTTCTGGACGGCGAACGGCGGAGCGACCGGCCAGCCTGTTGGCTCGCGTCCCTCTCGAGAGGCGAAGAGACGGCCGGGCATGGCCGCCATGGAGACGACGTCGGGCGCCGCGAGACGATGTCGGGGCGGCCGCGACTCGATGTCGAGGCCTTGCCGCGAGAGGATGGAGCGCTCGTCGAGCGAAACGTCGTTCGCTCACTGCGCGCGAGCCCACGTCACCCACCACGCCAGGACCGCTCGGCCTCCTCCGCGCGCTGGTGGCGTGGTCCTCATGGAATCTGCCGCGGCTGCGACCGACCCTTCGGGGTGGACGATCCTCACGTGAGCCGATCCGAGCCGCCCGTGGCCCCTAGGGACGTGCGTTCCTCCGCCCACGCCGCGCGCGTCGCCGCGCTGCCGACCGCCGCGTCGGACGCGGAGCTCGTCGCGCGCGCCCTCGGCGGGGACCGCTGGGCAGAGGAGGCGATCTATCGGCGCCACGTGCACAAGGTGACTACGGTCGCGGCGCGGCTGCTCCGTCACGGGCCGGACATCGAGGACGCGGTCCAAGACGCCTTCATCGAGGCGCTCCGCGACCTCACGAAGCTGCGCGAGCCCGAGCGCCTCGGCGGGTGGCTCGTGCAGATCGTGGTCCACCGCGTCCACAAGACGTTCCGTCGCCGGAAGCTCCTGCGCCTGATCGGGCTCGAGCGCGGGCGCGACGACGAGCCGCTGGCGCTCCAGGCGCGGGTGGACGCCGGGCAGGAGGCGCGCGTCGAGCTCGCGCTGCTCGACGAGGCGCTCGACGCCCTCTCCTTCGAGGAGCGGGCGGCGTGGGTCTTGGTCGTGCTCGAGGGCCACTCGCTCGTCGAGGCGACCGGGCTGCTCGGGTGCTCCCTCGCGACCGTGAAGCGACGGATCGCGCGGGCGGAGCACGTGGTGCGGGCGCATCTGCAGACCGAAGACGCCGCAGAAGACGCCGCGGCCAAAGGGGCGCGGCAGGTGGAGGTGGGTGATGTCTGAGCGCGAGCGGGCGCGGGACGCGCTGCGTGACCGCGCCGACGAGGCGCGGGTGCAGCGGATGTGGGCGGCGATCGACGCCCGGCGCGACCTGGCCTCACGTCGGAGCGGACGTCGCTGGGTGCCCGTGGGGCTCTCCGTTGCGGGGGTCGTCGTACTGGTCGGCGGGCTGCTCGTCGGGCTCGTCGCGTTCGGCGGGGCAGAGGGCGAGCCGGGGCCGCTGCGTTTGGCGAACGGCGAGCCGCTCCCCCGCGCGCTGGCCGCCGACGTCGCGCTCTCGGACGGATCGACGGTGCGCGTGGGCCCCGGGGCGCGGCTCGACCTGCTCGAGAATGGGGTCGAGGCCGTGAGCTTCGCGCTCCGCGAAGGGCGCGCGCGCTTCGAGGTGCGCCCCGGCGGGCCGCGCGCGTGGCGGGTGGAGTGCGGTCGGGCGTCCGTGCACGTGGTGGGCACCGTCTTTGAGGTGGATCGCTCCGCCGAGGGCGTGCGTGTCGTGGTGGAGCGTGGCGCGGTGGTCGTGCGCGGGCCCGGCGTCCCCGACCACGCGCAGCGGCTCGAGGCGGGCGCGTCCCTCCTCGTCCCGGCCTCGCTCGCGACGCCGGGCGAGGCCGTCGCCGACGCGGCCCTCGTCGAGGCTGCCGCATCCGAAGGGTCGCGCAGTGCGGCCTCGCCCGGCTCCAGGCAGGCCCCCCTGCAGCCTCTGAGAGAGCGCTCGTTGGAGGAGCTCGCGCCGCGCAGGGCGACCTCCATGAGCCTCGACCCGCGGGGGGCCGGGCCCCGCGACGCGATCACGTGGCGTACCGCGGCGTCTCGCGCGCGATACGAAGAGGCCTTCCAGGCGCTCGGTTCGTCGGGTGTCCAGCGTGAGACCGAGCGCGCCCGAGGTCCGGCGGAGCTCTGGGCCCTCGCGGACGTCGCGCGTTTCTCCGGCCACCCCGAAGACGCGGTTGGTCCCCTCACGCGCCTCCTCGACGAGCATCCGAACGATCCGAAGGTCGCCCTGGCGGCCTACACTCTCGGACGTATCGAGCTCGAGTCGCTCGATCGACCGAGCGACGCGGCGCGGCACCTCGAGCGCAGCCTCGCGCTCGGCCTCCCAGAGGCGCTGCGGGAGGCGGCGCTCGCGCGTCGGGTGAGCGCGCTCGGTCGGGCGGGGCGGCGACACGAAGCCGCCGACGCGGCGCGGGCCTATCTCCAGGACTTCCCAGACGGGCCGAACCGGGCCCGGGTCGAGCCGTGGGCCCCCTGACCCGCGGCGAAACGCCTGGAGAGCCCTGCCGCAGGGGACCCGCCCGATGGGCAGCCTTCGCGGGCGCGGGTCGAGCGGTGGGCCCCCTGACCAGCGGCGCAACGCCTGGAGAGCCCCGTCGCAGGGGACCCGCCCGATGGGCAGCGTTCGCGGTCGCCCTGTCGACCTTCGCGAGCCTCTCGCGGGTGGCCTACGCGCAGCCGAGCGTCGAGCGCTGCCCTTGGATCGACCAGACCGAGCTCGGCGCCGCCCTTCGCGGGGAGGTGGTGGCCGCCGCGCTGATCGTCCGCGACTGCGGCGCTTCCTCCGCGCGCCTCGAGGCGCGGTGGGATGTGGGCGCGCGCGCGACGACCGTCGACCTCTCGGACGTGCCAGAGCCGGCGAGGACCCGCGCCGTCGCGCTCTTGCTCGCGGACCTCGCGGCGCTCGGGCCGGAGCCCCCTGCGGTCGACCCGCAGGCTCGAGCGACCGCCAGCGGACCTTCTGCACCCGTCGACGCCCAGCGATCTGGGTCCGAAGACAGCGACGGCGCCAGCAGCTCTGGACCCTTCGGAGCTTCCGATCGCGCCGCACCTTCCGATCCCATCATGAGCTCGGAGGCCTCCTCGGCCTCCGAGGGCGCCAGCGCGTCTGCCCCACGCTCCGAAGGGCTCGACGCTCCCCGACCGCGGGCAGCGGTCGACCCGAGTGGAGGTCCGAGTGTCGACGACGGCCTCCGAGAAGCCGTCCCGACCGCGCCGCGGTGGGACGCTGGGCTCGGCGTGGAGGTCGAAGCGCAGGGGCGGTTCTTCTGGGCGCGGACGTACGCCTTCGCGCCAGGTCTGCGTGTGGGGGCGCGGTGGCGCTGGATCAGCCTCGGCGTCGGCGCGCTCGGGAACCGGCCCTCGACTCAGAGCGGCGACGTGGGCGCGCTCGCCCTCCTCGGGCGGCTCGCTCTCCGTCCCCTGCACCTCGCGCTGGAGCGGTGGCGTGTGGGCGCGGAGCTCTTCGCCGAGGGGGGCCTCGTGCGGGTCCAAGGACACCCGCACCACGCAGACACCTTGGGATCGCTCGCGCGCGTCCCCGCGATCGGCGGCGGGGCGCGCCTGACGCTCGGGCGCGCGCTCGGGCGGCTCACGCTTGGCCTCTCGCTCGAGGTCGGATACCTCCGCGGCATGGTGGGGCTCGACGAGACCCGCCCCGACCTCTCGTCGTGCGCGCTCGCCCCTTGCGAGCCGACCTACCCCGAGGCCGGCGGTCTGCATGGGCCGAGCGTCGCCGTGGGCCTGGTCCTCGCGCGCTGATTGAGCGCGCTGATCGAGCGCGCTGATCGAGCGCGCTGACCGAACCAGGTCGTGAGCTGACACGAGACCCCGTCCGGCGGTGGTGTGGTTGACAGTGGTGGCGCGAGCCCGGGGGGTGTTGGGCACGCGGACGCCGGACGGAGCCATCGGGTCAGGACGCCAGTCGTGACACGTCCCGCCCGAGGGAGCGGGCGCTCGGCAGGAAGTGCGGGGACGGTGTCGCGATCTGTGGAACGGCCTGCGGAGCCCGCCGCCGAGGTGCACTTCGAGTCCTTCGACGACCCCTTCTCTCTGGGGCCCGTGACGAGGTCCGTTTTCCCTCGGCGAAGTCGACAGAAGGTGCACGAGCACGAAGCCTGTCGAAGGCGGACCTCGCCGACGGCCTGCTACCCCAAATGGGGGAGGCGACCCAACGCCCAACCTGGCAGAGTCGCGCCTTGCTCCTCGTCCCTCGATGCACCGTCGCGCTCGGCGCCGCAGCCTTCCTCTGTGGTTCCCTCACGCTCGTCCCCCTGGCCGCGGCGCAGTCCGGGGACCTGACGTCCCCTGCACCGACGCCGACGCAACAAACAGCCCCCGCGCGGACGTCTGCGCCGCCCACATCGGCCGAGCACGTGCCTCCGCCGCCCGCCGCCTCCCCCGCTGGCTCCACCGAGCACATCCCGTCGCCTCCACCCGCGTCGGCGCCAACCCCCTTCGCGCACGGCCTCAGCTACGGCCTCGTCGACGCCGCTACCGTGCGCGTCTTCGCCGTCGGCGGCGTCACCACCGAGGAGCTCCGCGGCCGATACCACCGGCGGGTGGTCGCGATCCCCCAGGTCGGCCACGGCAGCGGCTTCGTCATCGACCCCCGCGGCGTGATCGCCACCGCCGCCCACGTCGTGCGCGGCGCCCAGCACGTCGCGGTCCGAATGCCGAACGGCGGCGGCCTCCTCCCCGCGGTGGTCGTCCGGCGCGACGAGGAGCTCGACTTCGCCGTCCTGCTCGTGCGGCCCCCGGCGAGGCTCCAGCACGTCCTGCGCATCCCCACGACCCCACGCCCCCTCGCGGTGCGGCAGACGGTCGACGTGGTCGGCTACCCGCTCGACGCCGCGCGCGAGCAGCCGCAGTCCTCGCGCGGGATCATCAGCGGCGCGCGCGACGACGGACGGCTCACGCTGAGCGTGAGCGTCAACCCTGGCAATTCCGGCGGGCCCATCGTGGACGAGCACGAGAACCTCGTCGGCATGATCATCGCGCGCGGCAACGTCGAGCGCGGCATCCAGGGCATCGGCATCGCGGTGCCCACGGCGCGGATGGTCCCCGTCGTCCGCGCCGCCTACGACACCGGCGACCTTCGCCTCGCGAGCCGCGACCTCGAGCGCGATCCGGCGTCGTGGCAGCGCGCCGCCGAGATCGTCGACGTGCTCGCGCGCTTCGGTGACGCTCGAGTCCTCGTCGAGGCGGCGGGTGCGGCGGAGCGCGCGGCCCGACCCGAGCACCTCGAGCGCTTCGCGCGTCTCGCCGACGCGACCGAGAACGCCTCGCTGCTCGCGCTCCTCGCCGCGTACTTCTGGGACGCCGCGATCCTGATCCTCGAGCGCAGCGGCGGCGCGTTTCAGGCCTCTGATCTACCGCTGGGTCATGCGCGTACGCACGCGATGGCGGCGCAGAACAAGGCGTACGAGCTCGCCACGCGGGCGTTCGAGGCCGACCCGGAGATCGGCCACCGCTCGCCCTTCCTCGCGTACCTCGCGCCTCACCTGACGAACCCGCCGCGAGGAGCCGTGGGCCACGTCGCGGGCGCGCCAGGCGTCGGTGCAGCGCCGAGCCAACGCGGCTGGATGCCGCTCGTGCAGGCGGGCTACGTGTACAACTTCGGCGGCGGGCCGGGCGTCTCGGCGCATGGAGTCCAGCTCAGCGCGACCGTCCCCTTCTTCATCACGGGCGACGTCACGTCGACCGTGCGCTTCGCCCTCGGGGCGGGCATCGGCTTCGAGTGGGCCAAGGTCGACGGCTCCGATCATGGGGCGATGGCGACCTACGGACACCTCAGCCCCGTCCTGCGCGTCGGCGCGCGCCACGCGGCTTTCATCGCGCAGATCAGCTGGTCGCCGCTCTCCGCCACGCGGACGCCGTGGCGCGCGCACGCCTGGTCGGTGAGCCCCATCGGCTTCCGCTTCCTCGCCGGCGCGACCTTCCGGCGCGCGCTCGTCGCCCTCACCGCCCGCTTGCACTCGGAGCTCGACGAGTCTTCGAGCGACCTCGCCCTCGGCTTCGTCGCCGGCACGAGCTTCTGAGTACAGTCCCCAGTCCCCGCTCACCCTCCGCTCGTGCTCCGCTCGCGCTCGGAGCTCGACGAGTCCTCGAGCGCGCTCGCCCTCGCCCTCGGCCTCGTCGCCGGCACGAGCTCCCGAGTCTCCGCCCCGAGTCCGGCAGCGCGTGCGCCAGGGGTGATCCGCGCGTGCCCTTCGTATACCGTCCCGCCACAGCAGGAGGGCGCCATGCAGAAGCGATACTTCGAGTTCGACGACGGGAAGTCGAGCAAGTTCTGGGAGGTCTCGGTCGACGGGAAGACGCACACCGTGCGCTACGGAAAGATCGGCACGGCCGGCCAAGAGAAGACGAAGTCCTTCGCGAGCCCGGAGGCCGCCGAGAAGGACGCGAACAAGCTCGTCGCCGAGAAGACCAAGAAGGGCTACGCGGAGGTCGTCGTCGACAGCGCCCCGAAGGCTTCGCTCGATGGCGCGGCGCTCGAGGAGCAGCTCGCCGCCCTCGAGCGCGACCCCTCGCCCGACGCCTACCTCGTCTTCGCCGACTGGCTCCAGTCGAAGGGCCACCCTTGGGGCACGCTCATCGCGTTGCACCACGGGATCGCCACCGCGCCGAACGCGAGCAAGCGCGGCGAGCTCGAGAAGGAAGAGCGCGCGCTCCTGCAAGAGTCCGGCGTCGAGGTCCTCGGCGAGCTCGCGCGCGCCGCCCGCCCGACACGCTTCAACTTCTCCTACGGTTTCCTCACGGACGCGATCATCGCCTCCCCGGCCGAGAAGATCGTCCTCGCCGAGCGGCTGAAGGTGCTCTTCGCGCTCCCCGCCGCGCGCCGCCTCACGAAGCTCACGCTGCACGCGCAGCCCGCGCGCTTCGCGCCCCACCGGGACTGGGACACGTCCATCGAGGACATCATCGACCCCTGGCCCGAGACGCTCGACGCCCTCGCCGGCGCGCCCGCCGGCTTGAAGCACCTCTTCTTCGGTGACCCGCCGCCCACCGCCGCGGCCGCCTACGTGAAGCTCCCGAGCTTCGCGAAGCTCGCGAGCGTGCTCCCGAAGCTCGAGACGATCGAGGCGCAGGGCACCTCGCGCGGCGAGCTCGAGCGCCTCTCGTTCCCCGAGCTGAAGTCGCTCACGTTGCGCTTCGCGGAGACCGAGCCGAGCGACCTCGACACCGTCGCGAAGTCCCCGCTGCCGAAGCTCGAGCGGCTCACGGTCGGCCTCGGCGGCTACTCGTATTGCACGCTCGACGACCTCTATGACCCCTACGAGAACGCCGGCGACGACTACGAGGCGTCCTACCCAGCTTCGTATCCGGCGACGGATCTCGAAAAGATGGAGGTCTACGACCACAACGCGAACGTCGACGCGACGCACGTCCGCGCCTTCCTCGACGCGGCGTGGCCCTCGTCCCTCGTACACCTCGGCCTGCAGAGCGCGCAGCTCGACGACGCGATGTTGAGCGCGATCGCGGAGGGCGCCCTCGTCGCGAAGCTCGAGACGCTCGACCTCTCGGGCGGCACGCTGAACGAGGCGGGCGCGCAGGCGCTCGTCCGCATGCGCGACCGCTTCGCGCACCTGAAGACGCTCGACCTGTCGCGCAACGTGCTCTCCGAGGCCGCCATCCGGGGCCTCAAGGAGGCGCTCCCGAACGCGAAATGCGACAAGCAACGCGGCGAGGCCGTGCCCGAGTTCATCCTGCGCTACGTCGCCACCATGGAGTGAGTCGGGCGCCGTGCGTCCGTTCCTGGCCCGGGAGCCCTTCGTCGCCGGCGAGCACGACCTCGTGCTCGTCACCCTCGACACGCTGCGCTTCGACGTCGCGGAGCGCGCGTGGCGAGAGGGGCGCACCCCTACGCTCCGCGCGCTCCTCCCGCGCGGCTGGGAGCGCCGCCACACGCCCGCCTCGTTCACGCTCGCGGCGCATCAGGCGTTCTTCGCCGGCTTCTTGCCGACGCCCGTCGCGCCCGGCCGCCACGCGCGCCGCTTCGCGATGCGCTTCGAGGGCAGCGAGACCACGAGTGAGGCCACGTGCGTGCTGGACGCCGCGGACATCCCCAGCGGCCTGCGCGCGCTCGGCTACCACACCGCCTGCGTCGGCGGCACCGGGTTCTTCAACCAGCGCAACCCGCTCGGTCGTGTCCTGCCCGACCTCTTCGCGGAGGCCCATTGGTCGGAGGCCCTCGGCGTCACGGATCCTCGCTCGACGGAGCACCAGCTCGAGCTCGCGGCTTCGATCCTCGCGCGACGCGCCGGCCAGCGCGTCTTCCTCTTCGTGAACGTCAGCGCGATCCACCAACCCAACCGCTTCTACCTGCCCGGCGCGACCGAGGATTCGCTCGCGAGCCACGAGGCGGCGCTCACCTACGTCGACGCCCAGCTCCCGCGCCTCGTCGACGCGATCACCGCGCGCCGCGCCCCGACGCTGCTCCTGCTCTGCGCCGACCACGGCACCCTCTATGGCGAGGACGGCTACGTCGGCCATCGTGTCGGCCACCCGATCGTCTGGACGGTCCCCTACGGCGAGGTCTTCTTCGAGGCGCGAGCCCGCGACGGGGAGGGGACGTGAGCGCGCTGGTCCATGCAGCGATCGCGGCGCTCACGGCCCACGGTGGCGTCGCGGGGGCCTCGTCGCCCCCGACCGCTCATCGGGCCTCCTCCGACCGCCTCGCCGACGACCGCGAGGGTGCGTGAGCGCGCTCGACCCAGCCGCGATCGCGGCCGAGGTCGCACGCCTGGGCGACGACCCGTCGGATGACGCGCTGCTCGTCTTCTCCGACTGGCTCCAGACCCATGGTCACCCTTGGGGCGAGCTCATCGCGTTGCAGCACGCGGCCGAGCTCGGCGATGGGTCGGTCGGCGATCGAGCGCCGACGCGCGGCGAGCTGCGCGCCAAAGAGCGGGCGGCCCTCCCCGCGCTGCTCGGCGAAGCGCTCCTGGGCGTGGTCGACCCCGTCTCGTGGCGATCGGGGTTCCTGCAGCGCGCCGTGGTCTCCTCCGAGCGCGGCGAGCGCGCCCGTGAGGCGGCCCCCCGCGCGCGCCACGACCACGAGCGCGCGCTCGCCGAGCGGGTCGAGGCGATCCTCTCGCGCCCCGTCGCGCGGCGCCTCGAGGCGCTCGTCTTGGATGCGCTACCCGAGCGCTTCCTCGTCCACGACGTCGCCGACGACAACCACCTCTACCCGTGGCCCGCGGCCATCCGCGCGCTCGAGCGCGCGCCGCGGACATTGAAGGAGCTCGCGTTCGGCCACGGCACGCCGGTCGCCGCCTCGGCGTACGTTCGCTTCCCGGACCTCCACGCGCTCGCGGAGGTGCTCCCCGACCTCGAGCGCCTCCACGTGCAGGGCAGCTCGATCGGGCGCCCCCCGCGCTTCGCGTTCCCGCGCCTGCGCGAGCTCGCGGTGCTCGACGCCGAGACCACCCCCGCCGACCTCGACGCGCTCGTCGCCGCGGAGCTGCCTCAGCTCGAGCGCCTCGTCCTCTCACTCGGGGGCCTCGCGTATTGCGCGGTGGAGGACGTCGAGCTCGATGGCGAGGTCGACGACCCGGCCACGGGCTACGACGCCGAGGCGCTCGACCCGATCCGCGGCCTCGCCAACAACCCACGGCTCGCGCCCCGGCACGTCCGCGCCTTCCTCGCCGCTGATTGGCCGCCTTCGCTCGTGCACCTCGGCCTGCGCAACGCGGAGCTCGGAGAGGAGATGTTGAGGGTCGTCGCCGGCGGGCGCCTGATCGGCTCTCTTCGCACCCTCGACCTCTCGGACGGGACGCTGCGCGACGACGCCGTCGCGACCCTCGTGCAGCTCGCCCCGCGCCTGCGCCACCTCGAGCGCCTCGACCTGCGCGGCAACCTCCTCGGGCCCGAGGCCGCGCAGGTGGTGGCCACGCAGCTGCCGAACGCCGACGTCGCCGCGCAGCGCGACGACTCCCTGCCGGCCTACGTCTATCGCTACGTCGCGGTGATGGAATGAGCGCGGCGAGGCGAGCGCGCCGATCATCGATGGCCACGCGGGCCGCGGGTGCTCCGTGGAACGACGATGGAACGAGGACCCGCCGTGCGTCACGCTGAACCCCCCATGGATCTCCTGAGCGGCTCCCCCTACGAGGCCTACCTCTACTCCTACCCGCACAAGACCGCGTACCGCGCGATCGAGCCAGCCATCCCGCTCCGCGAGCTCTGGGCGGAGGAGAAGCGGGACGCGCTCTCGCTCTACGTCCACGTGCCCTTCTGCGAGCAGCGCTGCGGCTTCTGCAACCTCTTCACCGTGACGGGCGTCGAGGACGACGGCGTCGAGGCCTTCCTCGCCTCGCTCGAGCGACAGGCGCGGGCGACGCAGGCGGCGCTGCCGGACGCGAGGTACGCGCGCTTCGCCCTCGGTGGCGGCACGCCAACCTACCTCGAGCCCCGACAGCTCGACCGCGTGCTCCGGCTCGCGCGCTCGCTCGGCGCCGACCTCGACGCGATCCCCTGCTCGGTCGAGACCTCACCGCAGACCGCGACGGCGGACGCGCTCGGGGTCTTGCGCGAGCACGGCATCGACCGCGTGAGCATGGGCGTGCAGAGCCTCGTCGACGCCGAGAACGCGAGCGTGCACCGGCGCCAAGCGCGCGCCGAGGTCGAGGCCGCGGTCGAGCGGATGCGGGCGCTCGGCTTCCCGACGATCAACCTCGACCTGATGTACGGCCTGCCCGAGCAGACCATGCGGACTTGGCTCGACTCGGTCCGCGCGGTGATCGCGCTCGGCGCGACCGAGATCTACCTCTACCCGCTCTACGTCCGCCCGCTCACCGTGCTGGGGAAGCAGCGCGAGAAGCAGCGCGCGACCGCGGTCGACCCGGCGTGGGACGAGGCGCGACTCGCGATGTATCGGGAGGCGCGAGACCTGCTGCGCTCCGAGGGCTTCGCGCAGATCTCGATGCGCATGTTCCGCCGCGTCGACGTCCCCCGCGACGCGGGCCCGGTGTACTGCTGCCAGGCCGACGGCATGGTCGGGCTCGGCTGCGGCGCGCGCTCGTACACCGAGCGCGTGCACTACGCGTCGGCGTACGCCGTCGGCGCGAAGGGGGTGCGGGGCATCCTCGAGCGCTACGCCGCGCGCACCGAGGCAGAGCACGCCGTGGCCGATTGGGGCTACGTGCTCGACGACGAAGACCGCCGCCGCCGCTTCGTCATCCTCTCGTTGCTGAGCGACGAAGGGCTCGACCTCGACGCCTACCGGTCGCGCTTCGGGAGCGACGCCCTGGAAGAGCTCGCGGAGCTCCGCGCCGTCGTCGACGCGCGCTTCGCCACGCGCGAGGGCGCGCGTGTCACCCTCACCGAGCTCGGCCTCGAGCGCTGCGACCGCATCGGCCCCGCGCTCCGGTCCGCGCGCGTGGTCGCGCGGATGAACGAGAGCGCCGTGCGATGACGCCCGCGGAAACCCATGACGCGCTCGAGCTCGCGGCCTCGGCGGAACCAGAGGGTGAAGGCGCTCGCGTCGCGCGGTGCATACGTACCGCTCTCTCGGAGGCGCGATGAGCCCGCTCTCCATCCTCTACCGAGGCCCGCTCTCGAGCTGCAACTACGGCTGCGCCTACTGCCCCTTCGCCAAGCGCAAGGAGTCGCGCGCGGAGCTCGCGCGCGACCGCGCCGCGCTCGCGCGCTTCGTCGCGTGGGTGCGCGCGCGCGAGGCGCCGGTGTCCATCCTCTTCACGCCCTGGGGCGAGGCGCTCGTGCGCCGTGCCTACCGCGAGGCGATGGTCGAGCTCTCGCGGCTGCCCCACGTCCGCCGGGTCGCGGCGCAGACGAACCTCTCGTTCCCCGCGGCCGAGATGCTCGCCGCCGCCGACCCCACGCGCCTCGCGCTCTGGTGCACCTACCATCCGGAGTGGACCGATCGCGGCCGCTTCCTCGCGCGCTGCCGGGCGCTGAGCGAGGCTGGCGTGCGCTACAGCGTCGGCATGGTCGGGTTTCGGAAGTTCATCCCGGAGATCGAGGCCATGCGCGCCGCGCTCCCCGCCGAGGTCTACCTGTGGGTCAACGCGGTGAAGGCCGAGCCCTACGTGGAAGACGACGTCCGAGCGATCGAGGCCGTCGACCCGCTCTTTCGCGTGAACACCGTCCGGCACCCGAGCCGCGGCCGCGCGTGCGGGGCTGGCGAGACGGTGATCAGCGTCGACGGCGATGGCGACGTGCGCCGGTGCCACTTCATCCGGGACGAGATCATCGCGAACCTCTACGACGGGACGCTCGACGACGCGCTCCGCCCTCGCCGCTGCCCCGAGGCCGTCTGCGGCTGCCACATCGGCTACGTCCACATGGATCACCTCGGCCTGCGGCCACTCTTCGGCGAGGGCCTGCTCGAGCGCATCCCCGACGGCTGGCCGATGTCCGCCGCGGGCGCCGACACGCTGCGCGCGCACGCTCGCGCGCTCACGAGAGGGCGCGCGCTCGTCGTGCTCTCGGCCTGAACCCTGCCGCGTGAAGCCCGAGAGGCAGCGCTCGCGCGCTCACGAAAAGGCGCGCGCTCGTCGTGCTCTCGGCCTGAACCCCGAGGGATAAAAGTGGTGTGTCGAGCGAAGAAGGTGGACAAACGCCAGAAAGGTGCGACTCTCCCCGCGAGGGCTCGCTCCGAGCCCATCTATCGTTGCCCGGTTCCCAACCCCGCATCGGTGTGCCTGAAGCGGTGTGTTCGAGGGTTCTGACGGCTGGACGATGGAGAAGAGACGAAACGCAGTGAACCGCGACGGCGAGAGCCGCGACGGTGACGACGGCGTCTCGGGAGAGCGTTGGGAGGCGATCGGCGCCTCCTTCGGGCTCGCGCGCAGCGTGAGCTCGAACGATGTGGTGGACGGCGCAGGACCGCGAGCCACGAGAAAGTGTGACGAGAGATGACGACCAAAGTATTCGTGGGTGGCCTCAGCTGGGGCACGGATGACAACGGCCTCTACCGCGCGTTCGAGAAGTTCGGCGCCGTGATCGAGGCGAAGGTCATTCAGGATCGCGACACGGGCCGCAGCCGCGGCTTCGGCTTCGTGACGTTCGAGGACGCCTCGGCGGCCGCGACGGCGATCGACCAGATGGAAGGGAAGCAGCTCGACGGCCGCGCCCTCCGCGTCAACGAGGCGGCCGAGCGCGCGCCCCGCAGCGGCGGCTTCGGCGGCGGCGGCGGCGGACTGTTCGGCGGCCAGTGAGAGCTCGTGCTCGCCTCGCGCCGCGCCGCCGTCAGAACACCGGTCGGCCCAGGACCGCGCGCCCGCCGACGTAGGGCCGCAACGCCGCCGGCACGCGGATCGTGCCGTCGGCCTGCTGGTGGTTCTCGAGCAGCGCGATCAGGATGCGGGGGCTCGCGACGACGGTGTTGTTGAGCGTGTGGCAGTACTGCGGCTTGCCGCCGTCCTTGGGCCGATAGCGCAGATCGAGCCGCCGGGCCTGGTAGTCGTAGAAGCGCGACGCCGAGTGGGTCTCGCCGAAGCCGCCGCGCGAGGGCATCCAGGTCTCGATGTCGTACTTCATCGCCTGCGGCACGCCGAGGTCGCCGCCGCACACCGCGACCACGCGGTAGGGCAGCTCGAAGGCCTGCAGCAGCGCCTCGGCGTTGGCCACGATGCGCTGGTGGTGCTCGATCGACCGCGCCTTGTCGGCCACGTCGATGACCACCTGCTCGACCTTCTGGAACTGGTGCACGCGGTAGAGGCCGCGCGTGTC